>CAJUBC010000004.1 GCA_910584545.1 uncultured Muribaculaceae bacterium | reverse complement strand
TGGTACTGCGAAAGCGGAAGAGTAGGTAATCGCCACCTTCAGGACAGGCGCTCCCTCCGGGAAGCGCCTGTTTCTTTTTATATTTTTTGGAGATGTCGGGGAGAATGGCTAATTTTGCAGATTGAATCAGAAGCGTCAGGGATGGCCCTGCTTTTTTATGATAACAAAGAAATACAATCTAATCAATAACGTGATCGGATGGACGGTGTTCGTAATCGCCCTGATCACTTACTGGCTCACCCTTGAGCCTACCGCTTCCTATTGGGATTGCGGAGAGTTTATCATCCAGGCCGACAAACTGGAAGTGGGACATCCGCCCGGCAACCCTATCTTCATGCTTACGGCTCGATTCTTCTCGAATTTTGCTCCTGACGCGCAGTCTGTATCCGTCATGGTAAATGCTATGAGCGGACTGCTCTCAGCGCTTACCATACTCCTCCTGTTTTGGACTATCACGCATCTCGTGCGTCGTCTCGTGGTCCGCGATTCCCAGCGTGAGGAACTGTCTCTCACAAAGTATCTGGTGATTATGGGCAGCGGCGTTGTCGGTGCTCTCGCATATTGCTGGAGCGACACATTCTGGTTCTCTGCGGTAGAGGGAGAGGTATATGCCTTCTCTTCTTTCTGCACGGCCCTTGTGTTCTGGCTGATTCTGAAATGGGAGAATCATGCCGATTCGCCGCATTCCGACAGATATCTGATACTGATAGCATACGTGATCGGTGTCAGTGTGGCAGTCCATCTTCTTAACCTGCTCTGCATTCCTGCCATCGTGCTGGTGTTCGCATATCGCAAATGGAAGAACATGGATCTTGTCAAGTCTTTGCTGGCCCTGCTTCTCTCATTTGTCATGATCGCCTTGGTGCTGTTCGGACTTGTCCCCGGCTTCATCAAGATTGCCCAGCAGTTCGAGCTCTTCTTCGTGAACGGACTCCACGCAAGCTTCAATACCGGTGCGCTAATTTATGCTATTGTCATTGTGGCGGCATTCGTTTGGGCGATATTTGAACTGCGCCGTCAGAAATCTGCGGTATGGATCAAGGTGTCGTTCTTGGTGGCAGTGACCTGCTCCGGAATGCTTTTCATGGGCGACGGATGGTGGCTCGGATGGATACTTACCGCAATCCTGGCAGTATGGCTTGTGTCTAAATACTGTCGGCCGGTTCCAGTTCGTGTGATGAGTGTCATCCTATGGAGCATGGCCGTGATATTCGTGGGTTATTCAAGCTATGCGCTTATCCTTATCAGGTCGAGCGCCGACACACCGATGAACCAGAACTCTCCCGACAATGTATTTGACCTCGCCTCCTACCTTAACCGCGAGCAGTACGGAGAGAATCCGTTGCTCTACGGCGAGACCCTCTACTCGAGCGTCCAGAAGAAACTCGAGGCGATCACCAACGATACCATACAGTATACAGAAGATGGCAGTCCGATAGTGGTCAGCGTACCTCACTATACACAGGTTGTGGAATCCGGCAAGCCCCTTTATGCAAAAGGTGTGCCCGGTGCGACTGCCGAGTCCGAATATGGTTTCCTCAGCGTGGAGGATCAGGAGAAGAACCGCAAGCTTGCCGAGCGCGGCGGCGACTTTTATGTGAAGAAGGACTATAATAGCGAGGTGAAGATGAATCCGGAGCTCAACATGTTCTTCCCCAGAATCTATAGCCGTGCCCACCGCGAGTATTACAAACAGTGGGTCAATCTTGATACTGTTCCCGATAACCTGAAGGAACTTAATGCCGTGGATGCGGTGACCGGAGAGAAAGTTCCGGAGATAGACCTCGGCGGCGAACCGTACATGAACCAGATGACGGGAATAGTCAACTATCCCCAGAAGATAGGATACAAGCCGACATTCTCGCAGAATCTAAGCTATTTCTTCAACTATCAGCTGGTCCACATGTACATGCGTTATTTTATGTGGAATTTTGCCGGACGACAGAATGACCTTCTCAACCAGGCCGGAGAACTTGATGCCGGTAACTGGATCTCTGGCATACCTTTCATCGACAACGCCCGTCTTGGCGACCAGTCTCTGCTTCCCGACGACCTCGGCAAGAACAATCCCGGCCACAACCGCTACTTCCTTCTCCCGCTCCTTCTCGGTATCGCCGGACTTCTATGGCAGGCGTTCGCCGGAAAGCGCGGTATAGAGCAGTTCTGGGTGGTGTTCTTCCTCTTCTTCATGACCGGTATCGCGATTGTGCTTTACCTCAACCAGCCCCCGCAGCAGCCCCGCGAGCGTGACTATGCGTTCGCCGGCAGCTTCTACGCCTGGGCAATCTGGATAGGTATGGGCGTTGCCGCCCTGTGGCAGTTCATAGCCTTCCTCATGGGCAAGAAGGAGAAGAATCCCGTAGAGACGCAGGTGTCGTCCGCCAAGGGTACGGATGCCGGCGAACTTCCCGAGCAGAATCCCAATCTCGTGGAGCAGGGAGGCCGCAATGCCGCAGTCTCTCGCCAGGCCGCGATTGTGGCTCTTATCATCGGCATCGCGATTCCGATCCAGATGGTTAGTCAGACATGGGATGACCATGACCGGAGCGGCCGTTATGCGGCCCGCGATTTCGCAGTGAACTATCTCGAGAGTCTCGAGCCGAACGCGATAGTGTTCTGTAACGGCGACAACGACACCTTCCCTCTCTGGTACGCACAGGAGGTAGAGGGAGTGCGCCCCGATGTGAAGATCATCAATCTCAGCTACCTCGCCTCCGACTGGTATGTCAACCAGATGCGTGCCCGCAGCTATGAGGCGGCTCCCGTTCATTTCACGGCGCGTCCCGAGGATGTGGCCTACGGCCGTCTCGACGTGACGCTGCCGGGCAGCGACCGCGCGCCGGTCGACCTGATGACCAGCCTAAAGGTGCTCTACTCCGGATCAAGCCGCGACAATGACTACAACTATCCGATGCTTGCATCGAGCGTGGTCACCATTCCCGTCGACAGGAAGGCTGTAGTGGCCCGAGGTCTCGTGGCTCCGCAGGACTCCTCGAAGATCGTCAACGAAATAGCGATAGACCTCGGGGCGGCCCCGGCCGTCAGAAAGAAAGGATACATCTCGCTCGGCGAGCTGATGATGCTCGACATCATAGCCACCAATGCTGCTGATGGATGGCCACGGCCCATCTACTGGTGTTCCACCGTTGGCGACGAATACCATCTCGGGATGACCGATTATCTGCGCTCTACCGGTATGACACATCAGCTTGTGCCGACGCTTCAGGAGGGAATCCCGGCGCGTACGGACCGTGCCTACGATGTAGTCACCAAGAAATACCGCTGGGGTGGAGCCGACAACGGCAATCCCTATTTCGACGAGACCGCAAGAAGAATGCTGGTATCGACACAGACCTCGATGCTCGATGTTGCCTCCGAACTCATTTACGAAGGCGACGTGCTCCTGTCGGAGGACAGGAAGGCGGAGGCGGAGGCCAAGTTCCGCAAGGCTCTTGAGGTCGGCGACCTTATGACTTCGAAACTTTCCGACCGAGTGGCTCCATACTCCATGTCGGTAGCCTTGACGACAGCCGATATGTATGTGCGTCTCGGCGACCGTCTCAACGACGCGAAACTCAAGGAAAAGGCCCGTGGCATGATTCTGCCGCTGATGAAACGCATGTCGCAATACCTTCGTTACGGCGCCGCTATGGCCGCCTCCTTCGGCAATCCGAGCCTCACTGTGGAGTCCAGACTGATGCCTTATCAGTTCTATCGTTTCATCGAACTCTATCAGCAGGCCGGAGGCAATCTCAAGGATGCCGAGAGCATAGTGAAGAGCACCGGGTTTACCGTTGACCAGCTCAAGCGTAACTATGAGGCTGCCTACGGTGTCGCCGGTGACGGCTCTTCGCAGGAACTTACCGAGGCAGACTATGTGGCTGAGCTCTCGGGAGCCGCCGTCACGGTCAACCGCCTCGCAGCCATGAGTGCCGGGGACTATGCGGCCGCGCCGGCCGACGACCGTTACATCGACTCCATATTCTATCAGGCGATAGAGCAGTATGTGGCAGGTGGTGTTTCGCGCGAGGCGATCATGGCCGATCCCGAGATCCGTAAGGTCGACATGAACCGCAGCAAGTGGATCAGCGACGAGTTCGAGGCCAATAATCCGTCGAGGTGAGGCTGATAGAATTCCCGCCGGAGATATTCCGCAGGCTCGCCGCTCCCGGAGAGTTCAGGCTCGATCCCGGAGAGCCGGGACATCCATCGGTATACCTCACATTCGACGACGGACCCATTCCGGAATCCACACCTTACGTGCTCGACCTGCTTGACCGCTTCGGCATCAAGGCCACGTTCTTCATGGTGGGCGACAATGTGCGCAAGTACCCCGATCTGTATCGGGAAGTGCTGGCTCACGGACATCGTGTGGGAAACCATACCATGCACCATCTGCAGGGTTTGAAATGCTCCACGCAACGGTATATAGAAGATGTCCGCGAGGCAGCGGGCTATATCGACAGCACCCTTTTCCGTCCCCCGCACGGTGCCATGACGCGGAGGCAGTCCCTCGCCATTGCCGGTGATTACAGAGTTGTGATGATGGATGTGGTGTCGCGTGACTACAGCCACCGGCTCTCTGCCGACGATGTGGTCCGGATAGTGCGCAGGTGGACGCGTCCCGGTTCGGTGGTGGTGTTTCACGACTCCCTCCGCAGCATCCCGAGGCGCGAGGCTCTCCCTCGATCGATAGAGTGGCTGCTGGAACAGGGTTACGAGTTCAGACTTATATAAACGACATCAGATGGAAGCAGATATAAATATTGCGGAAAAGGGCGTCGAGAGCGCGCTGCCGGCCCGCAGGACGAGAGTGCTCGTTGTCGGTGCCGGAGGCTTTGCCGGAGGTTTCATCGTGGCCGAGGCCCTGAAGCGAGGGTTCGATGTCTGGGCCGGAGTCCGGGAGTCCACATCGCGTCAATGGCTCGATGACCCGCATATCAACTTCGTGGTCTTCGACTTCGACCGCCCCGAGACAATGGCCGATACATTGCGAGGCGCACTGCCAGAAGGTGAGAGATGGGACTATATCGTCTATAATCTCGGCGCGACAAAAGTGATGCGCTACGCCGATTTCTCAAGGATAAACTATGATTATCTCCGCCACTTCACCTCGGCTCTCCACAACACCGGCATGATTCCCGAGAAACTGCTCTACGTAAGCAGCCTTTCCGCTGTCGGACCCGGCGACGAGCGCGGGTACACCCCCTTCACCGAAGAGATGATTCCGCGTCCCAACACACGCTACGGGGCATCGAAGCTCAAGGCCGAGCTTTGGCTCGCTACTGCCGGAATTCCCTACATAATATTCCGGGCCACCGGCATCTACGGTCCGCGCGACCGTGACTACTTCCTGATGTTCGAGTCGATGGCAAAAGGTTTCGACTTTTCGGTGGGCTATCGCCGTCAGGAACTCAGTTTCATATATGTGGAGGACCTCGCTCGCGCCATATTCGACGCGCTCGCGAAAGCACCGACAGGAGAGGTCTACAACGTGGCGGAGCCGCGCGGCTACACGCAGAAGGAATTCCGACATCTTGCCATGAAGGAGATGGGGAAACGTTTCGTCATGCCAGTGCGCATGCCTCTATGGGCCGTGAAGGCTGTCTCCGCCGTTGCCGAGAAATGGGGCGTGGCCCGTATGAAGCCATCCACCCTCAACCGCGACAAGTTCAATATAATGAAGCAGCGCAACTGGCTTGTCGATGTCGACAAGGCGCGTCGTGCGTTCGGCTTCAGTCCCAAGGTGCACCTTGCCGAAGGTGTCCATAAGTCTATCCTCTGGTATAAGGAGAACGGATGGCTCAAGTGAAGACAGGAGTGACCATGCCCGCATCTCAGGCGGTACAGCCCGCGGCCGATACGGTCGCGGCCGACACCGTCGCGGCCGATTCCATCGCAGTCGACACGCTTGTCGCCGGCGAATATCCCTCTATGGCGATAATGGAAAGCCCGGTGCGCTCCGTTGAAGGTCAGAGAGAGACGGAAGAAGGTTTCGGCATGTCCTGGATCTATCTCGTGCTCACGCTTCTCTTCACTCTCGCTGCGCTCAGGATCAAGAACAGCCCCCGACATTTCAAGGCGATATGGACCGACCTGTTCGAGACCCGTCTGCGCTCCAACGCCTTCGACGACACAGTCGACGAGACCGTGCTGCTCATACTCCTCAACGCGCTATGGGCCGCGTCGGCCGGCGTACTCCTCTGGGCCTTAATCGGCATGACGGCCGGATACAATCCCGCATGGTCCTTATCTGTATTGCTGCCGCAGCCTGTCGGCATAGCGGTCTGCATGGGAGTCTGTGCCATCTACGTGACCTTAATCACGACCGCCTACTGGGTGGTGGGAAATGTATTCACCGACTCCCGTCGGGCAGTCCTCTGGGTGAAGGGAGCCACCGCCTCGACTGCCATCGGGGGGGGCCTGTCCCTCCCGCCGGCGTTCCTCGTTCTCTGTTACCCATCATGGACTCCGAAACTGCTCATTATAGCGGCATCGGTCTTCATTTTGTGCAAAATATTGTTTATTTGGAAAGGTTTTCGCATTTTTTTCGACCATTTATCCTCTTGGTTGCTTTTTTTGTACTACCTTTGCAGTTTGGAAATAGTACCCTTGATTCTGGTCTACTTCGGGACAGTGGTCTTGTGCATCATATCGCCCTGACGAGGCCGGTAAAACGGAAAAATATAAAGTAGAATGAAAATTAAGAAGATCCTTGTGTCGCAGCCTCGCCCGGCCGGCGACAAATCTCCCTATTTTGACATTTCGAAAAAGTATGACATCGAGATGGTGTTCCGACCCTTCATCAAGACAGAGGGCCTCACGGCGAAAGAGTTCCGTCAGTCAAAAGTCAACCTCGCCGATTACGGCGGTGTGATCCTGACCTCGCGTGCCGCCGTCGACAATTTCTTTCGTCTTTGTCAGGAGATGCGTGTCAAGGTGCCAGATACTATGAAATACTTCTGCACCACCGAGGCCATCGCGCTCTATCTGCAGAAATACATCGTATACCGCAAGAGAAAAATCTCGTACGGCTCGACCGGAAGACTTGACGACGAGACACTCTTCATGGCCCTCGACAAGAATAGGAAAGAGAAGATACTGTTCCCGGTGTCGGATGTCCATAAGGAGGACCTCTCGGTTCTTGACGGACATGATCTCGATGTCACCAAGGTAGTGATGTTCCGCACCGTCAGCAATGATTTCCAGCCCGGAGAGGAGCTCGATTATGACATGCTGCTTTTCTTCAGCCCTGCCGGAATCGCCTCGCTCAAGAAGAATTTTCCCGAATTCAACCAGGACAACGACCATATCTACATCGGAGCATTCGGCCCCACAACCGTCAAGGCCATTGAGGATATGGGATACCGCGTGGACCTGCAGGCTCCGAATTCCGCCCACAGGTCGATGCCTGGCGCTCTTGAGGATTTCATCGAGAAGCTCGCGGAGAAGGATGCGGCGGAAGGCGAATAATCCTCCGCGATATGAAAAATGTAAATGAAACGATATTGAGCCGTCTCTATCTGAAGGAGACGGCATTCCAGAACCTGATGCAGAAGCGCATTTTCAATGTGCTTCTTGTGGCGACACCCTACGACGCATTCATGCTCGAGGAGGACGGCAGGGTGGAGGAGCAGGTCTACAACGAGTACGTCTCGCTCAACCTCTCCTCCCCGCCGCGCTTCACAAAGGTGGCTAACTATACGGAGGCACGCGCGGAACTCGCCGCGAAGGAATATGACCTCATCATAGCGATGCCCGGCGTGGATGTCAGCGAGACATTCCGCGAGGCGGTGTCGCTCGATGAAATGTATCCGCAGATTCCGTTCGTGGTGCTGACTCCTTTCTCCAAAGAAGTGCGCCGGCGTATCGCCAACGAGGACCTGCGAGGCGTGGACTATGTGTTCAGCTGGCTCGGAAACGTCGACCTCATCCTCGCCATCATCAAGCTTATCGAGGACAAGATGAACGCCGACAACGATATCCTCGATGTCGGTGTGCAGGCAATCCTTCTTGTGGAGGATTCAATCCGTTTCTATTCCTCGATACTTCCCTATCTCTTCAAGTTCCTGCTCCGTCAGTCGATGGACTTCGCCACCGAGGCCCTCAACCAGCATGAGGCCATGCTGCGCATGCGGGGACGCTCCAAGGTGCTCCTTGCCCGCGATTACGAGGAGGCCGCGGCTCTCGTGGACCGTTACGGCGACAACATCATCGGCCTGGTGACCGACGCACGCTTCCCACGCAACGGCGAGAAGGACCCCGCGGCCGGCATGATGCTCGCCGGGTATCTGCACCTCCGCAGCCCCCACGTACCGGTGATAGTGGAGAGTCAGGAGACCGCCAACCGCGTACCGGCAGAGATGGCGGGCTACACATTCCTTGACAAGAACTCCAAGACTCTCCCCATCGACCTGCGCAAGGCAGTGTCGCGTCGCTTCGGCTTCGGCGACTTCATAGTGCGCTATCCAGGCGACGACCGCGAGCTGATGCGCTTCCACAACCTCAAGGACCTGCAGAACGGAATCTTCGACATCCCCTCCGACCTGCTCCTCTCCATCTGCACCGACAACAGCATAAGCCGCTGGCTCTATTCCCGCGCGCTCTTCCCCATAGCCGACGCTCTCAAGAGCCATGCCTTCACCGATATGGCCGACGAACCGATGGTGCGCCGTCTCGTCTTCGAATGCATCGTGAAATACCGCCGCATGAAGAACCGGGGCGTGGTGGCCGTCTTCAAGCGCGAGAATTACGACCGCTATTCCAACTTCGCCCGCATCGGTCAGGGATCGATGGGCGGAAAGGGACGCGGCCTCGCATTCATCGACCAGATCATCAAGCGCAATCCGGTATGCGAGGATTTCCATGGCGTACAGGTTACCATCCCCCACACGGTGGTGGTCTGCACTGATATTTTCGATGAGTTCATGGATTCAAACAACCTCTATCCGATAGCGCTCTCCGATGCACCGGATCAGGTTATACTCAACCGCTTCCTCGAGGCAGACCTCCCCGCTTCGGTAGTGGCCGACATCGCCGCGTTCTTCGACGTGGTCCACAAACCGATGGCTGTCAGGAGTTCGTCGCTGCTCGAGGACTCTCATTACCAGCCGTTCGCCGGAATCTACTCCACCTATATGGTGCCTTTCGTGGAGAATCCCGAAGAGCGGATGCGTATGGTCACGGATGCTGTCAAGGCCGTCTATGCCTCGGTGTTCTTCGCCGACTCCAAGGCCTACATGAACGCCACGAGCAATGTCATCGACCAAGAGAAGATGGCGGTTATACTTCAGGAGGTGGCGGGTGCCGACCACGACGGGATGTATTATCCCACATTTTCCGGAGTGGGCCGCTCGCTCAACTATTACCCAGTGGGAGATGAAAAGAGCGAGGAGGGAGTAGTGGAGGTGGCCGCAGGGCTCGGCTCCTACATTGTCGATGGGGGCAAGGCTCTTCGTTTCTCTCCCAGACATCCCTCGCGGGTGCTCCAGACTTCTACCGTGGAGCTGGCTCTGCGCGACACGCAGACTTTCCTCCATGCGCTGCCCGACTCCGTGGTGGAGACCGCGAGGTTCACCACCAACGACTGCTTCAATATCGTGAAGGTTCCTGTGGCCGACGCAGTCAAGTCCTGCTCTCTCCCGTACCTTGTCTCGACATTCGACATCGAGGACCGCATGATCCGTGACAACGCTCTGGGACCGGGCCGCAAGCTCGTCACTTTCGCCAACGTGCTCAAGCATGACAAATTCCCGCTTGCCGAAATCTCCGACTTCATGCTCTCTACCGGACAGTATGAGATGGGGCGACCCGTCGAGATAGAATTCGCGGGAAATATATTCTGCAAGCCGGATAAGGATGGTTGCAGGGGAGTGGTCTACTGGCTTCAGATACGTCCTATAGTCGACAGGAAGGAGATGCTCGACGACTCAATGACCGATGTCGCGGATTCGAGTCTTATCCTGCGCAGCGAGGCGGCTCTCGGTCACGGACTGATGGACAATGTCCGCTATGTGGTCTATGTCAAGCCCGAAGCTTTCAATTCACTTCATACCCGCGAAATCGCCGATGAAATCGGGTCGCTCAACGAAAAGTTCGTGGCCGGCAACGAACCGTATCTGCTGATTGGCCCGGGCCGCTGGGGCACTTCCGATCCGGCTCTCGGCGTTCCCGTGCGCTGGGCACAGATCTCCGGCGCGCGACTCATAGTAGAGTCCGCACTGCCCGGCTTCCGCGTCGAGCCCTCGCAGGGAACACATTTCTTCCAGAATCTTACGTCGTTCGGCACGGGCTATTTCACTGTAGATCCGGCTGCCGGCAACGGTTTTGTCGACACAGCCTATCTCGACGCGATGCCCGCCGCCATGGAGAGCGACTTCGTGCGCGTGGTGCGCTTCGACTCGCCGCTGATGATAGCCATCAACGGACGCAAGTCGAAAGGAGTGGTGATGAAGCCCGGAGCAGCTTCCGATTTGCGGTAGCGGCCCGAACGTCGCGGCGTGCCTGTACTATATAAGCTCCCCTCTGAGAGTGGCGGAGCTTGCGTCAGTCACTCGTACTTTCACGAAATCCCCGGGACGCACATCCCTCTTAGGGAATACCACGACTTTGTTCTGGCTGGTGCGGCCGAAATATTCCTCCCGGTCGCGCTTTGACGCACCCTCCACAAGCACCTCGAACTCCTTGCCCACATCGCGGCGGTTGCTCTCGAGCGACAGCTCGTTCTGCAGCGCGATCATCCGGTTGAGACGCTCTATCTTCACCTCTTCAGGAACATTGTCTGGCATTTCGCGAGACGCAAGCGTGCCGGGACGCTCCGAATACTTGAACATGAACGCCGAGTCGAATCCCGCCTCGCGCATCAGCGAGAGAGTCTCCCGGAAATCCTCCTCGCTCTCGTCGTGGAATCCGGTGAACATATCGGTGGAGAGTCCCGCGTCGGGAAGGATGCGGCGGATGGCCGCCACGCGGTCGAGATACCACTCGCGGGTGTACTTGCGGTTCATCGCCTTCAGCACCTTGTTGCTGCCGCTCTGCACCGGCAGATGTATATGGCGCGCGATGTTGGGATGCGCGGCGATTGTCTCCAATGTGGCGTCGCTCATATCCTTGGGGTGTGATGTGGTGAAGCGGACGCGCATGTCGGGAGCCGCCTCGGCCACCATGGCCAACAGCTTGGGGAAGTCCACCTTGCCGTCGCAGTCGCCGGTATCGTAGCTGTAGCTGTTGACGTTCTGGCCCAACAGCGTCACCTCCCTGTAGCCTCGGGCGCGCAGGTCCGCGAGTTCGCGCAGGATGCTCTCCGGCTCGCGCGAACGTTCGCGGCCACGGGTATACGGCACGATGCAGTAGGAGCAGAAATTGTTGCAGCCCCTCATGATCGAGATGAATCCGCCCACTCCGGCTCCGATGCGGCGCGGCACCACGTCACGGTAGGTCTCCGTCGTCGACAGCTCGATGTTGATGGCCTTTTCGCCGGCCTCGGCCGCAGCCACAAGCTCCGGTATGTCGAGATAAGCGTCCGGTCCGGCCACTAAGTCCACGCCGTGACGCTCAATCAGTTCGTTTTTCATTCGCTCGGCCATGCATCCGATCACGCCGATGATAATGTCGCGCCCCGTCTTGCGTCGCATTGCGTTCCAGTAATTGAGACGGGCGAATATCTTCTGCTCCGCGTTGTCGCGGATCGAACAGGTGTTGAGAAGCACCGCAGAGGCCTCTTCGTCATGCTCCGTGGTGTCATAGCCGGCAGTGTACATCATGGCGGCCACCACCTCCGAATCCGCCACATTCATCTGGCATCCGTAGGTCTCGATGCGCACCTTTTTGGAAAATGTGCATTTTTTATCGTCGTTTGGGAGAAAAAAAGTCTTCATTGTTCGGATTTCTTGCATTGTTTTATTAATTTTGTGCAAAATTACCAATTAAATCTAAACGTTACAAATGAGTATTCCATTTATTACGGCAGAAGAGGCCGCGGCAATCATCAAAAATGGTGATACGGTAGCGACATCCGGCTTCACAGCATCAGGAACGCCTAAAGTAGTAACGGTGGCATTGGCTGAGAGAGCCAGGGCCCTCCATGAAAAAGGGGAACCGTTCAAGATCAACCTTTTCACAGGCGCATCGACGAACGACCATGTAGACGGCGAGCTCGCGAGAGCGAACGCGATCGCCAAGCGTACTCCTTACCAGAGTCATAAGGACTGCCGTTCGCTTGTCAACAGCACTGACGGCATAAGTTACTTCGACGCGCACCTGAGCCATCTTTCTCAGGACCTGCGTTACGGTTTCTACGGAGACATCGATGTCGCCATCATCGAAGTCACCGAAATGAGCCCCAACGGCGAGGTGATCCTCGGCGCCGGCCTCGGCATGGCTCCCACCATCGCCCATCTGGCCAAGAAGGTCATCATCGAGTATTCGAGTTACTATCACAACTCGTTCCGCGGATTCCACGACAACTATATTCCGCTTGATCCCCCGAACCGCCGCGAGATCCCCATCTACAGGCCCTCGGACCGCATCGGTAGCACCGTGCTGAAGATTGATCCGAAGAAGATCGTGGGTGTGGTTCCCTCCAACGCTTCGGAGAGCATCAAGCCCTTCACCGCTCCCGACGAGCTTACACAGCGAATCGGCGACAATATCTGCCGCTTCCTCGTTGACCAGCTCCGCAAGGGAGAGATTCCCAAGGAATTCCTCCCGATACAGTCCGGCGTGGGCAACGTGGCAAACGCCGTCCTCTACGGACTCGGTGAGAATCCCGAGATTCCCCGCTTCGAGATGTATACTGAAGTAATCCAGGATGCCGTGATGGCTCTCATGGAGGAGGGCAAGTGCCGCTTCGCATCCACCTGCTCGCTCACATTCAGCGATGACGCGATGCTTCACTTCATGGAGAACATCGACTTCTTCCGCGACAAGGTGCTCATGCGTCCGGGCGAAATCTCCAACAGCCCCGAGGTTGTACGCCGACTCGGCCTTATCGCCATGAACACGGCCCTTGAGGCTGACATCTACGGTAATGTCAACTCCACACATGTACTCGGCACCAAGATGATGAACGGTATCGGAGGTTCGGCCGACTTCAGCCGCAACGCCTACCTCTCCATCTTCTCCTGTCCATCCATACAGAAGGGCGGCAAGATCTCGACAATCGTCCCGATGGTATCCCACGTGGACCACAGCGAGCACTCCGTGAAGATCATCGCTACCGAGCAGGGTGTCGCCGACCTCCGCGGTCTCGACCCGATACAGCGCGCCCAGACCATGATCGAGAACTGCGTACACCCGATGTACAAGGAACTCATGTGGGACTATCTCAAGATCGCATGCAAGAACGGCGGTCACACTCCCCACGACCTCCGCGCCGCATTCGCGTTCCACGAGGCCCTCATGGAGAAAGGCGACATGTCGCTGGTTGACTTCGCTGAATACGACAAGTAATCAACATATCCCATATTAAAACAAGCGGACGCTCCGTCAAGGGCGTCCGCTTGTTTTATAAAGATGATTCAAGGATGGAGTGCCTTTCCGGTGGGGTTATCTCGGCGTTATCGAGAAGGTGATGGTTCCCTTGGTGTCCGGGGCTCCCTCCTTTGCGCTCCAACGGGCGCCGCGCGCCGCCTGCTCGCAGGCGCGCCTGATCGATGCGTCGGCGCCTCCTTTGGCCTTGGCCGAGATTACCCGCCCTTCCGAGTCGATAACAACATTCACGGTCACAGTCACCTTGTGGCGCAGAGCCACGTCCGGTTTCGGACATCCCTTGAATGTGCGGCCCGATGCTATACCCTTGATGCCGGTGCCTGAGCCTCCGGCACCGTTCACTGAATTACCGCCGTCCGTCACGCCATTGCGGCTCCTGAAGCCTTTGGCTACCTTCGACGTCACACGCTTCTTCTCCTCGTCTGAGAGGGTAGGATCGGTGCTCTTCACGGCATTCTCCCGCCTGGAGGCCACTTTCTTCTCTACCGGAGGCGCCTGCTTCGGGTTCTTGCCCGGCACGTTGAGCCGGTTGTTCTCTTCCGGGGCCTCGTCCGGCTCTCCCTTGAACGCCCGTGCAGGAGCGTCCTTTGTCTCCGCCTTCTCCTCGCCGAGGTCACGTATTATCTCAGGCTCGAGAAACATTTCCTCCTCCTCGGGCATCATCAGCTCCGGAGTTGAGGTGCGGGCCATTTCGCGCCGGTCGTAAGTCATCCCGCACACGAATAGCATGAGCAGCAACAACAGCACCGCGACGAAAGTCACGGCGGCAGCTATTGCCGAATCTTTCTGTTCCTGTCTCATTTCGCGGAAGGTGTCTCGTCGGGCGACACTGCCTTTGTGGCAAGTACCATGCGCAGGTTGGAGCGGGCTGCCATGTCAAGCACGCGGACCACTTTGCCGTAATCAACGGTCGAGTCCGCGTAGAGTGCCACGGCGCGCGTCGAGTCTGCGGCCTGGATGGCGCTCAGTTCAGCCCGGAGCGCGTCGATGGTCATCGGCTTCGGTACCGACAGTATGTTGGCTGAATCGTTGCGGTCCGTCACAAGAAAGAGGTTCTCGTCGCGGTCGATGTAAACTTCCGTGACGGGCTTCTCGGAGGTCTGTTCCGCGCTCTGGGGAAGGTTCACGTCGATTGCCGCCGGGAATATTATAGTGGACGTCACCATGAAGAAGATGAGCAGAAGGAAGATCACATCGGTCATCGACGACATGGAGAACGTGTCCAGCGACTGGAAATTTCGTTTTAATGCCATAATCCGAACGGTCTGGTCTCGGGCCTATGCCGGCTCGTTGAGAAGGTCCATGAATTCCATTGTCTTCATCTCGAGTGAATTCATCACGCGGTTCACCCGCGCCACCAGGTAGTTGTAGGCGAAGAGTGCGAGGATTCCCACCACGAGACCGGCCACTGTGGTCACCAGGGCCTGGTATATGCCGCTCGCCAGTACGGAGATGTCGGCCGAGGTTCCGGCGCTTGCCAGGGAGAAGAAGGCCTGTATCATTCCCACCACCGTGCCGAGGAATCCGAGCATCGGAGCTCCCGCCGCAGTGGTGGAGAGCCAGGGAAATCCCTTGCCGAGGTTGGCTACCTCGATGTTGCCGGTGTTCTCGATGGCCACGAGCACGTCGTTCATGGGTCTTCCTATGCGCGACAGTCCCTTGTCGATCAGACGCGCGTAGGGTGTGTTGGTCTTGCGGCAGAGGTTGTGGGCGCTCTCGATGTCCCCTTCATGGATGTACTCGCGGATGCGGTTCATGAATGTGGAGTCCTCCCGCGCGGCCCGCGAGATGGCGATGCAGCGTTCGGTGAACACGTAGATGACCACGATCAGCAGGATTGCGATCGGAATCATGATATAGCCGCCGTCCATTACGAGCGACCAGAAAGACAGGGTGTTGGAAGTGTTCATAGCGGAAAGGGTGTTAATCGGCGAGACAGCCGAGATATTCGTGGATTGTTTTCTCTATGCCGAGGTACAGTGCGTCGGAGATGATGGCATGGCCGATGCTGACTTCGTTGAGCTGCGGAAGGCTGCGGTAGAAGAAGGCGAGGTTCCCGAGGTTGAGGTCATGGCCGGCGTTGAGGCCGATGCCGAGACGCTTTGCCTCTTCCGAAGCCTTGACGAAAGGCTCCACTGCCTGCTCGCGGTTTATGCGGTAGTTGTCGGCGTAGGGTTTCGTATAGAGCTCCACGCGGTCGGCGCCGATGCGTGCCGCTTCCCTCACCTGCGCCGGGTCGGCGTCTACGAAGATGGAGCTGCGGATGCCGGCGTTTCTCAGCTTGTCGAGGATGGCGCTGAGGAACCCGGCGTTGGCCATCACGTCCCATCCCGCGCTGGAGGTTAGCGCGTCGGGCGCGTCGGGAACAAGCGTGACCTGCTCCGGACCGGCGGCGAGCACAAGCCGCATGAAGTCTTCTGTGGGATAACCCTCGATGTTGAATTCCGTGGTGACAACCTTGCGCAGGTCTGCCACATCCTTGCGTGTGATGTGGCGTTCGTCCGGACGGGGATGCACGGTGATGCCCTGTGCTCCGAATCGCTCGCAGTCGATGGCGAATTTCACTACGTCCGGGATGTTCTCGCCGCGTGCGTTCCGCAGCGTGGCTACCTTGTTTATGTTTACACTGAGACGTGTCATTATGACTTTTTTAAGCGTGGATGTGAAAAAATTGGCACAAAATTTGTAACTTTGTCTGTCGGATTGCAACGACACCGGTTCTTCTTTGTTTCAAAATAAAGGTGATTCCTGATTTTAAAGCGGAAGTTCCTCCGGAATCTTTGCAATTTCGTGCAAATTTAAGAAAAAGAAACGAGAAAAGAAAGGAAAAAGGGAAATGAAAGCAAGAGAAGCCATGATGCCGTCGGGCAAGTTGCCGTCAGTGGTCCCGATGCGGGCAGTCGACGGGGGAATGCCTCTGATCGGTGTACTTCCGCGCCTGCTGGAGTCTCCCGGAAGGGTTCTGGGGGTGACGGAAGAGGGGAGGCCTGTCGGCGTGATCGACGAGAGCTCGATGCTCACCGCGCTGGGACGGATGATCGCCCCGCGTGACGACAGCTCTGTGGTCACCGTGGAGTGTGCCTCTTCCGACTACAGCGCCTCGATGCTGGCGCGTGCCGTTGAGGATGCCGATGTCCACCTTGTGGACCTGCTGAGCGTCCCGGCACCCGACGGCAAGGTGGAGGTAATGCTGCGCGTCAGGGCGGGCGACGCCACCGCAGCCGCCAATAGTCTGGAGCGGTACGGGTATGATGTCACCGACATGTATTGCGACGGGGCCGCGCCTGATTCGGTGGCAATGGAACGCCTGCTCGGTCTGCAGGCCCTGATGAATGTCTGATATGAGAATGGATACGGTTGCCGTCTACGGCAGTCGCTGTCATAACGGCGACGTAAGCGGACTCGGCCGTTTCCTCCGCGTGCTGGAGGAGCGGATGAGTCATGTTTTTATTCATGGCAAGCTGGCGGGTTCCCTCGCCGGTCTCGGAGTTCCGGTTCCTGACGGAGTTGAGGTGGTCGATGACTTCCCTCCCGAAGCTCGTGTGGCTATAAGCATCGGCGGTGACGGCACCTTCCTGCGCACGGTCCAGTGGATAGGCTCCGCCGGCACGCCGGTGGTGGGTGTGAACACCGGCCACCTCGGGTTCCTCTCCACCTTCTCGCTCGACGAGACCGACCGTCTCGTCGAGATGCTGCTCGACGGCTCCGGCTCTGTGGAGACGAGGATGATGCTCCGGGTGAGCGGCTGCGATGTGCCCACATGGCCTTTCGCTGTGAACGACGTGGCCGTGGTCAAGAGTATGAGCACCAACATGGTGACCGCCCGTACCTTTGTCGACGGGAAATTCCTCGCCGACTACATGGGCGACGGCATCGTGGTGGCGACAGCCACCGGTTCCACCGCCTACAACCTTTCCGTAGGAGGCCCTATCCTCGAGCCTTCCATGCGGAGCATGGTGCTTTCGCCCGTGGCTCCTCATTCGCTCACCATGCGCCCTCTCGTGTTGGGAGGTTCCTCCAAGGTGGAAATGCAGATATTCTGCCGTGCCGAGGAGTGCAGCGTCGCCCTTGATGGCCGATTCTTCACCCTGCGTTGCCGCGACCCTCGAGAGAAGGATACCGTCGCGTTCGAGCCGGACCTTGTGATCTCGGCCGCGCCCTTCGCGCTCACCGTGTTGCGCCGGCCTGACAGTGACTTCGCGTCGATCATCCGCGACAAACTCCTTTGGGGACGTCGCTGAAACATACATAAAAAGACCGGGGCTGAGTCTCGTTTGTGAGAACTCTGCCCCGGTCTTTTATTTTTCAGGTCTGTCAGCCCTGTCGGTTATTTCGGGCGGTTGGCGGGTACCGGAGTTGCGGCAGGCTGTGCGGGGGCCGCAGCGGGAGTAGCCTTCTTGTCGGCAGGGATGTTGGTGGGTGCGGGTGCTGCCTGGCTGGGAGCGGGAGCTGCCGGAGCGATGCTCGATACGTTCACCGGAGTCTTGACCGTGAACGAAGCGCAGATGCTGAGCACGCAGATGAAGATGGCCAGGCCCCATGTGGCTTTTTCAATGAAGTCGGTGGTCTTGCGGTAGCCGAGATACTGGTTTCCGCTCGAATAGTCGGAGGCAAGCCCTCCTCCCTTGGATTTCTGAATCAGTACGATGCCTATGAGAAGAAGGCACGCGAGTACTATGAGAATTGTGAGAAAGATATACATATCTTATGATTAATTATTTGATTATCAATATATTATACACATCGAGCAGTTCTCTCCCGAAGCCTTTGCCCGGCGCGGTCACTCTTTTTTCGCGCCGTCGAGGCGCTCCCGGTTGAGCATAAGTTTCTTGAGAAAACGCTTTTGGTCTGCAAAGTAAATACTTTTTTTTGGATTATTCAAACTTAATTCGTTAATAATTTCAAGAGCTTTGGAATAATTCCCATTTTTCACCATCACTTTCAGGAGCGCTTCGGAGAGATTTGACTCGTTGGCGTGCGCAGCGGCGATGTCTGCGTCGTGACGGTCGGCAGGTTTCTCTTCGGGTTCTGCTGCCGGCTCGGCAATGGGTTTTCTGACTGGAGCCGCAGCCCTCTGAGGCGGGACAGGTGTCTTCGGTTTCGTCCCCAGGAATGAGTTCAGCAGGTCGGCCGTGCTGTCGGAGTCGGCCCCGGGCAGCGGTTCGCTGTCCTCTTCGGCGAGCATGGCGGCGTAGTCTACGGCCGGAGCGGTTACGATGTCCTCGATTTCGGGGGCGGCGGATTTCTTTTCAGAGGAGAAGGTGGAGATGAAGGTGTCGATGGTCTCGGAGGTGGAGAGTTCCGGAGCCTTCATGTCGGGATAGAAGTCGGCGAATTCAGCCGGGTCGATGCCGATGGCTGTGCGGAGCGCGGCCTCGTCGCCGATGGCGGCGGCTATGCGGCGCACCAATATGGCGCGTTGTTCATGCGTGGCTTCGGCGAGTGCCGACAGCGCGGGATATATGTAGTATGGATATTTCCGGAACGATTCCTCGGCTTCGTTGAATGTGTAGGTTTTCATTTTGTTGCTGTGGGTGCGGGGCTCGGCGTCACCAGTTGCCGAGCGTCGCGTTGAAGATGAGGTTGACGAGTTCTTCGCTTATTTCCTGACAGAGCCCGTCCTGAACGTCGGTGAGCATCAGCGAGGAGTCGAATTGCCGGTATGCTGAGAAACTCTGGTCGATGTTGTTGGCGGGGTTCTTGTTGTCTGTGTACTTCACGTGGACGGTGATGGTGAGTCGGGTCTCGGTGGCGTAGGCGTCGGTGCCCACGGCCTGCGGCGAGAGGGAGTAGCCGGTGATCTCGCCGCTGAGCTCCAGATCGGAATTGCCGTCGATCACGTTGAGGCGCGTGTTGCGGGTCACGTAGTTGAGGAGTTCGTTCTCGAAGGTCTGCTGCAGCGGAGGGTACACGAGCGACGCCCGTATCGGGAAGTCGGAGATGTTGATGTTCTTGTAGATGTCATAGTTGATCGACGATCCGTTGAGCGTGTACCGCGGAATGCAACCTCCTGCGGCGATGATCATGACGCAGGCTGCGATGAAGCGCGGCAGGAACCGCTTCGGTGAGAGGAGGGCTTTCATTCGATATTGAATTCCTGGATTTTTCTGTAAAGTGTACGTAACGAGATGTTGAGGTCCTCGGCGGTCTTCCGCTTGTTGCCGTCGTTGCGCTCGAGGGCTTCGGTGATGGTGCGTCGTTCAGCCTCGCCGAGGGGGTCGAAAGTGGCTGTATGGCTTTCGTCGTCGGGATGAAGCAGGTCTTTCTCAGGGTATCTTATAAGAGATGTGACGGTGGGTCGCCGTTCGGCGCGGTTCTCCTCCTCGCGGTGAAGCGGGTCCTTGCCCCCTTTTCCGTCATGCTGTCCGCTTCCTATCATCTCGCGGAGCCGTCCTATCTCCTCCTTGAGGCCGAGCACCACCTGCCAGAGCATCTTGCGTTCGGTCTCGGCATCCGGTTCGTGGCGTGTGGTGGCAGGGGTGCTGAGCGGGGAGTAGTCCATGGGAAGTGCTTCGGTGATCATCTCGCGGGTGATCTCATGCCCCGCCTCGAAGAGCGAGAGCTGCTCAACCACGTTCTTCAGCTGGCGCACGTTGCCGGGCCAGCGGTAGAGCTGCATGGCGCGCACCGCCTCTTCGGAGAATGAAATTGGCGCGGTCATGTATTTGTGGGAGAAATCCGAGGTGAACTTTCGGGCCAGCAACTGTATGTCGCTTCCGCGGTCGTGCAGGTTCGGCACATCGATGCGGATGGTGGAGAGGCGGTAATAGAGGTCCTCGCGGAACTTCCCCTGACGCACCGCCTCCGAAAGATCCACATTGGTGGCGGCCACCACGCGTATGTTGGTCTTCTGCACCGTCGAACTACCCACCTTGAGGAACTCGCCGGTCTCGAGCACGCGCAGCAGCCTGGCCTGGGTGGTGAGAGGCAGCTCCGCCACCTCGTCGAGGAATATGGTGCCTCCGTCGGCCTCCTCGAAGTATCCCTTGCGTGCGGCTATCGCGCCGGTGAACGACCCCTTTTCGTGGCCGAACAGCTCCGAGTCGATCGTCCCTTCAGGGATCGCTCCGCAGTTCACGGCTATATATTTCTTATGCTTGCGTGCCCCGAACTGATGGATGATCTTTGGGAAGGATTCCTTTCCGGAGCCGCTCTCTCCATATATTAATACGGAGAGGTCGATGGGCGCGACGGTGATTGCGCGCGATATGGCGCGTATCAGCAGCGGTGAATTGCCGATGATGGAGAAGCGCAGCTTGGCCTGCTTCACCTCTTCGGTAATCTCCGCTGCAACGGTGTTTTTATTTGTAGTCTGCAGTTCTGTCATGAGGAAAATCCGGAGGAGAGAGAATGTCCGCTCTCCTCCCCGAATCTGCAAATTTACAAAAAATAGCGCAACTCCGCAACCTCTATTCCCTCCTCTCCATTCAAAATTCAAAATTACCTTCCCGAATCATTAATTCAAAATTCAAAATTCGACATTCAAAATTACAATATCCGGCAGTACTGCCTGATGTTGTCCTCGTCTTTCCGCGCGGCCTCCGCCACGAAGTCCTCGAAGCATCCCATTATGTCGGCAAGGGCCGTCAGCGAGTTGCGGGTCTGCTGGTCATAGAGCGTGCCGCTCATCGAGTTGCTGTCCAGTTTTCCCTGCAGCGCGCCGTTCACTCCGGAAATATCCTCCATCATCTTCATCTGGATGTTGAGCAGGTCGGTGATGCCGATGTCTGTACACTTCGAGCTTACCTGCTGGGGCAGCGGTATGCCGGGGCGGGGACGGAACAGTATCACGCC
Source organism: uncultured Muribaculaceae bacterium (assembly GCA_910584545.1). Lineage (GTDB taxonomy): Bacteria > Bacteroidota > Bacteroidia > Bacteroidales > Muribaculaceae > Lepagella. Next base: position 54,934 of record CAJUBC010000004.1, on the reverse strand, counting down.
GTTGAAGCGGCTCCATTCGTCGGCGATGTCGTCGATGCCTATGCCCTGCGGGAGCGACTCCTCGGGGAAGAGCAGCACACCCTTGGCCGACGCGCGCAGTATCCAGTCGTACATGGAGATCAATCGGTTGGTCACTTTCTGCTGGTCGATGATGTCGCTTACGAAGGAATGGATCTCGCCGTCGATGAAGGGATAGGCCTTGAACACGTATGGGTGGCCACCGTGTGCGTAGGGCGATATTCCTTCGCGTATCACCCGGCCGTCGGGTGTGAGGAAATGGTAATGCCATTCCTGCTCCGTACGCCACCGCGCCTCGATCAGGCGGGGAAGCGAGAGGTCTTTCTCGCTTTTGAGAATCCGTCGGCGGTTTTCCGGCTCTACGATGTGGACATAATCCTCCTCGCTGACGCGGAACCGTCGTCCCGAGGCCGTGTCGTGGCAGGCGTATCGAGAGGCATGCTCCAATGTCCATACCTCGATTACGCGGCAGACGCCTGCGATTGCCGGAGTGTGGAACGAAGGCGCACGTTCTACTGCTCCGAACTGTCCGGTCGGAGTCATGACCGAGTCTTCGGTCCGGTAGATGTCGCGCAGGATTTTCCTCTCCTCGGGAGATGTGCAGAACGAGGCGCATAGCTCGTCGAAGCTCATGTCGTGTATCTCTCCGATGAGTGAGATGTCCCAGCCTCTGAAGTCGCGTGTGAAGGGGTCTATGATGAATCTGTCGGGCTGTACGAAGTCAGTCCAGCAGTCGGTGCGGTTTCCCTTGCGTCCGAACCATTTCTTGTGGACCACGAGACCGCCTATCAGGAACTCCTCCATGGAGCGTGCATAAAGTTCCTCCATGCGGTTGGTCTCGACGTTTGCGCGCATCAGCTTCTGCATTTTTGCGGCGCTTGCTTTCTCCGTCTGATCGTCGGGGGTATATTCAGGCAGAGTCATGCGGTTGCGGTACACGCCGAGTACGTTGCGCACCAATCGCCGTATCAGATTGTTCTTGAGCGGAGTGTTGCCCTGACGGCGGATAAGGACTTCCTCCGGCACTTTCGTTAAGCCGTCGTCGACGAGGTCGCTCCATTGGTCGCCGTAAGTGAATCGTTTGTTGCGGTCGCGGTCAGCGCGGAAATCGGAGGCTGCCTCCCAGCACATCCGGGCCCGTTCCAGCAGCCTGAAATCATTTCTCATAATCTTTTTTAGCCGCAAAGATACTCCGCCTCGGCCCCTCCGTCCCGATACCCGTTCACAATACCAAGGAATCCCGGCGTTTCTGGCGGAGGGTGCCGATATAGACCGAAAAACTGCACAGACGCGATTTTTTTGTGCAAAAATTGTCGAAAAATTTCCATATTAGGAAAAATTTAGTTTACTTTGCATCCTGATAATTCCGTTGAATAGGCATTGATTCCGCTTTTACGGCTCAAGGTGCTGACATTCAGCGCGAATTCCAGATGCAGGACTTTTAGGTCCGTGCGTCGCCCTGAAATGAAAATGATTAACAATTAAATTTTTTAGACATGTCTGACATCGAACAGAAAGTAAAAGAGATCATCGTTGACAAACTCACAGTAGACGAGAACGAAGTAACTCCCCAGGCTGAATTCAACAAGGACCTCGGCGCCGATTCTCTCGACACCGTAGAGCTCATCATGGAGTTCGAGAAAGCATTCAACCTCACCATTCCCGATGCCGACGCGGAGAGCATCAAGACTGTCGGTGACGCCATCAGCTACATCGAGTCCCACCAGAAATAATCCGTCGTCGACGGATTCCATCTTATTCGACAGATAATGGAATTAAAGAGAGTAGTAGTGACCGGGCTGGGCGCGCTGAGTCCCATCGGCAACGATGTGGCCACCACCTGGGAGAACGCCAAGAAAGGCGTCAGCGGCGCAGCGCCGATCACGCGCTTCAATGCCTCGAAGTTCAAGACGCAGTTCGCGTGCGAGGTCAAGGACTACAATCCGGCCGACCACTTCGACCGCCGTCAGATGCGTCAGCTCGACCTCTACGCGATGTTCGCCCTCACGGCGGCCGACGAGGCCATCGCGGATGCCGGACTTGACGCCGAGGACATTGACAAAAACCGCGTGGGTGTCATTTTCGCTGCCGGAATCGGCGGTCTGCATACTTTCGAGGAGGAAGCAGGTTACTTCGCCGTCCACGGTGAGGAACAGGGCCCCAAATACAATCCCTTCTTCATTCCCAAGATGATAGCCGACATCGCCGCCGGCCACATCGCTATAGCCCACGAGTTCCGCGGTCCCAACTATGCCACGGTCTCGGCCTGCGCTTCATCGAACAACGCGCTTATCGACGCTTGTAACACCATCCGCCTCGGATATGCCGACGCAGTGGTGGCCGGAGGCGCCGAGGCTGCCGTCTTCCCCGCCGGCGTGGGTGGCTTCAACTCGATGAAGGCCCTCTCCACGCGTAACGACGACCCCCGGGGTGCGTCCCGCCCCTTCAGCGGCTCCCGCGATGGATTCGTGATCGGTGAGGGTGCGGCAGCTCTCATACTCGAGGAGCTCGAGCATGCCAAAGCCCGCGGAGCGCACATATATGCCGAAGTGGTCGGCGTCGGCATGAGTGCCGATGCTTACCACATCACCGCGACACACCCTGAAGGCCTCGGAGCGCGTCTCGTGATGGAGAACGCCCTCAAGGATGCCGGAATGAAACCTGAAGACATAGATTACATCAATCTTCACGGTACTTCCACTCCTGTAGGCGACCGCAGCGAGGTCAAGGCCATCGTCGATGTGTTCGGCCCCCATGCCTACGAGATGAACCTAAGCTCCACCAAGTCGATGACCGGACATCTCCTCGGCGCCGCCGGCGCCCTCGAGGCAGTCCTAAGTGTCAAGACCATCACCGACGGTGTCATTCCGCCCACAATCAACCATGAGGAGGGTGACGACGACCCCGAGGTGGATCCCCGCCTGAACTTCACGTTCAACAAGGCCGTGGAGAAGAATGTCGACACCGTCCTCTCGAATACTTTCGGTTTCGGAGGCCACAATGCAGCGGTCATTCTCAAGAAGTATAAAGGCTGATACCGGCGGCCCCACTGATTGTTGCCCGCAGATTATTGCCACAGATAGTTAAATAAACAGCGTCCCGACTCCCGGGATGCTGTTTTTTGCACAGTTTTCACTGCAATATTTGCGAATAAGGAAGGAAACAATTAAATTTGTCGCAAAAACATAAACAACTCTGCTTATGAAGCATTCAATCCTTACCGCAGCGGTGCTCGGTGCCGCTCTCGTATCCACTTCAGGTGCCTCCGCCCGCGAAGCGCTTGAAAACGTGATCCACGTATACGATGACGTGGTCTTCTTCGATGGGTACAACAAACTGGAGAACCTCAACGACGATGCCAAGGCCATGATTCCTGATGATGACGGTGTCCTGCGTCATCTGACCTCGCTCTATGCCGTGAAGCTCAGCGACGAGCAGCTCGCACAGGTAGGCGAACACCTTGACATGCGCGTGATGATCGGCGCGATGTGCGACAACTACGACCGCATCGGCAACATCAACCTCGCTTTCGTACCGAAAGGAAGTGCCACATACACTCCCTCCGAAGTGAAGCGCATAGAGTTAGGCCGGTTCATCACTCCCTTTATGGACAAGAATAAGAATCCCAAGGAGGTGCCTTACGCCTACGAAGTAGATAATGTCTCCGGCATCTTGCGCGATGCCCGGCTTCGGGAGAAATTCGACATCTGGGTGGAATTCCAGCTCTTCGGCATCCCCTACGCGGCCAACGAACAGATCAAGGGCTGCGCCGGCTGTCAGGATGTGTTCGCCGGAACGCTTTGGTTCGAGACTGACGCTCCCGCGCCTCTCACCGACAAGAATGTGCTGGTTCCCATCGTGATAAAGAAACCAGAGGATCAGGGCAAGAATCTCTGCAACTACGACGAGAGTGCCACCGACGTGCTCGGCAAGACCCAGAAGAAATACACATTCGAGGTGCCGGAGGATGTTACAGACAGCGAGATCGTGCTCATCACCAGCAACCATGGAGCTAACGCCGGGGGCGAGGAGTACAACCGCCGCGTCCATGTGGTGAGGTTTCAGGACGAGGTGGTGCTCCGCTATACTCCGGGCCGCGATAGTTGCGAGCCTTTCCGTAAGTACAATACCCAGCTCAACGGCATCTACGGCTACTCCGCCAGATCAGATGCCGAGTGGCAGTCGTTCTCCAACTGGTGTCCCGGCGATGTGATCGACAACCGTATCATCAACCTCGGCCCCCTTGCAAAAGGCACCTATACCGTCGAGATAAAGGTCCCCAAGGCGGTGTTCCCTGAGAAGCAGGGCGACATTCCCGTGTCGATGTACTTCCAGGGAGTGACCGAAGGGAAGCTCCCGCAGCCCTCAGGCGTGGCCGATGTCAAGGTGGACTTCCGCTCCTCGATTTGCGTTGAGGGCGACGTATGTCGGGTGACAAGCGAGGAGACCCCGCTTTCGATCGCCGTATACAATGCCGACGGCGAACTCATCGACCGCCGCGTGCGCGCCGCCGAAATTTCCCTCGCCGCATGTCCCAAGGGTGTCAATATCGTGGTGGTGGAATACGCCGACGGACTCAACGAAAACTACAAGGTGCTCCGCTGACCCCACTCTACAGCCCCCTCCACAGTCCTTGCTGGTTTGTAACCCGCAAGATAAGAGAATTATTAGAATCCCGACATTTGTGTATGTCGGGATTTTTTTGTAAATTTGTAGGTTGAAACTCCGAAGATAATCGAAGATAATAATTGAGTACGACATGAGTACAGAAGATCAGAATAAAAGTTATTTAGCCGACAACATCCAGGTGCTCGAAGGTCTCGAGGCCGTGCGCAAACGCCCGTCGATGTACATCGGCGACACCTCCGCCCGCGGCCTGCATCATCTTGTCTATGAGGTGGTCGACAACTCCATTGACGAGGCTCTCGCAGGATATGCGAATCATATCGATGTCACCATAGGCGAGGACAATTCGATCCGCGTCGACGACAACGGCCGAGGCATCCCTGTCGACATGCATGAGAAGATGCATAAGCCCGCCGTCGAGGTGGTGCTCACTGTCCTGCATGCCGGTGGTAAGTTCGACAAAGGCTCCTACAAGGTTTCCGGCGGTCTTCACGGCGTCGGCGTGAGCTGTGTCAACGCCCTCTCCGACTATCTCTGTGCCGAAATACACCGCAACGGCAATATCTACCGTCAGGAATACGCCTTCGGCAAGCCCACTACGGAACTGACCGTCACCGGAACGACCGACCATACCGGAACCACCATCATATTCCATCCCGACGCAGGAATCTTCACCGAGACCGTCTATGACTTCGAGACTCTCGCGCAGCGTCTGCGCGACCTGGCGTTCCTCAACGCCGGAATCACCCTGACGCTTACAGATCTGCGCGTGAGAGACGAGAACGGCGATCCGCGCCGCGAGGTGTTCTACAGCCGTGAAGGCCTCAAGGAATTCGTCAGGTACATCGATGAGGGCAAGGAACCCCTCATAGAGGATATCATTCATCTCAGCACCGAGCGAAACAACGTTCCCATCGAGGTGGCAATGACCTACAACACCGACTTCAACGAGAACATCTACTCCTACGTCAACAACATCAACACCATAGAGGGCGGTACGCACCTCACAGGTTTCCGGCGCGGACTGACAATGACCCTCAAGAAATACGCCGACGACAATCATCTGCTCGACAAGCTCAAGATCGAGCTCTCGAAGGAGGACTTCCGCGACGGCCTCACGGCCGTGGTGTCGGTGAAGGTGGCCGAGCCTCAGTTCGAGGGACAGACCAAGACCAAGCTTGGCAACAACGAGGTGATGGGCGTGGTGCAGACCGCCGTCAGCGAGGCTCTCCGCAACTATCTCGAGGAGCATCCCAAGCAGGCCAAGGCCATCGTCGACAAGGTGGTGCTCGCCGCTCAGGCGCGTCATGCCGCCTATAGCGCACGCATGCGCGTCCAGAACAAGTCGAGCCTCGGAGGTGCCGGTCTTCCCGGCAAACTCGCCCCCTGCAAGAGCCGCGATGCCGTGGAGTGCGAGCTTTTCCTCGTCGAGGGAGACTCCGCAGGCGGTTCCGCAAAGCAGGGCCGCAACCCCCACTTCCAGGCCATCCTCCCGTTGCGCGGTAAGATTCTCAACGTGGAGAAGGCCAACGATTCAAAGACCCTGTCTTCCGACGAGATTGTCAACATGTACAAGGCTCTCGGTGTCACCATCGGCACTGAGGAGGACTCCAAGGCCCCCAACATGAGCAAGCTGCGTTATCACAAGGTCGTGATCATGACCGATGCCGATGTCGACGGCGCGCATATAGCCACGTTGCTGATGACTTTCTTCTACCGCCGCATGCGTCCCATCATCGACAATGGGTACCTGTACATCGCCACTCCGCCGCTCTACAAATGCTCTACCAAAGGCAAGAACAAGATAGAGGAATACGCGTGGACCGACCAGCAGGTGCAGCGCTTCGTCGACGACCGTTGCGGCGGAGACCGCAACAAGCTTGTGCTCCAGCGCTACAAAGGTCTCGGTGAGATGAATCCCGAGCAGTTGTGGGAGACCACCATGGACCCCGAGAACCGCATGCTCAAGCAGGTGACACTCACCAACGCCGCAGAGGCCGACCGCACTTTCGCCATGCTGATGGGTGAGGAGGTGGCTCCCCGACGCGACTTCATCGAGCAGCACGCCACCTACGCCAACATCGACGCCTGACGGAACAGTTCGATATACGCGTCGGCCACCGCTTCCTCGCCGAAGCGTTCCCTGGCCGAGATTTCCATACGCCGCCGCAGTTCGTCACCGACTGCGGCGGCTGCCCATATAAGGCCGTCGGCTATCCGCGAGCCGGCAACGTCCGGGTCATCGTCCCATTCGGCAATGTATCCCGTCTCCTTGTGGTCCACGATGTCTCTCTGTCCTCCCCGGTCGAAGCTGACCGGTACGCAACCGTATGCCTGTCCCTCGACCAATGTGCCCGGCAGTGTCTCGTAGCTGGAGGTAGATACCACGCAGTCGCAACCAAGGTATGCCTCCCTGACCGCATCCTCTCCATGCAGTACGCCTAAGTGGCGGTGAGGCACCGACACCCCGGCGAAAGCATCCGGGTCCTTCATAGCCCCGAAAGTCACCAGTTCTGCGCGCTCCGCCAGCTCCGGCGCGCGCTTGCACAGCATCTCCATGGCATGGAGAAGTATGGGAAGACCCTTGATGGGGTCGTCGAGGCGTGCCGCGCCGAAGAGTATGCGGAACTTGCCGTCGGTAGCCGCCGGGCGTAGAGTCTTTTTCTTGGGGAAGGGGAATGCGTTGGGAATCACCGATACCGGCATCTCGCTGAGCAATGATGACTGCCGGGCGCGCTCCGCAAGCCAATTGCTCACCGCTACGAAATGAATAGCGGGCGATCCGCCGCGCATCACGGAGTAGAGCTTCTCTTTCTTCAGCTGGACGCGACGCGACAGGTCGTTATCCTCCCCCTCCTGCCCGAGCAGCGGACAGTGGCCGCAGTCGCCCGCGAAGCGGTCGCAACGGCCGGCATGATGGCATATTCCCGTCATGTTCCACATGTCGTGCATGGTCCAGATCACCGGTTTGCCGAGGGCCGCGATCTTCCCGGCCTCTTTAATTGACAGCAGCCCCTGGTTCACCCAGTTGAGGCATACCACGTCGGCCTGCTTGACCAATGGATGCTCATGGAGCGGCACTCCGTCGGTGCCGGTGTCGATCTTGAAGAGAGTCTTCCTGTTCAGTCCATTGGCAAGGAATATCTTGAGACGTTCGATCAGGAAAGACCATTTCAGTCTCCAGGGCTCTGCCGCCAGTTCCACGTAAGGCGACTCCGTAAGTTTTTCGGCCACAAGCATCCGTGCGTCGACACCCGCCGAGCGCAGTGCTTTCATCAGTCTGAGACTCACTATCGCGGCTCCTCCGGTGCTGTCTGATTTATTGATGATTACAACCTTCATTTCCTCTTTAAAGTGTAGAAAGTGTATTTCAGTCCCGATTTCGAGGTAAAGGGTCCCTCTTCTTCGGTCAGTTCCCAGTATTTTTTCTGAATCGCAGGGAAATAGGTGTCTGCATCGGGGAAGATTGAGTCGATTCGGGTTATATGCAGCGTGTCGCAGTAGGGGAGTGCGGCTTCGTAGAGGGTGGAGCCACCTATTATCACCGGTCGCTCCTTCGGCGTGCAGGTCGCCGCGGCCTCCGCTATCGACGGAGCGGTCTCGGCCCCTTCGGTCAAGTAGCCTTCCTGACGCGTGACCACGATGTTGCGCCGTCCCGGCAGCGGTCGCTTCGGCAGCGATTCCCAGGTACGACGTCCCATGATTACGGCGCGCCCCATGGTTATCTCCTTGAAATGTCGCAGGTCCTCCGGCAGATGCCAGGGCATGGTGCCATCCTGGCCGATCTCGCCGCGCGCTCCCATCGCGACTATGGCTGTAAGAGAAACTTTAGATGGCGATACCGTCTCGTGCACCGGGATGCTGTATTTCGTTTCCTCATGCGGAAATGCTATGGTCTGTTCCATGATGTGGTAGTTATTCCATCCCTCCGGTTCCGCGGAGGAATGCGTTCACGGATGCAAATATAATAAATTGTGACCGCTCTCCGGCTTTTTCGCTATGTTTTTTACATGATATTTTCAAATGTCATGTTCCGAAACGTTGCATTTCTCGAAAAAACCGATTATTTTTGTAACCGGAATATTCTCTTCTACAAAGCGCCTTCCCGCAAAATGAATGTCTGGCGCGGGACGGATACCCATTCATTCCGTTTTGTGTTGACTTGTTAAAACATATACATATACTGTGATGAAAGAAAAAATTCAGAAATACTTCAAGGAGAGATTCGGCACTGAGGGCACCCTCTATGCATCGGCCGGACGTATCAACCTCATCGGCGAGCATACCGATTATAACGGCGGATTCGTATTCCCCGGTGCCATCGACAAGGTGATCATGGCTGAGATCAAGCCCAACGGTCTCAAGAAGGTCCGTGTCTATTCGATGGACATCGACGAATACGTGGAATTCGGTCTCAACGAGGAGGACGCTCCCACTCAGGGCTGGGCACGCTACGTGTTCGGCATCTGCCGCGAGATCCAGAAGCGTGGCGGCAAGGTCGAGGGCTTCGACTCCGTCTTCGCCGGCGATGTGCCCCTCGGCGCAGGCCTCAGCTCGTCGGCCGCTCTCGAGAGCTGCTTCGCATTCGCACTCAACGACCTCTTCAACGATAATTCCATCGACAAGTTCGAGCTCGCCCGCATCGGCCAGAGCACCGAGCATAACTATTGCGGCGTGAACTGCGGCATCATGGACCAGTTCGCATCCGTATTCGGTCGCAAGGGCAATCTGATGCGCCTCGACTGCCGCTCGATGGAGTATGAGTACTTCCCCTTCAATCCTAAGGACTACCGGCTCGTACTCGTGGATTCCCGCGTGAAACATGAGCTCAAGGATTCTCCCTACAACAAGCGCCGTGAAAGCTGCGAGCGTGTCGCCAGACGTCTCGGCCTCGAGACCCTCCGCGATGCAACGATGGAGATGCTCGACGGTGTCAGGGGCGACATCACAGCCGAGGATTATTTCCGCGCCAAGTTCGTCATCGAGGAGAAGGACCGCGTGCTCGCAGTCTGCGACGCACTCGAGGCCGGTGACTACGATACTGTCGGTCGGAAGATGTACGAGACTCACCGCGGCCTCTCAAAGGATTACGAGGTCAGTTGCGTCGAACTCGATTTCCTCAACGGCGTGGCCAAGGAGATGGGCGTGACCGGTTCGCGCATTATGGGCGGTGGCTTCGGAGGCTGCACCATAAACCTTGTTCGCAATGATCTCCACGATGCTTTCGTCAAGGAGGCTGTCAGCCGCTTCGAGAAGGAGTATGGCCACGAGCCAAGGATCTATGACGTTGTGATTTCCGACGGTGCCCGCCGCGTGAAGGAGTAATCATTCTGTATCATGAAGATCACAAGCAGGAAATTCCTCTCCCCCAAGGGTGAGATCACTCTCTTCCGGGTGGAGAACGCTGGCGGCGCATGGGTGGAACTTTCCACCCTCGGCGCTGGTGTTGTTGAGATCGGTGTCCCGGATCGTGAGGGAAATCTCGCCAATGTGGCCCTCTCTTACGCCAATCCCGCCGACTACATCGCCGACGGTCCCTGTCTGGGCAAATGCCCCGGCCGCTATGCCAACCGCATCGCGCGCGGACACCTTGAGATCGACGGCAAGACCTACAGCCTCGCCATCAACAACGGTCCCAACGCGCTCCACGGCGGTCCGGAGGGTTTTCAGAACCGGATATGGAACGCCCGGGAGCTGGAGGACGGCGTGGAGTTCACCTACCGCTCCGCCGACGGCGAGGAGCATTATCCCGGAAATCTCGATGTCAAGGCCACATACCGCTGGAGCGATGACAATGTCCTCACACTCAGCTTCGAGGCGGTATCAGATGCCGATACCGTGGTTAACCTCACCAACCACAGCTACTTCAACCTCGACGGCGCGGATGCCGGAAGCGTCCTTGCCCACGAGATGAAGATGGCGGCGGCCGGATGGCTCCCCACCGACGACACGCTGATACCGACCGGCGAGATCCATTCCGTGGAGAACACCCCGATGGACTTCCTCGAATGGAAGGCGCTTGGCAAGGATATCAAGGCCGATTTCCCCGCGTTGAAATACGGGAAAGGCTATGACAATTGCTGGACCATCGACGGATGGGAACCGGGCCGCATGAGCGAGAACGCCGTGCAACTCCGCTCCGCGGCCTCCGGCAGGACGCTCACTGTCGACTCCGACCAGCCCGGCGTGCAGATCTATACCGGCAATTGGCTCGCAGGCTCTCCGCTCAACAAGTCCGGCCGCAGTTACAACGACTACGAGGGTGTGGCCATAGAGATGCAGGGATTCCCCGATGCTCCCAACAAGCCGCAGTTCCCTACCCAGCTTCTTCGCCGTGGCGAGACCTACCGCCGCACCATCCGCTTCGCCTTCAAGGCCGAGTGACCGGAAGAATCTGAAAAATAAAAAAGCGTATCCCCGTTCTTGGAGATATGCTTTTTTGTGTACTGATGCAACGCTGTCACTGTACATACTTATCTGTCCCGAGACGCGGGTCAATCGGGAGGCGGCGCATTATGTAGAGGGCGAGGCGGCCCATGGCGTAGCCGATGAGGGCGCCGAGGGCGGCCCCGGCGAGGATGTCCGAGGGGTAATGTACGCCGAGGTATAGCCGGGAGTAGCAGTTGAGCAGTACGTACGCGGCTAATGTCAGCCATGCCCAGCGCCGGCGCATCACCGTGCCGAGCACCATCATCAGCGCCGTGCAGTTGGCGGCATGGCACGAGGGGAATCCGTAACGGCCCCCCCGGTAGCCGTCCACTATCTGTATCTGCGCCGAGAGCGGGTTGTCGGGATTGGATGGCCGCAGTATCTGCAGCGAGTCGCGTATCAGCGAACCGCACAGCTGATCCACGGTCGCGATGGTCAGTCCTGCAACGGCCAGCACCGACACGGCCCGCAACCAGCCGAAGCGGTAAATGAGGTAGACGAACGCGGTCACATACAGCGGTACCCAGGTCCAGCGGTTGGTGGCTATCATCATGAATGAGTCGAGAAAACCGGTGTGCGCTCCGTTGATGACAAGCAGTATCCGGTCGTTGAGTTCAAGCAGTCGGTCGATCATTGCGTATCGGAAATTTCTGAGTTCTTATCTGACTTTTTATAATGCGGGTGGTGCTCGAGGAGCTCTCGGCGCAGACGCGAGCGGTCCAGATGGATGTAGATCTCGGTGGTGGCTATCGACTCATGGCCAAGCATCTCCTGGATGGCGCGGAGGTTGGCTCCCCCTTCGAGCAGATGGGTGGCGAAGGAATGACGCAGAGTGTGGGGAGATACCTTCTTCTCGATGCCGGCGGCGGTCGCAAGGTCGCGCACTATATAGAATACCATCACCCTCGACATCGCCGCACCACGTCGGTTCAGGAACAGAATGTCGCTGTTGCCGGGCTTTATCGGTCCGCGGATGCGTTGCTCCATATAGTCGAGAATCAGTTCCGAGGCCACAGGAGACATCGGCACGAGGCGTTGTTTGCTTCCTTTTCCCTCTACGATGAGATATCCATCCTTGAGGTTGAGACGCGACAGTCGGAGATCCACCAGTTCCGAAACACGCAGCCCCGAACCGTATAAGGTCTCGATGATGGCGCGGTTGCGGAGCGACTCCTCCTTGGCTGGATCGATTGCGGCTGTCATGGCGTCGATTTCCGCCACGGAAAGCACATCGGGAAGCGAGCGTCCGAGACGTGGCGACTCAAGCAGTTCCGACGGATCACGTTCTATCCGTCCATCCATTTTAAGATAGCGGAAGAAGGCGCGGATACCGGCTATCATGCGGGCCTGTGAACGGGGTTGGATACCAAGGTCGCGCACCGTGCATAGCAGTTCGTGGAGGTCGTTTTCGCTTATCTCCTCTAAAGCGACACCGCGTTCGGTCGCGAAGTCGAGAAGATGCCCCGCGTCGACGGCGTAGGCATCGGCGGTGTGCGCCGACAGACCGCGTTCCAGAACAAGATGCCGGCAGAAGTCTTCTATATCCCGCTGCATGTTTCTTGATGGATTATGCTTTGATTCTCCGCTAAATCCTCATGGTGTACTGCAGTTTCTGCATTCCTTCGCGCGATACGGCGAAGAGATTGCGGCATCCCCTCACCATCACCCCCTCGCCGAGGGCCTCGAAAATGCAGTCTGCCCAGCTATCGGGCACATCGAGGATGGCGACGCTGTGCCCATGCCGCGATAAGTGGTCGAGGAGCGCATCAAGGGGGATGAAGTCGCCGTGGGTGCATATCATGTCGGCTTCTGCGGCCTGTTTCGGCTTGCGGAGTATCCTGATTGAGGAGTCGGCCGCATGGATGGCGGCGTGGAATGACGGATGGGCTCCGGAAGGCAGGAACACCGCGTGCGGACGGAGTTCCGCCACGAGGCGCAGGAGCATCCTCGCCTCGCGGCGCACCTTGCGGTCGACAGTGTCTGGAAAGGTCCGGTCGATGTCGGCGTAGCCATACCAGCTGTAGTCGCCGGGATGCACGACGTTGGTCACCAGCCTGAAGGCGTAGGGGGAATGGACACCGTACCCCCGTGTATGGCGCCATCGGCGATAACCTTCGAAAATACCGAACGGCCTTAGTCTCGTTGCTTTCACTTCCTGTCTTGTTTTCTTTTCCTGACCACGGTTGTGAAGCATACTGCCAGCGCTGCCGCGCAGAGAATGTAGATTACGATAACCGACGATACTCCGAGTGCGTTGGTCACGCGCAGCGACTCAGGGTCGAAGGTAAACGTCACGTCATGTTCGCCGGCGGGAATGCGGAGTGCGCGGAGCACGTAGTTGACGCGTCCTATCGGAGCCTCCTTGCCGTCAATGGTGGCTTTCCAGCCCCATGGGAAGAATATCTCGCTGAACACAGCCACGCCTCCGCGAGCGCTGCGCGCCTTGTAGTCGAGTCGGTTGGGGGCGTAGGAGGTTTCGTAGATGGTGTCGCCCGGTGCGGGTGCTGTGGCTGTACCGAGCACGTCGCGGAAGGTTGCGTCGGCTACGGCATCCGTCGATGTGTCGAGCGAGTCGAGGGCAGCCATCTCTGCATCGGCGTTATTTACATAGTCCAGACGGCTGATCCACCATGCGTTGCCGAGCGCGTCGGGGTTCTGCTGGTATTGCTCGCCGTTGAGAATGTACTTGGCGTTGAGCATGTTGATTACTCCTGGATTCCCTCTGGAGATCTGATGCTCGAGCAGGTCGTTGTAGCGCGTGAGCTTTGCTGCGTGGTAGCCGCCGATGGTCTTGTGGAAATACGATGAGCGGGCACTCGACATGCCGGCCACGTCAAGGACGCGGTAGTTGCTCTTGTCCTGGAGGATGGCCTCATCGGCGGAGGTCTTTTTCAGCGCGGCCTCGTTCTCTACCGGTGCGGTGAAGTTCTCTGTGTTGACGTAGCGTTTGCCCACGGTGTAGAGGTCGGCCACGGTGAGCACCGTCAGTATGCCGACGAAGAGAGCGCGGTTGCGGATCTTGCCGCTGAACCATAGCCATACGGTGCCGGAGCCGAGCAGGATGAATATCAGGGAGCGGATGGCGTCGGCGCGGACAAGCGAGAGACGTGTCTCTCGGATGGCGTCGATCACTCCGTAATAGGCGGGGTTGGCAAACGCCCCGGCTTCGGTGAGCTGGCTTATCTCGGTCTTGCTGAAGGGGGAGCCGAAGATGCCGGGCCATATCCAGCCGACGAGGCAGATGAGCGCGCCGGCTCCGAACACGGTATAGACCGTCCATGGATTTCGTTTGTAGGTATCCGGAGAGTCCATCATCTTCTTGAGGCAGATCGCGGCGAGAAGAGGTACGGTGAACTCCACGATGACAAGGATGCTGGCCACGGCGCGGAACTTGTTGTAGCCCGGGAAGCTGTCGATGAAGAAATCGGTGAGCGGAGCGAAATTATGGCCCCAGGAGAGGAAGATGGCGAGGAGCGACACGGCGAAGAGGGCCCATTTCATCGGTGAGTCCACGGTGAAGAGCGCGAGGATGGCGAGCAGCAGCACGAAGGCACCGACGTAGACCGGACCGTTGGTCATGGGTTGGTCGCCGAAATACTGCGGGAACTGCGAGAGGAACTGCATCTCCTCGGGGGAGAGGGTCAGCTCGTCGGCCTTGTCTGTTTCGGCGAGTGACTTGAGTACGGTCTCTCCGGCCACGGGCTGGATGGTGGCTCCGCCCTTTACGTTGGGAATGAGCAGGGTCAGTGTCTCGTCGACTCCGTAGCTCCAGGCGGTGATGGCCGAGCGGTCCATTCCTCCGGTGTAGGCACCCGCATCGGCGGGAGTGAGGTCAGTGGCGCGTCCGCGCACCGTTTCCTTCGAGTATTCCCAGGAGTTATAGAGGCTTGCTGAGTTGGCGCCCACGGCGAGGAATCCGGCGGCGAGGCAGCAGAGCGTGGCTATCCCCCACGATTTCATCTGCCTGTCGCGTACGGCGGTCCAGAGCCATGCCAGCATCATCGCCACCACCACGAAGAGGAAGTAGTAGGTCATCTGCGGGTGGTTGCTTTGCAGCTGCAGCGCGCCGAAGAGCCCGGCAAGGGCCGTTCCGCCAAGGTATTTCTTTCTATAGCACAGCATTATGCCGCCGATGGTGGGTGGTATGTAGGCGAGTGTCACGAATTTCCATATATGCCCTGCGCCGATGAGGATGATGAAATAGGAGGAGAATCCCCAGGCCACCGATGCGAACAGCGAGGTGTACCACTTCATCTTCATGCAGAGGCACATGATGAAGAATCCCATCATCATGGCGAAGAGGATGTTGGCGGGGGAGGGAAGGCCGAGCATGTAGACCTTGCCGACCCAGCCGAGCAGGTCATTGGCCGGATAGGAGGGGGCTATCTGGAAGTTGGGCATACCGCCGAACAGGGAGTTGGTCCAGCGCGTGGTCTCTCCGGTGGCTTCTTCGAATGCCTTCCCTTCCTGACCGTTGGCTATGCCCTGAAGCGTGTCGTGCTGCTGAAGCACATTCCCCTCCACGTCGTCGGGGAAGAAGAAGAGAAAGGCCACTATCGCGAGGAACGCGGTGGCCAGTATGCAGTAAATCCAGGTTTTCTTTGTCTGTGTCTCCATTTCGGAATCTGTATCTCTGTGTTGTGCGTTTTTGTAGTAGGGATGATGTCGCGGAGTTACTTCTGCGACATCATGTCGTTGTCATCGACGGCCACGTGTATCTGCCGGTTCATGCTCTGCTCGAGCGAGATGAGCGTCTCTGTCTCGGTCACGCCGGGGATGTGCTGGATGCGGTCGTTGAGGAGCTCCATCAGATGCTGGTTGTCGTAGGCGTACACCTTTATCAGCATCGAGTAGGGACCTGTGGTGAAATGGCACTCGACCACCTCTGGAATCTTCTCCAGCTCCTTGGCGGCCTCGCGGTAAAGCGAGCCTTTCTCGAGCTTGACGCCGATGTAGGTGCAGGTGTTGTAGCCGAGCTTGTGGGGATTGACGGTATAGCCACTGCCGACGATTACCTGCATGTCGATAAGCCGCTGGATGCGCTGGTGGATGGCCGCACGCGAAACGCCACACTGCGCGGCTATGTCCTTGGAGGCTATCCGCGCATTGTACATGACTATGTTCAGAATCTTCTTATCCAATTTGTCTAAACGGTCCATACGGAATAAAAATAATAGCTAAAGTCTTAAATTAAAATTATAAATCGCTAAGGATTAGAATATTGTAAGTGGGACTCTATCAGGGCCCCTTCCAACCGGCTTTTAAGTACCGGGTTGTTAAGCGCAATTACGTTGCAAAGTTATCAAATTTTGTTGGGATAAGCAATAAAATGTCAAAAAATTTACCGCTATGCTGACATTTTGCTAAAAAGTGCTGAAAAAGTAACAAGCTGACATCAGAGCTGTTTGTGGGTCTATTTTATCCGTGAGCGGGCGAATGCCGCGGTGATGAAAGCCGTGACGATGCCTATCGCTGCCACCGGGATGAACGTGACGGCCACGTCGCTCCATTCGAGCTCCACCGGATAGGCGGTCAGCGCCCCTCCGCCGGCTATCTTTAT
Source organism: uncultured Muribaculaceae bacterium (assembly GCA_910584545.1). Classification (GTDB taxonomy): domain Bacteria; phylum Bacteroidota; class Bacteroidia; order Bacteroidales; family Muribaculaceae; genus Lepagella. The sequence goes on along the minus strand of CAJUBC010000004.1, from coordinate 38,301 downwards.
CAGCCCGAACCGCTCCTGAAGCAGAACCAGTATGATGCCGAGCGCGATACCCGCCAATCCTCCCGTCAGCGAGACGAGGATGCTCTCCCACGAGAAGACTTCCCCTATCTGCCTCCGGTTCATTCCCATGGCGGAGAGCGTCGAGAGCGACGACTGCTTCTCGAGCACCAGCATCGAGAGGGAGGAGATGATGTTGAACGAGGCTATGATCAGTATGAAGAAGAGAAGTAGAAACGACACCCATTTCTCTATCTGGATCATGCGGAAGTTCATCTCCTGCTGGCGCATACGGTCCTTCACCACATAGTCCGGCCCTAATTCCGCACCTATGCGTCCGGCGAGCGTGGCGGCGTCTACGCCTTTCCTCGCCTTGACCTCGATGGCCGAGGCCTGGGTGTCGTAGCTGAAGAGCCGGCGCGCCGTGGCGATGTCCACGATGAGATGGTCTGTGTCATAATCAGACTGGTCCGTGCGGAACACTCCGCTTACCGTTATAGAGTCGGTGATGAACGAGGCGAGGGGGTTGGCGAGATTGACGCGTCCCTCGCGTCGCGGCGCGAAGATGAGGAAGCGGTCGTCGGGGAATGCCCCGAGCTGCGACGCCACGCCGATGGAGATGGTGCCCTCCGGCCTGACCGCATCTTTAGTCAGAAAGCGTCCCGAGTTGTCGTGGATTATGAGCGAACGGACGGATGTGACCTGTGCGTACGCATCGGGGTCGACGCCCTTGAGGAGCACCGGCATCTCGCGGCCGTTGTAGAGGGCGAGGGCATTGTCGGAGATGGTAGGGGTGGAGCACTCAACGCCATCGACGGCGAGGACACGCTTTGCGGTGCCTTCGCCGTCGGCTATGGTCTTCCCCTTGGCGGGAGTCACCAATACGTCGGGTGAGAGCGTGTCAAGACGCCCGGCGATCACGGACTGAAAGCCGTTGAACACTGAGAGTACACAGATTATGGCGGCTGTGGCCACTGCCATACCGCATATCGAGGTCATCGAGATGGCTCCGACGGCGCTGTGAGATTTCTTCGACCTCAGATAGCGCCATGCCATCCGCGACGGGAGTGTGGCGAATCCCATCGCGTGGTCAGTCTTGAGCCGGTTCGTTCTCTTCCTCTGTCGGCGCGTCATGCAGATGCGGGTCGGCGGCAAGAATGCGGTCGATATTCTCCACGTAGTCAAGAGAGTCGTCGAGGAAGAACTGCAGGTCGGGGCATTTGCGCAGCGTCTCGCGTACTGCGGCGGCGAGTTCGTAGCGGACGGTCTTGCTTTGCTTCCGGATATTCTCCAGAATGTCGTTACCCTTCGCCGGCGGGAAAATGCTCAGATACACTTTCGCGATGCTCAGGTCCGGTGACACGCGCACGGTGCTTACCGAAACCAGCACATTGCCCATCGCCGCAGTCTGGCGGCGGAATATCTCGCTCAGCTCTTTCTGAATCAGCCGGGCAATCTTAGCTTGTCTTTTACCTTCCATAACAATCAAGTTTCAATTTAAAATTCAACCTTCAACATTCAAAATTACAAACTATAGAACGCCTTTCGGAGGTCTATAGTTTGTGTATCATCGTCAGTCCGTCCCTGATCGGGAGTATTACCTTCTCCACGCGCGGATCAGAGGCGACGATGTCGTTGAAGTGCCGGATGGCCGCAGTCTGGCGGTCGCGGAAATAATCCTCCTCCACCACATGGCCGCTCCAGAGCGTGTTGTCGGCAAGTATCCAGCCTCCGGGTCTCAGCAGCCGAAGCGATTCTTCATAGTACGCCGGATATTCTTTCTTGTCGGCGTCGATGAAGATCATGTCGAACTCATCGTCGGCAAACCGGCCCATTACGTCGAGAGCCGGTCCGATATGTAGCCGCACTTTCTCGCCGTGCGGCGAGGAAGCGAGAGCCTCGCGGATGAAATCCTCCAGTTCATCGTCCACCTCCACGGTGTCGACCGAGCCCCCGGTGGCGAGTCCCTCGGCTATGCAGAGTGCTGAATAACCGGAGAACGTCCCCAATTCGAGCACTCGCATCGGAGCTGCCATGGCGGTTAGTGTTTTCAGGATACGCCCCTGGAGATGACCGGAGCACATTCTTCCGTTATGCAGCCGTATATTGGTTAGCCGGTCGAGGCGGTGCAGATCTGCCGGTTCGGCATCGATATGCTCTTCTATATATCGTGAGAGTCTGTCATCCATTGGGTGTCCTCCAGGGTCAGCGGGCATCTGAATTCAGTAAGTGTATAATCTGTTCTATGGCCAAAGCGTAGCCGTTGCGGCCGCAGCCGGCGATCACCGCGTTGGCGCAGCGACCGGTCACGGTCTTCGCCCGGAATTCCTCCCGTGCGAATATATTGGATATATGGACTTCCACTACCGGCAGTGGGCAACCCTCGATGGCGTCTGCGATAGCGTGGGAGTAGTGGGCGTAAGCACCGGGGTTGATCACGATGCCGTCGATCTGGTCCTCCTGAATCCGGTCTATGATTTCCCCCTCGCAGTTGCTCTGGAAATAATAGATGTCCACATCCCCGAACCTTTGCCGAAGCTTATCGAGGGTATCGAGGAAAGTCTCCTCCCCATAAATCTCCGGTCGCCGCTGTCCCAACAGATTGAGGTTAGGTCCATTAATAATCAAGATTCTCATGACATAAACCAAAAGAACATTACACATCAGTCCCCCACATCCTCTCAGTCCCTCCTCTCAGTCCCTGTGGGTTACAAACCCACAACGACTGAATAGGGAATACATAAACGAAAAATAGCAACAGGAAACTTAACGAATTAAGTCTACGCTGCTGCTATTCCTCTCTCCTCTGCGGTGCGTACGGGACTCGAACCCGTGACCCCATGCGTGACAGGCATGTATTCTAACCAGCTGAACTAACGCACCAATCAATATGTGTTTTGCAACCTTGTTTCGTTCGACTCATCGTTTGTTTCCCGATTGCGAGTGCAAAGTTATAGCTTTTTTTTGAATCCACCAAATTTTTTGCCAAAATATTTTCAATTTTTTTGCCCGCGTTTTTCAATATCCTGTAAATCAGAGTAAAATAATAAGTCTCCTTTCAAAAAAATTGTACCGTATTCCACCGCTTCAAAAAAATGACCGTGAAAAATTTGCATTGATAGATATTTTGCCTTAACTTCGCTATATGAACATGGGCGAGAATGACGGCCAGTGAGGCTCTGCCGTCAATCGTGTGCCCTGAAAAAATAATAATAGAGCCTTTCTGTAAAGACAGACGAATTATGAAGAGAATGGCATATAAGATTTGTGCGCTGATGATCACCGTTGGACTGTCGTGCGCTTTGGTTTCATGTGGCGGCGACGAGCCCAATTCCAATGAGGGGAATAACGGAGGGTCTGAGTCCCCCGGCGGTCCGTCGGCTCCCGGCAACAGCGTGCCCGAAGGATTCTACTCGGCCACTCTTACTCAGAATGAAGGGGATGATGAGGTTGAGCTGGAATGGGGCACCCTTTATCTCAGCAACGGCATTCTTGCCATGAAAAATGGCGGGAGTCTGAGGCAGACAGTCTTTGCCGTAGGACCGATGGACAACGTCACCGACATCACCAAGGCACTCCATTCGGGTTATCCCATTTCTGACGATTACCGTGAGTATGGCCGTCCGCGTGTAGGCTACGGCTATCTTGCCCAAGGAATTCATGGTTCGATATATTCTCGTATCTATGTCACGAATGTGGAATATAACCCACTGCGTGTTAGCCTGATTTATGAAAAAAGGTGGACCGCCATCCCGGAGAATGCCTACATCGACACGCATGGTACTACGCTGCTTTTCGGGCGTGGGGCGTTTGCGGACACCGATGTGGTGACCTTGAGCATTCCTCAGGTTATCGCACCGCGTGGGTATGAGATTGTCTCGAAACCGGATTTCGTCACCGAAGCGACTAAGGACCAGTTCAATTTTTACGTTACAATCGACATTACGAAGAATCCTCTCCCCGCAGGCAAGCGTACCGGAGACATAATCCTTGCTAACGAGTGGATGCAATCGCGTGTTCCCGTGGTGGTTGGCGGAGATTTCTGAGGGTATTTGCAGAATGTGTTTCAAAAGTTGATGTCGGTATGGACGCGGTTCACTACGTCTATGCTGACAAGGTGATGCCTGTATCTGTGCAAACGCGATGAATCGTGTCCCCGCTCCGCAGATTGTTTTCTGGCGTGAGGGAAGGGTGGATCGATAATGGGAGCCGGTATAGGAATGGTTTGCTGTAAACAATTGAATAGGAGATGAATACCTGCGGTTGGTGTTCATCTCCTACTCGATTGGTTGCCGGTTGTCTTATCTTACGATCAGCTTGACGGCTTTCGTGCCGTAGCGGACTACGTAGATGCCTGCATTGACAGATGCTTTCTCCGCGCCCGAAACCTCGCCGGACCAGATGCGGAGGCCGTCGGCGCTCCATACCGTTACTTCAATGCCCTCGGCATAGATGTCGATGCAGCCGTTGCCGGCTTCGATACGTACGCCGTCTGTCAGATCATCCATATCGCTGCCGTCTGCATACGCATGTTCGGCACGTGATTCGCCACGGTTGTATACCGCGCTCACGCTGTAACGGGTGGTGTCATCCTTGGATGCGTCAGATGCTGTGACCTTATATTCCAGAGTCGAGACAGGACTGTCTGTGACGCGCTTGCCGTCGACATACACATTGTATCCTTCCAGTTTTACATTCGATCCGTTGGCAGGAATATAAGTCACGTCATCCACGAAGAACATGAATCCTGCGATTGAGGTGCAGCGGATTGCGAAATACCTGCTGCCTTCCGGAACCTCGAAGGAATATCTGGTCCATTCCAGCGGTACGTTGGTCTCGGTCTTGATGCGGGTGAAATCATCGGTGGCAGTGCCTGTCGAAGAACTCAGGAACTGGAACCGCTCGCTTGTGGAGCCGTCGCCGTAGCTTCGTGCATAGAACTCAACCGTCTGCTTCTTCTCGTTGAGCATCGGGGATATGATCCAGTCATCGCAGGGTATCGGGGTGTCCGCCTTGATGTTGAGCGTGTACATCTGGGCAAGGTACTTGGTGCCGCCCCTGGCCTTATACGAATTGGCATAACTCGAATCCTTGATTACAGGATGCTGAGTGTCGATCACCCGGAAACTCTGCTGCGAACCTGTCTGGATTCCGGGAAGTTCCATACCGCGGATTCCTCCGATATATCCCTTGTCGACATCAAGGAAAGACCATGTGCCGAATTCAGTCGGGAAGAAGTCTGCGGTCTCGGCTGATTCGAATCCTTCGGTGTACGCCTCGTCGGCGTTAGACATCTGTTCTGGTTCTGTCCAGTTGAGCGTGACATTGCCTGTCTCTTCGCGGACACCGGGGAACTCCATGCGGCGCAGCCTTATCTTGAATTCATCTGTCGTATTGTTGGCCGAGTTTTCGTCACCGGCAAGCACGACCTCGGCGCGATATGTGTTCAAGTCGTCGTTCGAAGAGTTGAGGGTTTCGTTGAAAAGAACCTGATTGATTTCTCCGGCCTTGAGGGGAATGCCTTCCTGTGTGGCGACAACCTCACCGTTGCGGGTGAGCTTTACAGAATATTCCGTTGCGTCGAGACGTCCGGCATTCTCGACATCCACAGCGACCGAGAACTCCTTGTCGGGCTCTGCGGTGTTGGGTGCGGCGCTCAGCGTGACGGAAAGGTCGGAATCCTTGCGGTCCATGATCTCGAGCAGATCGACTATGGTATAGAGGTACGATTTGGTCACCGCATCCATAGCGAGGCTTACGGTCTTGCCTGCGCAGGAGGTGAGGTCGACAACCACTTTGGTCCAGCCGCGGACTCCTCCGGCGACATCATTGATGACCAGAGTCTTGACTTTCTTGAATCCCTGGCCGTCATGCTCGTCGGCGAGGATGGTCAGCTCATTGGTGTCGAGTACGCCGTTGCTGTTTTGCAGGTTGAAGGTGTAGAAGGAAAGCGAGGGATGCTCGAGTTCGGTCATGTCGATACGTCCGGTGAAGATGCGTGCCGCGTCACCGATCGCCGGGCCGTACATGCCGAGCATACCGTTGTCGGAGTCATAGCTCTTCACGCCCATCGAGAAACTCTGGTCGCTGAATGTCTGCCATCCTCCGGCTGTGTCATCGAGCGGATGCGCCGCCATCTGATGGTCAAGCTTGCCGTCGGCAAACGATTCCTTCCAGGGGAGAGAGTCGGGACGGCCGGCGGCCACCATCTGGGTGACGGAACCGGTGGAGTATCCCGCCTCGGCCTTGGCGAAGACCGCATACTGGAAGAATTCCTGGTCGTCGCTGTTCTTCAACGGACGGTACTTATATTCCGTGGCGCGTACGTCGTTGGCCACCAAGGTCTGCTCCGAGCCTTCGAGACGGACTATAAGATAGGAGATCTCATCCCCGGGGATTTCCTTGCCGTCGATGTCTTTAGTGACCTTGCTCCATTTCAGCGTCATTTCGCCGGTGGAATAGTCGCAGGATGCATCGGCCGAGGCAGGTGCTGCCGGAACATTGAGGCCCACGTGCACCTCTGTCTCTACCGGACGGCCTTCGGTCGATCCGTTGAAGGCTGTTACCGTGAATTTATGTAGACCGCTCGCCGGTATGTCGATGTCAAGGCTCACCGCCTCACCCGGAGCTATCTCGCTTACGGTGTGGAGAGGGGCACCGTCCATCAGAATCTCGATCCTGTCAAGGAACGGAAGCGGTTCTCCGGTCAGGTCGGTGGCGGGAGCCGTGAAGGCTATGGTAACTTTCTTCACGCCGTCGGCCCAGGGTGTTACCGTCAGGTCGGAAACGGCCTCCGGCGACATGCCGTCGATCGGTTCGGAAATAGACAGGTCGTCGAGCAGCAGGAAGTAAGCGCCTTCCGCTGTGTTGTGATGGATGCCGACATAGTAGACGCCATCTTCCCTGACTGTGAAATATTCCTCGTAAGGTACGGTCACCATGAAACTTGCGGTCTGCACGGAGTCTGCCTTAAGGAATACGTCGGTCATGGCCTCGGCTGTCGGGGCGTTGCCCACGGCTACTTCGAACGATTCCGTCGAAACCGACCCCATTGTTGCGGCCTTGATGCTGAATTTGTAGAATTTGCCACCCTCGAGCTTGATGGCCGGAGTGATGAGCCACTCATCGGCGTGTGAATCCTCCGAACCCCAGGCCGGCCCCATTCCCTGCGCCATTCCTACGAACGCAGCCCACGAGCGACCGTCGCCGTTGCCGTCGATGATGGTGTAGCTTTCAGTGAACGAGACATCGGAGAAGTCGTCGGAGTAGGGCGGGAGGATGTTGCCGAGACCCACGCCGTTGGTGTTGACGATCATTGATTTGTAGCCGTCATATTCGGCCTGGATGGCGTATTTGTATTTCACGTACGATTCAGGCTCCGCCACTTCGTCGGTGATCGAGGTTTCCTTGATTCCCTCGGCCACGACATGGTTGTCGGGAAGACGAGTCACCGTATAAAGGATCTCGGATGGATCGATGTAGCCTCCGTTGGCGCTCATCGCAGGAGCGGTCCAGGTCACTGTGAAGACACCGCCGGCGTATTCCGCCTTGGCTCCGGTCACTCCAGCCGGAGCGTCTGCGCCGATAAACTGCTCGATGTCAGCCTTTGGGCTGTCTCCCTCGGAGTTCGAACAGATAAGCGTGAACTTATACCGTCCCGGAGCCTGCACCGATAATTCAGGTGTGCGGACTCCTGTCGCACCGTAGGTTGTCTTGCCGCTCGCCAGAGTCTCTCCGGCATACATCACGCGGTAATCCATCTCTCCTTCTCCTTCCTCACCACGGAAAAGGGTGGCGGGGGCATCAAAGAGAAGCGAACCTGTTAAGTTCCCCTTGTCGAAATCAAGCGAGAGGTTTGTGGGCGCTGCCGGAGCGCGGTCTTCGGCTGCCGGAGGATTCACCCAGAGGCTGTAAATCTCCTCACCCTGCGGGAAGTCGGCTATTTTCTCAGCCGCACCCGTGGCGGGGTCAACCTCGCACAGGAATCCTTCGGTATCGGTCGATACGGTCCAGTAGAGTTTTCCGGTCTTGTGGTCGAAAGTCGCCGATGATACGTTGACCGGCGTGTAGCCGGTGGAACCTACTTCTGTTGCTTCGCCGTTGTTCTTGTCGACGGTGAAGAGTGTCCCCTGCATGTCGATGGCATATATTGTGCCGTCTTTCGATGCGGCGATGGCGTTCCACGGTGCGGGAAGCTGGCTGATCACGGACCGTTCCCCTTCGGTGAAATCGACGGTTCCGAATTCATATCCGTCGCCGTTGTCATTGGAGAAACAGCCGTAGATTCTGTCGTCCGCGGGGTTCCAGGTCATGTCGGTTGCCATGAATCTTCGGGTAAGCATCTGGGGCCAACCGGCCTTCATCATCCACGTCTCAGGATCGTATGCGAAAGCGTAGAATATGTTCTGCCCGGGATAGCTGTATGAAATCACAGTATAATATGTGTCGTAAGAGCCGCAACCGCCACCTGGTACAGCCATGTTTGCCGACAGGCTCGCTGTGGGGATCGGAGTCAGTGTGCCGTCTGCCGAAATGGTGTTGAGTACTGCGGAGGGTGTGCCGAACACCATCCCCTTTATGTCGGCCACATACTCGATGGGGGCATTCTGACGGCCCCGGACGGTTCCGCGCCCCGCCGGAGAGGTCACATCCGTCATGCGCACTGTCGATAGTGACGAACCGGTCCCGGTTTTTACCCTTGGTCGGACTTGGTTCTGCGTCCTTGTCTCGGCCAGTTGTTCAGCCGAGGATTTTCCTCCGACTACATTCTTCCTGTCGGTCTGGGCTGAGATTCCGACAGTCGCCGCCAGCAGCAGCGTGGCCGGAATGATGGTTCTGAAAAGTCTTCTCATAAGCTTTCCTTTTATGTAAAACAATATGTGGGTTTTTCAATTCCGGCATGTCGTTGCTATGACATGCCAAAAAAATCTGCGTAAATTTACTGCAAAAATCGAAAGTATGGTGACACTTCAGGGGGTAAATTAGGGGGACAAGCTATCAAAAGTTTTGAAAAATGGCCAAAATCAAGTAATTTTGCATACGATGTCGTTAAATAACGGTTATAAATCAGCTATAGCACTCATGCTCGCTTTTGCATGTCTGTGCCTTATTTCAGGATGCGGTTCCCCTCATCCTGGAAGCTCCATGCCGTGGAACACCGGCGACCGCACCGTGGACTCCCTCCTCGACAGAGCGTACCGCATCGAGACATCCCGATATTTTCAGGAAAGGCAGCTGTCGGGATTGGCTCATGCCCTGGACTCCGCGACTGTCGGCAGGAAGTCGTGGCCGATGATGGCTGCGAAAGCGTTTATGCAGGCCCGTCTCGGCCAATATGAAGACTCTACGGCTTTGGCTTCGCATCCCGGGGATTCGGTTTCAACTCTTACATCGTTGCTGGCATCGCCCCGGAGCCGCGACTATCGTTATCTGAGTGCACGCATGAAGCTCTAATCGGCCATGGCGGAGGAGAATCTGGAGACGAAAACCAATACTCTGTTCGGGATTCTTCCTGATTTCATCGATGCCCGCGACAGCATGAGCATAGTGGAGACGCTTTATGAACTCGACCTTTCTTTCGGACTCGTGTGGGACGAGGCGACACAGGTGGAATACATGCACGAGATCCTGCGGTATGTCCCCGACAGCCTTCAGTCGTTGAAGGGAATCATACGTAGCAATATCGTCAGGCTCGAACGGGACAATATTGACAAGGGAACATATCTCTCCCGCCTTGACAGCCTCCGTAATGAGAAAGAGCTTATGAAGCTCGCTCCCACTCTCGGAGTAATGGTCTACTCGGACCTCTACCGTCTTCGCGGTTCGGAGACTGATCTCGACACTGCGGCAAAGTATATGGATGTGCTCGACATAGAGCATAACGCGGAACGGGTATATTATATCCAGCGTCTTGGCCATTCGCTGCGGGACGGCGACATTGCTACGGCGCGTAAATATGCCGGACTCATTTATGGAAGAATAGGGGATAACGATGATCCGGTCGATATGGAATCATACAAGGCCCTGATTCCTTATTATAATCGAATCGGCGCTAAGGATTCGGCCGCGTTTATGGAGGACAGGATGGCAATCGCCCGAAAAAGCGCGGAAGCGTACGACCGGGCGTTGAAGATGGCGCGTATGAATGCTGACCGCAGAATCGGAGAATTCCGCGAATATAGGGAGAATCATGAGAGAAGGGAGCGGAAGAGATATGCGGTCATGGCCGGTATCGCCGCGCTGATTCTGATTCCATCAGGTATGGCGGTGGCGTTGATGCTTAGAAAACGGCGTAAGAAGAAAGACGAGCGGCTGCTGAATGATCTCGAGATCACCAAGCGCCGCCTCACTGTCGAGCACATGAAAAGCGCGGAGAAGGAGCGAGCCATCAATTCCTTGCTGAAAGACCTCGACAAAATGCGCGGCAGCAGTGTTTCCGCCGATCCGGAGGCCTTGAGACGTAAGTTGCGGCTGCAGCTTACGGGCGATGACAACTGGGAACGGTTCGCAGCCATATTCACCGACATGAGGCCTGGATTCATCGACAAACTCAAGCAGAAGTACCCGCAGCTGACACCGGGAGATATTCGCCTGTGTTGCCTTCTTGACATGGAACTTGAGACGAAACACATAGCGCAGCTCCTGAACATCCGGCCGGAATCCGTCAAGAAGCATCGGCAGCGTCTGCGCGCCAAATTCGCTCTCGGCCCCGACGTGAAGTGGCCCGACTTCTTCGCCAACTTCTGACTTTCAGAAGGATATAAAAAATAAGAGCGTCAGTCTCCTGACGCTCTTGAAACTCTCAGTCGGGGTGACAAGATTCGAACTTGCGACCTCACGCCCCCCAGACGCGTACTCTAAACCTACTGAGCTACACCCCGAAGAGTTGCTTTCGTTCACGATTGCTTCGTTCCCGATTGCGGGTGCAAAGTTAATGCCTTTTTTCGGTTTCTGCAAATATTTTCGCAAATATTTTTTTACGTTTTGACTTTTTTATTCAGCTTCGGGTTATCGCCTTTTGTTCGATGAATGTATTATTTCGCGTTTGTGTCTAAGTAAAAGTGTTTTATCAGCTCTTACTGACCAACACCACGTATTGCCCGGGAGCAAGCGTGGTTGGAAGTTGTGCATCTCTGCCGGTGAAATAATCCCTCATATCTTTCACATCCGGAGCGTTGCTGCCGAAGTCCGGTGTGGCCTCGCTCGCGCCGAGGTTGGCGATGGTGATCACCCTCGAGGCGTTCTTCTTGCGGGAGAAGGCGATGACATCCTTGCTCCCGGCCTCTATCCGCTCAACCTCTCCTCCTTCCAGTCCGGCGGCAAGTGCCTCCTGGCCATGCTTGAGGTTGTTGAGCCTCTTGTAGAAAGTGAAGTATTCGTTGCGCGGTTCCCAGAGCGGAGCCTTGTCCTTATCGAAGAACTTCAGGGCGCGGTTCATGCCGGTCTCCTGACCGGTATAGATCAGCGGCATACCGGGAAGCGTGTAGGAGAGCACCGCGAACGCGTCCGTAAGATTGCCGAGGCGTTCGAATTCCGTGCCTTCCCATGAGTTGAGGTCATGGTTGGTGACCATGTTCATCATATATGTGTCCTTCGGATACTCCTTTGCCTGACTGTCGAGCAGCGCGAAGATATCGGTGGCATGTTTCTCGGGGAACTCCCTAACCTTGCCGTCGGCTCCCTTGAATGTATACTGGCCGGAGGTGGCGGCGATCTCGCTGAAGAGGTCTTTCATCGGCCAGTTGTAGCCCATGTCGAAGCCATTCTTCTGCAGTTCCGGTTTGCTGGCCTCCGCGAGCATGAAGATGCCCGGTTTGGCGTTCTCAAGCTCAGGACGTGCCTCGTCCCAGAAATCGGTGGGCACCTCGCCGGCGACATCGCATCGGAAGCCGTCGACATCCACTTCAGTGAGCCAGAACTTCATCGCGTCGATCATCCCCTTGCGCATTTCGGGATTGGAATAGTCGAACACGTATACGTCAGTCCAGTCGTAGAGACCGACCATGTTGCCGAGAGAATCTTTCTTATACCAGTCCGGATGCTCCGTGATCCATTTGTTGTCACGTCCGGAATGGTTCGGCACCCAGTCGAGGATCACTTTCATGCCCTGCGCGTGGGCTTTCCTGACCATATCCTTGAACTGGTCGAGTGTTCCGAACTCCGGGTTAAGCGCGGTATAGTCGGCCACCGCGTAATAGCTGCCGAGCGTGCCCTTGCGGTCTTTCTTGCTGATGGGATGCACCGGCATCATCCAGAGGATGTCCACGCCGAGCTCCTTGAGCCGGGGTAGATGCTGCGCGAAGGCGCTGACCGAACCGGAGTCCGTGTACTGACGGAGATTCACCTCATAGATCACCGCGTTGCGGCTCCATTCCGGGTGCTTCACCGATGTTGATGTGGAATCGCGTTCCACCGATGTTTCCTTGCTGACGTTTCCTTTTCCGCTGCATGCGGAAATCATTAGCGCCCCCGTCAGACCGAGGACAGGTAGAAGAGACTTCATGAATATAATTTTGAAGGTTGAATTGATTCAAAAAATTTGTCTTAGCCGAAAAGGGGGGTCATGTAGCGGGCAAGCAGATAGCCTCCGAGCAGCAGCCATACGTAGAGGATGCCGGCGAGGATGAAGGGCTTTGCGCCCGCTTTCTTGAATTTGTCGAACCTTGTCTCTGCACCAAGGGCGGCCATGGCCATGGTGAGCAGGAAAGTGTCGAACTGGTTGATCCATTCGACCGCGACGGCGGGGAGCAGATCGAGCGAATTGAAGCCGATGACGGCGAGGAAACCTACAGCGAACCAGGGGACTGCCACTTTGCCCTTCTTGCCGTCGCCCTCGACAGAGGTGTTATTCTTGGCGCGGGCCGCTATCCACCAGCCGAGAATCAGCAGGACAGGAACCAGCAGCATCACGCGGATCATCTTGACGATGATGGAGATGTCGGCGATCTCGCCGCCCATGGCGTTGCCGGCGCCTACGGCATGGGCCACCTCATGCAGAGTCGATCCTGAGAAGATACCCATCTGTTCCGGGGTGAGTTCAAGGATTCCGGCGCGGTAGGCGATGGGGTAAAGGAACATCGAGAGAGTTCCGAATATAACCACCGTAGCCACGGCTACAGCCGTCTTGTAGGGTTTTGTCCGCATCGTGGCCTCGGCCCCGAGCACTGCCGCAGCTCCGCATATGCCGGAGCCGATAGAGGTCAGAAGTGCGGTGTCGCGGTCCATTTTCAGCATTTTCCCTATCCAGACACCGCCCAGTATGGTGACGGTTACTATTAAGGAGTCAATCACTATCGCGGCAGTGCCGACTTCCACCACGTTCTGCAGCGTGAGGCGGAATCCATAGAGGATGATGCCGAGGCGGAGAATCCGTTTCGAGCAATACTGTATACCCGGCGTCCATGTGGCCGGTAGGTTCATTCTCAGGGTATTGGCGTAAATCATGCCGAGGATGATGCCGATGATCATCGGTGAGAAGGAAATCTCACGGAAGAAATTCCATTCGCCTATGTAGAATGACGCGCAGGCGAAAAGCGCCATCAGAAAAATGCCGTTCAGTTTGCCGGCCTTTGCTTCTTTCATCATTTGCCTATTTGGGTTTGGATTTTGTTCTGCAAACGTTGCTTTGTCTGATTAACGGCTTCTTAGTCGTAAAAATATGTGCAAATTTAGCAAATTAGCGCGATTTTACGTAATTTTGCAAAAATTAAAACAACATATATCAAAATATAAATCAACAAAACAGAACATGCTTGAAATCGGAACCCCCTTCTCTCCAGCCGGGAAGAAGGCTCTGCTGCTCGGAAGCGGCGAGCTTGGAAAGGAAGTGACAATCGAACTGCAGCGCTACGGAGTGGTGGTTGTCGCGCTCGACAAATATGACGGCGCGCCAGCCATGCATGTCGCCGACAAGGCCATAACCGTGTCGATGCTTGACGGCGACGCCATCCGCCGCATAGTCGAGGAGGAACGTCCGGACTACATCATTCCGGAAATCGAGGCGATAGCTACTCCTACTCTGATAGCCCTCGAGAAGGAGGGCTGGAACGTGGTCCCCACGGCCTCGGCCACATTCACCACAATGAACCGCCGCGAGATCCGCACGCTCGCCGCTGAGAAACTCGGCCTTCCCACGTCGCGCTACAGATTCGCCCGCACCGAAGAGGAATATCGTGCCGCCGTCGCCGAAATCGGCTTCCCCTGTGTCGTGAAGCCCGTGATGAGCTCCAGCGGCCATGGCCAGAGCCTGGTGAAGGGTCCCGATACCGTGGAGGCCGCGTGGCGCGAGGCCCAGGAAGGTGGCCGCGCCGGACATGGCGAGGTGATAGTGGAGGGATTCGTTGATTTCGACTATGAGATCACACTTCTCACCGTGCGCCACATCGGAGGCACTTCATTCTGCGAGCCGATCGGTCATTATCAGGAGAACGGCGACTACCGTCGCAGCTGGCAGCCGCAGCCCATGAGCTCTGTCGCTCTCGAGAAGTCACGCGAGGTGGCACGCAAGATCACCGACGCGCTCGGCGGACGAGGCATATTCGGAGTAGAGCTGTTCATCAAGGGTGACGACGTGATTTTCTCGGAGGTTTCGCCGCGTCCGCACGACACCGGGATGGTGACGATGATTTCCCAGCATCTTTCCGAATTCGCCCTGCATGTCCGCGCACTGCTCGGACTCCCCATCCCTGAAATCCGCTTCTACGGCCCGGCTGCATCCCGCGCGCTCCTCGCCGAGGGCGACTCCCGCGACATCCGCTTCACCGGAATGGAAGAGGCTCTTGCCGTTCCCGGCACCGACATGAGGATATTCGGCAAGCCTGAAGTTCACGGCCACCGGCGCATGGGTGTGATGCTCGCATCCGCTCCCACAGTCGAGGAGGCATGCTCCAAAGCCGAGGATGCCGCATCGAAAATCCACATCGAATGCCGCTGATCGCGGTCCCGAATCCGACCTTTGCCTGAACCTGGGCTGTGACGGAATTGTTCCTATAATAGAAACCAAAACCATCACGCCATGAAAAAGACGCTGACAGCACTGTTGTGCTCACTGTTTTTGCTCGCGCCATGCTCCGTGGCGCAGACTTTCACTTTCGAGACCGGCCGGGGCGGAACCGGCATAGTGTTCGGCACGGACGGATACTCTTCCGGGGTGGGAGTGACCACGCCATATTTCCGTACCACGTATTCAAACGGGTATTATGACGCCTATGGTCGCTGGCATCCTTACAAGAAGTGCCACAAGAAGCACAATAAGAGCAAAAAGTATTACAAGAAAGCGCGCAAGGCACGACGGCATCATGAGAAAGCCGTACGCAAGGCCCGCAAGGAATATTACAAGGAGATGCGGAAGGCATACCGGGACAGGTATGACGATTGACCGCACGTTTCCGCAAATCCCGAGGAGCTGAATGGAAAAAGCCCGGATCCTTCTGAAGGTCCGGGCTTTGCTGTCGGGATTCTACCGTGGATTATCCGAGCGGTTCGAGCTGTACGGTGAAGTGACGCATCAGTTCTGCCTCCCATACGATCTTCACGCCGCGGGTGATCTCGTGGCGACGGTCGTAGACGTTCTTGAGAGCGGCCGCGATAACATCCATGTGGTTGTTGGTATAGGTGCGGCGGCAGATGCAGAGACGGAGGAAGTCGTTGCCGCTGAAGCGGTTCTCGCGTGTGACAGGATCACGGTCGGCGAGAAGGTAACCGATCTCGCAGCCACGTACGCCGGCCTCGAGATAGAGCTCCATGGTGAGGCGCTGTGCGGGGAATTCCTCTTTGGGAACGCGGTCGAGCACCTTGTCGGCGTCGATGAAGAGGGCATGACCGCCCACGGGACGCTGATAGGGGATGCCGTACTCGTCGAGCTTGGCGGCGAGATACTCTACCTGCTTGATGCGGGTCTGGAGCATGTCGAACTCGGTGTTCTCATCGAGACCTACTGCGAGCGCGGCCATATCGCGGCCGTTCATACCTCCGTATGTGAGGAAGCCCTCGAAAGGAATCACGAAGCGCTTCGCGCCCTCGTAGATGTCTTCCCAGCGGGTGGCGATGAAACCTCCCATATTCACGAGACCATCCTTCTTCGATGACATGGTCATGCCGTCGGCCAGTGAGAACATTTCCTTGCAGATTTCCTTGATGGTGGCGTCCTTGAACTCAGGTTCGCGCATCTTGATGAAGTATGCGTTCTCGGCGAAACGGGCGGAGTCGAAGATCACGCGCTTGTTGTACTTGTCGGCGATCTTGCGTACGCCGCGGAGGTTCTCCATCGAGACAGGCTGGCCGCCGGCGGTGTTGTTGGTGATCGTCACGATGATGAAGGGAACCTTGTCGGCGTTCTCTGCGAGGCACTTGTCGAGTTTGTTGAGGTCGACATTACCCTTGAAGGGAATTTCGAGCTGGGTGTTCTTGGCTTCGTCGACGGTGCAGTCTACCGCGAAGGCCTTGCGGCTCTCGATGTGGCCTTTGGTTGTGTCGAAGTGGGAGTTGCCCGGAACGATGTCGCCTTCCTTCACGAGGTGGGAGAAAAGCACGTTCTCCGCTGCACGTCCCTGGTGGGTGGGGAGTACATACTCGAAGCCTGTGATGCGGGTGATAGTATCTTTCAGCTCATAGAAAGAGCGGGCACCTGCGTAGCTCTCGTCGCCGGTCATCATCGCCGCCCACTGGCGGTCGCTCATCGCGCCTGTGCCGGAGTCGGTGAGGCAGTCGATGTAAACCTGATCTGATTTGAGCATG
Organism: uncultured Muribaculaceae bacterium; assembly: GCA_910584545.1. Taxonomy (GTDB): domain Bacteria; phylum Bacteroidota; class Bacteroidia; order Bacteroidales; family Muribaculaceae; genus Lepagella. Next base: position 21,570 of record CAJUBC010000004.1, on the reverse strand, counting down.
AACACATTGTATTTGGCCTCTTTAAGCCATTTCTCACGCTCTTCGCGTGTGCTCTTCTTGATGGGTTCGACCATCTTGATTTTCCATGATTCTGCAAAAGGTAATTCCATGGTAGTTGTTTTTTGTGTTGGGGTTATCGTTGTTTGAAATTTTGTCCTTTCTTATTGATGTCCCGGAAGCTGGTCCGGCATTGCGGCAAGATTCCCGCGTCTGTTTTTTCGCGGGAATTGGTCTAAGACCTCAATTCTCTGCAAAAATAGCTCAAATTTTCCAATATGCAAAAAATAATCGATTTTTTTACACGGGAAAATGTTAATTTTGTGGCATGAATCAGTTAGACATTATCAAGGGAGTCTTTGCCGGGGTATGTATTGGACTCGGCGGGACAATTTATCTCCGTGTCGGCGGCGTGGCCGGGGCGGTTCTTTTTGCGTTTGGCCTGATAGCGGTGGTCTCGATGGGGCTGAACCTTTTCACCGGCAAGTCGCAGTTGGTATGGGGTCGCGAAGGCCGTTATGGCTGGCTGCTTGCGATGCTGCTGTGGAACATTGTCGGGTGCCTTCTCCTCGCATTGGTGATCAACAATCCGGCCACCTGCTCCGCGGCCGAAGGCATACTCGACACGCGTCTCGCTTCCGGCCCGTTACGATGCGGACTCCTCTCGATCGGCTGCGGATTCATAATGACCCTCGCCGTCCAGAACGCCTCGAAGGGACATTGGCTGCCGCTGCTGTTCGGAATTCCCGCTTTTATCCTTTGTGGACTTCCGCACTGCATTGCCGATGCCTATTACATCTGTTGCCTCTCCCCTGGATATATCCGGGAGCACTGGGCCGAACTGCTTGCGTTCTACCCCTTGATAGTGCTCGGCAACTATCTCGGCTGCAACGCATATCGGCTTAATGCTTTTGGTTGATCAGCCCGTGGCGATAGGCCCACAGTAATTCGCGCAGCTCATCGATCTGCCGCTGCAACTCGCGTCCTTTGTCTGTGTCGCGCACCCGCATGTGGTTCTGGCTCAGCTCCACGAGTTGCGTTGTCGACACGATGTCGGTTCCCTCGCGGATTGCCTCCTCGGTGCTGCTGAACGGCTCATGCTGCACGAGCACCAGCCCTTTGGAATGATACACCAGAGTGAAGCCTGCTATGCCGGTTGTAGTATGGTATGCTTTGGAGAATCCGCCATCGATCACCATAAGCTTGCCGTTGGCCCTTATCGGTTTCTCTCCTTTGCCCACTTTTACCGGAACATGGCCGTTGATGATATGGCGGTGCTCCCCCTTGACTCCGAACTCATCGAGAATCATGTCGCAGACATCCTCCCGGTCGCGGAGCTTGTAGTAGTTGCCCTTATGCTCTGTGTGGGTCTCCTTGTCGGCTATGAAATAGCGCTCGAAAGTGGTCATCGCCGATTTGTCGAACAGCGGCGAGTCTGGTCCGCACCACAGATACCATATATAATCGATGGCATATTCCCTGACTGCTGGATCTGTGTCCCGGTTGAACGCCGAGCGAATCAGCATCCCTATGTTGTGCAGTAGTTCCTTTCCCTTGTAGCGGTGTCCCATCAGGTCGATTTCTTTCAGCGATCCATCCTCGTTGAGGGGCACCGAAGCGTGGAACATCAGGTTGGAGTTGCGCACCTTGTACATGCATCCGTGCGAGAAGAATATCATGATGTGGCGGCGGAGCTTGTCGCTTATCATGAACGAGCGGTGCAGCTTGTCGACAAGCAACCTCTCCTCATCGGTCAGCGCGTATGGGTCCGCCGGGTCGATGGTCGGGAAATTGGAGTCGAGCATCGGGTATGAAGCGCCTCCGACGGTGACGTTGGCGAATCCCTCGTCCATCTTGTCGAGAAGCTTTCGGGCTGACATCTTCCATTCGGGATGCTTGTCGATCATGGCGCCTTCCAGCTTGAACTGGATCACGGCGATGGCCTTGTGCATCTTGGCGAGGATGGCGAGGTTCTTCTCCTCCCCGGCGCAGCGTGCCGGGTCCACCTTGGGGTTGAATACCGTGCAGGGGTCGTCGGCATACTTGTCCATGGCGAAAGTGGCAAGCGGCATCAGGTTGATGCCGTAGCCCTCCTCGAGGGTGTCCATGTCGCCGTAGCGGAGAGCGTTCCGCAGCACGTTGGCGATGCAGCAGTCGTTGCCGGCGCTGGCTCCCATCCAGAGCGCGTCGTGGTTGCCCCACTGGATGTCATAGTTCTTGTAGCCCTGGAGTGTGTCGAGGATGATGTGGGCGCCCTGCCCTCGGTCGTAGATGTCGCCGAGGATATGCAGCGAGTCGATGCTGAGGCGCTGGATCACGTTGCAGATGGCGATGATGAACTCCTTTGCCTGACCGCATGATATGATTGTCTCCACTACCTGCGCGTAGTACATCTGCTTGCTTTCGCCCGAAGGGGTTTCGTGGAGGAGCTCCTCGATGATGTAGGCGAATTCCGGAGGGAGTGCCTTGCGCACCTTCGAGCGGGTGTACTTCGACGAAACGCTCTGAAGCACCTTTACCAGGCGGTGCAGCGTGATGTTGTAGAAATTGTCGAGGTCGGTCTCCTCCTGGGATATCAGGTCGAGTTTCTGCTCCGGATAGTAGATCAGCGAGCAGAGCTGCGACAGTTCGGCATCGCGCATGGTGTTGCCGTAGATCTCATGGACCTTGCGCTTGATATTGCCCGACGCGTTCTTGAGGATATGGCGGAATGCCTCGTCCTCGCCGTGGAGGTCGGCCACGAAATGCTCCGTCCCTTTGGGAAGATTGAGGATTGCCTCGAGGTTGATGATTTCGGTCGAGGCAGCCTGGATGCTGCCGAAATTCTGTGCCAGCAGCTCGAGCACGCGCCGGTCGCGTTCTATCTGTTCCGGCGTGAAGCCCGTGGTTACATTAGATTCGTTTTTCATGGGGTCGTAAGGTTGGTTAATCCGGTCCGCGGACCGAAGCGTACCGCAAAGATAGCGTAAATTTCATAACCTTGCCAACTATTTCAAAAAAATCTTTTTAGTCAGAACATTTATCGGGGTGTTTGTAAATGTGAAATAAATATATTACTTTTGTCGGGTCTGACTCTTCATGTAAAAAGAAGAGTTTCAAAATACGAACAATAGCATCGATAAACACTGATACAAACTGATACAATGAGAAAGGAAATACTCATATCGGCACTATGCCTGACGGCTGCAATGGCAACGGCGGCTCCGCTCACTCCGTCGGCGGCTCTCGGGCGGCTCGACATATCTCAAGGCCCCGCCAAGGTGCGATCCCTGCAGTCGGAAACTCCTGAGCTACGGTTCACAAGAAGCATTGACGGCATGCCGGCCCTCTATATCTTCTCCGCTCCTCAGGGAGGATTCATGGTGCTGTCGGCTGATGACACCACTGTTCCTCTCCTCGGATTCTCCGACAGCGGGACTCTTCCGGCCGATGAGACTGAACTCCCGGACGGGATGCGTTACTGGCTCGGCTCGCTGGCAGAGCAGGTGGCTTATAATGCAGTGCATGCCACGGAATCGGGAGCGACCGCTCCGATAATGCATGCCGGCGGCACAAAGGCCTACATCGCGCCGATGATAACCACCAAGTGGAATCAGGATTCGCCCTATAACGGCAAGTGCCCTTCTGTAGGCAACAGACGCTGCGTCACCGGCTGCGTCGCAACCGCCATGGCGCAGGTGATGAATTACTATAAGTTCCCCGCGAATGTGCAGGACAGCCATTCCTACACGTGGAAGAACGGGGGCTCCTCTTTGACGCTCGGTATCTCACCCTCGATAAAGTTCGACTGGAACAACATGCTTGATGTCTATGATGAGAATTCTCCTCAGTCAGCACGTGACGCGGTGGCGACGCTTATGAGCGCATGCGGCATAAGTGTGGACATGAATTACTCCCCGGTGGCATCCGGAGCGCTGACCACAGCGGTATGCCGGGCTTTTGTGGAGTCGTTCGGCTATGACCCCGGGCTGAAATACATGATGCGCGATTATTACAGCATCCCGGAGTGGGAGGATGTGGTTTATGAAAATCTGCGTCAGTATGGTCCGGTATATTATGACGGACAGAGCAACACCGGCGGGCATGCATTCGTTTGTGACGGATACTCCGACGGCTATTTCCATTTCAACTGGGGTTGGGGAGGAATGAGCGACGGTTATTACCTGCTTACGGCGCTCGATCCCGGTTCGCAGGGTATCGGTGGCCACACCTCCGGCTACAATTTCGGTCAGGCAATAGTGGCGGGATTGACCAAAGAGCATGTCACGACCGACGCCAAGGGCGGCCAGCTTCTTTGGAGAGGTGGGTTCTCCATCAATGAGAGCAGCGCGTCGCTCGGTTCTGAAATCTCTTTTACCGGTTCGTTCTATAATTACGACTACCGTACCATCCGGAATTGGTATGTCGGGCTGTTGGTTACTGACGGCAAAGGATATTCCGAGTTCCTTTCTTATTCGAACTCACTTGCCGACCTGCCGCTTAACTATGGATTCACCGATGTCACATGGCCGGTGAATCTGCCCTCTTCCATGCCGGCGGGCATATACTCCGTGCAGCCGGCTTATAAGGTGGGAGACGAGGATGCACAACCGATATTGGTCGAGAAGTGCGAGGTCGGATCATATATAATGACTGTAGAGGGAAAGACCGCGACCTTCCGGTCTGTGAATCCCGCGTATGCATGGGCCGAGGATTTCAGGCTTGACGGAAAGATATATGAAGGCTTGAAATTCAGATGCACGGCGACTGTCACCAATACCGATGAATCCGAACCATTCGCAGGCTCGGTGATCGCGGCCCTTGTGAAGGATAATGAGATAGTGGCTTTCGGGGACAAGGCATTCATCTCCCTCAATTCGAGTGAAAGCAGACAGTTCGATTATATATCCACTTTCAGTTATCCGGTCGATGACAATGGTTCGGAGATGATTCCTGCCCCGGGAGAGTATGATATGGCGCTCTTTCAGGTTCTGAATAATACATACCGGTACATGTCGGATCCGATCAAGGTGACGCTCAACGGAAAGACTACCTCGGTCATAGCGGTATCCAACCTTTCGGTTCCCGACAAACAGAATCCCGACAAGGTGACCGCCACCGCCGACATCCACTGTACATCCGGATATTTCGGAGGTTCTTTCAGACTGTATGTGTTCGAAGATGACGGCCAGTATGCCATCCTCGGCTGCGACTCCGGTTTTATAGGTGTGGAAGCCGGAAACTCGGCGACCGCCACATGGACATTCGCCATACCGGATGCATCATCAGGCAAGACATATTTCGCTGCGGTTTACGACACTGCAAATGATGAGTGGCTGACCGAAGCTGCCTATTTCAATGTGTCCTCCCCCACAGGGATAGCTTCTTCCGTCGGTGATGACTCCAAGGTGGTGGAGCGCAGCTACATATCGGTATCGGGCATAGACCTGGGCGTTGAGAAACCCGCGCCGGGCCTCTACATCCTCCGCGAGGTCCGCGTCGACGGCACCGTCACCACGCGTAAGGTTACTGTGAGATAACTTCACGCGTAGCTGTGGAGGCCGCCGAGGAAGAAGTTTACTCCGAAATAGGTGATCAGCACTGACAGGAAGGCTACGGCTGAGTATGTCAGTATGCCTCGGGTACTGCGCAGCGTTGGGAAGAGTCTCTGGTGGAGCGGGAAACTGTAGATGAGCATTGTGACTAACGCCCAGACTTCTTTCGGGTCCCAACCCCAATAGCGGCCCCACGACATATCGGCCCAGACAGCTCCGGTGAAGATGCCGGTGGCAAGCAGGGCGACCGCAGGATACAGCATTGCGAGGGCGAGCGAAGACATTCGTTCGCTCTCCCTTTTTACCGTCAATCCTGCGATTCCGGCGATGGCCATAAGCAGGAACAGCGCGTAGGATGCCATCACAAGAAGCACATGGATGCTGAGAAGCGGCGAGTCGAGAACCGGTGTCATTCCGGTCACGGAAGAGCCTGCGCCACTCATGGCCGCCACTCCGGCTGCCAACGCCGATGCCGTAAGGCACATCGCAGGCATTAGCCGCATTCGGTAGAAAAACAGCCCGGTCAGCAAAAGCAACCATGCGAGCAACGTCATTGTCTCGTAACCGTTCGACATCGGCACATGTCCGCTAACAACCCATCGCATCACGATTAGAAACGTATACCATGCGAACGACAGAATCGTAGCGGCCATCGCCACTTTCTGCGCCAAGCCTCTCCGGCTCAGTAATCCTGCAATAAAAAGCCCTATTCCGAGAATCCCAATCGCTATCGGCGGCCAACGCATGGCGCTGAGTGCGTTGTATACCCGTTCGGAGCGCATCTTCCATTCCGGCGGCATCGTGTCGCCGATTTCCTTCCGCTGATATTTGCGGAGAGCTTCGAGCAACACTGTCCGCTCCGAAGCGTCGCCTCGCTGCACTTGCTCGTTGAGCAGTCCGAGATACTTGCGGATGAAGATCCAGCGGTCACCGTCGAGATCCGAGGGCAGGTCGCCGACAGCGGAATACCATCCGATACCTCCATCCTTATCCCTTACCGGAAATATCTTCAGCAACTCTCCGCTAACAAGCATGTTTATCGCTTCGAAGCGGTCAATCTCCTTGGCATAGCGCTTGCGCGCAGACATATCCTCGGTGTCGATGATGCCGGAAGTGACGGCATTGAAAAAATTCTCGTAGCTGACATATTTCCCATCCTTACAGATTAATTCCTGTAAATCCTTATTGTTCAGTCTTATAATCGGTATGCGTTTCCAATCGTAGAAATCGAACAGAAAACCGGCGAGCACTTCATCAGGATTCTTCCCGTCGAACGAAGCCGAACCGCCGGTAAGCCGGACGGTGAAATCGCGGGCAAGAGTCGACATCGGGCAGATGCGTCCGTTGTATAGTACCGGAACCGTGCCGAATTCAGAAGCGAATCCGGAATCGATATCGGCCGCCTTCGCGGTATTTGGGAAAAGCAGCAAAACCACCGTGCCGAGTCTTGCCAGCGCTTTCCTCCAGGAAGTGCCGGGAGTGAGAAACCAGCCGATGAAAGAGAGCGCGAGCAAGATATATCCTGCATAAGAAAGTCCCTTTCCCCACGGATCGCGGGAGGCTGAGAGGGTCACTCCGCCCCGGTCGTCATCGAAACTGACTATCACATATTTCCATCCGCCGCAGGACGCGGGCCTGTTCATCGAGGCTTCCGCAGTCTCGCCCGATTCATCGCGGAGCGTGCAGACAAAGTCCTTGGGGACATCGGTACCCGGATAGGGGATTACATTGAAGCTTGCAAGTGTCGCTCCGGCTTCAGGCGACCTTTCGCCTACACGCAGATGCAGGGTCTCTTCTGTCGCGGTGAGATGGGTGCAGAGCGCACCGGCGAGAATAAGCAGGAAGGCAGCGTGTATACCGAAAACCGCAGGCTTCCTGTACAGATGCACCCGCAGCATATATGCCAGAGCAGCTATGGCTGTGAATGCCCAGAGGCATACCATCGGCCATGACGTATAGACTGAAGTTGGCCACCCGGCGTTGACACCGACTGTCGTCACCGCGAGGATTGCGGTGACGACAGCTAACGAAAAAAAGGATATGATTTTAATGGCTTTGGTTTTCACTTCTAAGTCTATATCAGATTGCATCGATGAACCGAACCACTGCGTCGCGGTCCGCCTTGGAAAGTTTGCGGAAATTCTCTACGGAGCGGCGTGCGTCCGAGTTGGCCGATCCGTGCCACATGATGGCCTCCTTCACGTTGCGGGCGCGGCAGTCGTGGAGCCGGTCGCTGTGTCCGGAACATACCTGCGAGAGGCCGCGTCCCCAGAGCGGGGTGGTGCGGCACCAGCCGGTGCGGATGTCGTTGACCATCTCCAGCCGGTGCTGGACCATGTCGGTGTAAGGCCATATCTTCTGATGCGGATAGCGGGGAAGACGTGCATCGCCATCCTTGAAGAAACCGTTCGGGTCGGTGAGGTTGTCATCGCCGGTGGTCCAGGAGGGCCGGTGGCAGGTGGCGCAGCCGATCTCGCTGAATAGGCGCTTGCCTCGCTGAACTTCCTCGCTGTCGAGGTCGCGGGCGGCCGGCACGGCCAGTCCCCGGTGCCATATCATGAAGTCGACGTAATCATCATCGGTCATTTCCGCAGGCAGATCCTTACACATCAGGTAGTCGTAGATGTCTTGCGCCACGTCGCCGCTCTTCTTCCATTCAGGGAAATAGCGGTAGAATTCCTTCTGCACCTCCGGATCGGCCGCTGCCGTACGTGCGTATGTCTCGGTCATGTAGTGGTAACGGCGGTCGCCGCGCGTCACGTTGGTGATGTTCCAGATGGCGTTGGCACCGGCGGCATCCTGCAGCGGACCGCGGCTGAGTGCGTAGGTGAAGCGTTTGGGATGTGAGGTCTTTCCATATAACGATGTCCATTCTCCGTTCTGGAATATCGCGGGGTTTATGCGCGCTCCGGCTTTCTCCTCGAGCGCGTACTGGGCCTTGAGGTCATTGTCGTCGATGGCGTCGAGCAGGCCCGTGCCATAGATTCCGATGGTCGATTCGAGCCTTACCATCAGCTCGGAGTAGGGAATGGGTTTGCCGTTGACCTCAAGGGGTACGTAGAATGCATCCTCGGGGATGGTCACTTCGGGATAGATGAGGGAGTATGTCTCGCCGTCGGGGAACTTGTTGCCCCATTCATCGGTATAGGGGAGCCACTTGATGTTGATCTTTGTCTCGTCGATGGGGGCCTTGAAGGGTTTGACGGCCATGGTCTGCGGCATGCCGGTGAGCGATGACAGATATGTGTCGTTATGGTCGGTGAGCACGAGCAGATAACCGTTTCCCCAGTCGTTGGCGCGGTATCGCTCCACGCGCTTGCCGTGGCCGTAGCCGGGATGGCATGCCACGCAGGAAGAGCGCACGTAGAGAGGGCCGAGGCCGTCGAATGGTTTGTTTTTCTGAGTATATGTGCGTTCGAAGAACATCTCGCCATATTTGAAGCGGTCGGTCATGCTGGCCTGCTCCACGGCAGGTGTCGGGTCCTCGAATGCGGAGGCCGAGGTGTTGAAGGTCGTTCCGAGTTTACCGCCGCTGTAATACTCCTCGCTGAGCTCGGTAGGTTCGTTGTCGTCAGGCTGCGTTTCGTTGCCGTCCCGGCATGAGACGGCAACCAACAGCAACCCGGCATATAGCATATAGGTATGAAATTTCATGGTTCCGGATTGATTTTGAATTTATTTCGAGAGGCTTACCTTAAGTTCGGAGAGCACGTCGGCCAGCTCGCGGCATGCGTCCATGGCTTCGCCGGCCGATGCGTGACTGTAGTTAAGCACGAAGGGTGCCTGCATCGCGGCTATTTTTGTCTTGGCGTTCTCGATGGCTTTGGTCACTTTGGTGTCGAGCTCGCTGTCCGTATCCTTGACGTAGGCGTGAAGTGATTTTGATTCATCACGTTTACCTTCGATACCACCCATGTAGGAGTTCTCGATGGATATGATGTTGTCGTGGAAGTCGGTTATCGACTTATGGCTGTAGGGCGACTCGATGTAGTTGGCGTCCTCGCCGGTATGTGGTTTGCCTATCTTCTGGGTACCTACCTCGTCGGCGATGCTTATGCAGCCGTCGACAATCGCCTCCATGGCGTTTGACCATGTGCGGTAGGTACTTCCGGCCTTGCCTGCGGACAGCATGTTCTCCTTATAGCTGATTCCGGAGTTCGCCACGGTATATGACCATTCCAGTTCCTCGGCCACTTTTGCGAGGCGTGCCGCTCCGGCCGCTTCCTCTCCGCCCCAGGAGAGCTGGAGCTGATAGCATTTGTTGCGGAGGTCGCCGGCCACTGCAGTGGCGTAGATGAGCTCGTTTTCGGGGATGTCGGCGGCGGCTTTAGGCATTCCGTCGGCGAAGATTATATATTCTATTCCGTGGAATCCGAGAAGTTCCGGACCGAGATGAGCACCGGCCCATACATCGCCGTCCTCGGCATCCATCGCTGCTATGTGGTCGGGGTTGGACATCTCGGCCACGAGTCCCGCGCGGTCGAGGGGCCAGGAGTCGATATGCGGGTCGATGCCGAAGTCTGCGGCCGCGCCGTAGAGGAACGCCTCGCTGCGTTCCCACCATTTGCGGGCCTCGAGGAATGATTCGCATGCCTTCTTCACTCCGGCGTCGCTTTTCGACACTCTGAGTGCCTCGAGGTCCTTGACCAGCTGTTCGGCGTTGTCGGCAAGCGAGGTGTAGGTGATGATCACGGTGTTGTCGAGATAGTTGGAGGCTACCGCCTCGAAGCGGGTGTCTTTAGTGTCGAGACCGCCGTCATCAGGTTCGTTGCTCTCGCTGCAGGATGTCGCGAGCAGTGCGATTCCAAGTAGGGTATAGATGTTTTTTTTCATATTTTATATGGGTTTGATAATGTTCAGAGAAAATATCCGCAGTAGGCCACTCCCAAAGATACTGAAGGCTCGTTGTTGTACTCCTTGTGCAGGAAGCGCTCCGAGAACTCGGCCTTGATCACCACCTGCTTCAGAGGATAGTAGTTGATGCCGGCCGCGATGCGGTGGCGTTCGGTCCATGTGTAGGTGGGTGCGGAAGCGGTGGGTATGTATGCGTCGTAATATTCATAGCGACCGAAAACGTACAGCTTGCTGTCGCGTTTGTTTGCCTGATGGGATGGAAAGAGTCCGAGTAAGTCGTACCCGGCTTCCGTGCCGGCGGCCCATGCTCCTTTGCCCACATGGGTGCGTTTGTAGGGGGAGGTTTTCGACTGGGCGCGGTTGTAGGCTGAGATAGCTTCTGCGTCGCCGAGATAGCCGTAAGTGGCGTTGCCTCGCCATATAAGTCCATGTCCCTTGTATTCGAATCCGAACGATCCGATAGCGACTTCTCCTTTGATGTCCTTGTATTTACCTTGATCGGCCACGGCTGAGTTGTTGAATGAGTGTCCGTAGTATCCGCTCAGGCTGAGGCGTAGGCCTTTTACGGAGTAATTGTCGATTCGTGCGGCAACCCCATATTTGTTGGCAGGGGCGAACTCGAAAGAACTTGCCGAGCCCCCGTTGATCCAGCGGTCTTTGGAGAAGTTGAGGGAATTGAGTCCCGCGAGGAACATGGCGTCGTAGCGCCAGTCGCCGGCGCGTCCCCATATCTCGATTCCGGTCTGATGCCATGTGCAGGGAAGTATCTCGTACTCACCCTCCGGGCGGTAGACGGTGAAGAATTCCGTGGGAAGGTGGTGTGCGTTGGTCTCGCCTACGGGTACCACTATGTGTCCGGCGCGGACATTGAGTTGCGGCAGGAATGTCTTCTCGATCCAGAACTGTTCGAGGGCGACTTCTCCGCCGCGTTCGGTCTCATATTCATATTCGCCGGCCTCCTCGGCCTCGATCTCGACGGTGCTTTCCGTGCCCCCATGCTCGAACTCTATCTCGGAACCCATATGCCAGCCCTTGCCGAAGTCGAAACCTAACATCACCACCACGTGCGGGATGTCAAACCGTCCGTGGCTGGGCGCGTTGCGGTAGTCGCCGGCGTGACTGTAGCGGTTGGTGTTGTCACTGAAGAAATTGCGTGTATAGGCCACTTCCCCGTAGCCTCCGAGCGAGAGTCGTGACGCAAAGCTGCGCTTTTCCTTGCGCGGCAGGGAATCGCTCTGTGCCACCGTAGTCCTCTTTCCGGACTGTCCGGCCAGCGTTGCATCGGTTGCCGTATCCGCCGCATTGGCTGTCGCCGGAGCGATCGCCGCCAGCAACATCGCGGCCGTTTTGAGATAATTCTGCATAGTCTGTTCTGAAATTTTCTGCAAAATTACCCCCTTTCCTCCGTCTGCGAAATACCCAAAAATCAGACAAATTCACTCTTAGCCAAAGTATGCCCGATAACCGGAATAACCGTATTATGTAAAGATATATGATGCTAAATGGCATACAGTCAAAAATATAATGTAGTAGCAATCCATATCCTAAAATTTGGACTTTGAGAGAGCCATGAATAAATCGAATTGCTGATTTTGTGGATTCACAAGGAATAGGTAATTTTGTGGAGCAATCCTGCTGTTGCGGGGTAACCATAATACCATGAGATAACTATTACCATGAAAGGGAAGATACATTATGCGTTTGTCATCGCGGCCTGCTGCTGCCTGATGATGGGAGTGAATGTCGGCCTCACGTTCAGTTGCGCCGGAATATTCTACAAACCGGTGACCGCCGACCTCGGAATCTCCGTCGGCTCGTTCGGACTATACATGACGTTCATGTATATAGCCTCCTCGCTGATGCTCCCGGTGGCGGGGCGACTCCTCGATCGGTACAGTGCCCGGTGGCTCTTCACCGGGGCATCCCTCCTTAACGGTGTGGCTCTCTGCCTGATGGGTATGATGTCGTCGCTGTGGGGCTTCTATGCCGCCGGCGCGCTTCTCGGCGTGTCGATTGCTTTCCTGCTCTATATGAGTTATCCGACGCTGATAAACCGCTGGTTCCACACCGGTATGGGGATGATGATTGGAATCTGCGTGTCCGCGTCCGGACTCGGCGGAATGATATTCAACCCTATCGGAGGTTGGATCATCGGCGAATGGGGCTGGCGCATGGCATACTGTGTGTTCGGCGGCATTGTGCTTGTAGGTGTCTCTCCGTTGTTGGCTATCCTTCTCAGGGACAGACCGGAGGATATGGGACTTCTGAAATTCGGCATGGACAAATCCGGCGAGTCGGGTAGTGGAGTGAAACCGGCTGATACGGGGCTCACATACGCGCAGGCCGTGAGGATGCCGGTGTTTTATGCGCTGATAGTGTTCGCATTCATCATGATGGGATGCTCCACGCTTAATCTGTTCATCCCCGGTTTTGCGGAGACCTCCGGATTCACCCTTGAGCAGGCCTCGCTTGCGGCAGCGGCCTCGATGGCCGGAGTCACGCTCGGCAAACTGCTGCTCGGATGGATCAACGACCGCAATTGCATGGCCGGGCTCCTTATCAGCACGATAGGAGGAGCCGTTGGTCTGGCGGCGATAGTGGCTGTGCCCTCGGTGCTGTGGGTAGTGCTTGTAGGAAGTTTCTTCTTCGGATGGTGTTACGCCGGAGTCACTGTCCAGACAGCGATGCTCACGAGGACGGTAGTCGGCTCCAAGGACTACTCCCGAATCTTCGCCACGGTATCGGTAGCCCTGAGCGCCGGCGGAGCCGTAGCCTCTGGCGGCTGGGGCCTTCTCGCGGACGCCACCTCCTACCCGGTAATCTTCATAACCGGCGCCATCCTCCTCATCATTGCCGCCCTACTCGGCCTCTACTCTCTCAAACCCCGGCATACCAAAGCATGAATTATGCTTTTGGACAGCAATGGTTTGTGGAAAATAGAGATATTTGCATAATCGAGCTGAAGCAACTGCTTAAAAATGGCTGACCGTCATCAATTCCGGGCCCCTTGGCATGATTATAACGAAGGAATCTATTTCGTTACGATTTGTTGTGCTGAGAAGCGCCATTATTTCGGAGAAATCCATCAAGGGAAAATGAATTTCACACAGGCAGGAATAATAACGGAATCCCAAATAGCGAATTTGCCAAAACATTTCCCCGACATAGAAATCTGGAATCACGTAGTGATGCCCAACCACATCCACATAATCATTTCAATCCGAAACGTTCAAAATGTAGGGACGCTTTTCAAAGCGTCCGCAACGACATCGTTAGAACCGTCCGTAACGACATCGTTAGAACCGTCCGCAACGACATCGTTAGAACCGTCCGCAGCGACATCGTTAGAACCGTCCGCAGCGGCAAATTTAGGCTGCTTGCGCCAACGTCGCCATGATGCTCCCGACGAACAGGATTTTCATCACAACACCCGTCTGTCGGTAATAATACGTTGTTTGAAAGGTGGTGTGAAACGCGATACCGGACGTTTAGGAATCAGTTTCGCATGGCAGTCGCGTTATTATGAACACATCATACGCAACAGACGTGCTTACGAAAATATCATGAACTATATCGATAAAAATGTGGAGAATTGGCATTATGACCGTTTTCATCCATCGCCATTGTCATCGACATTTGCACCTTGGAATATCACAAACGCGACGGCGGGGAATACATTATCGACGACAGGGAACACGTTATCGACAGCGGACGCTTTGAAAAGCGTCCCTACAGGCGCATCCGAAACAAGCGCATCCGAAACAAGCGCATCCGAAACAGGTGCATCCGAAATCGTTGGAACCACAACAAAATCATCCGACCGTGAAGCATAACGGACCGGAGGCGAGGAAGTCACAATAAACATTAAAATGGTGTAAACCATTATTTATTTGCAAAAATCAACTCATTTTATAGGGCATCTTCATTTTCGTAACTTTGCGCTCGAAGCGGTTTTCATATACTGCTGACAGACATAGTAAGAAGCGTTTTAGCAAGTCATTACTACGAATCTGGACAATTCGCAAACATGATGACGAGCAGGAAGACTTCGAGAGTCCCCGGGAAATAACTACCGCAAGCAACCCTATAGAGCCGGCGTCACCCGTCACGCCTGCATGGCGTACCGGCAACGGGATGCCTACCAACGATTCCCGGTGTAGTGCATGGGTCTTACAGCCAAGCCGTACGAGTTGCTGGATGGAGTAAGACTCTTTTTAAGATTGCTTAGCCCTGGAGGATTCGCTCTGTTGGTTCTATCAATTGTAAATATATATACCTGATATGCATTGTGGTCCTCTTTTTTGACAATTGTCGCCGAGGATAGAAAAGTCAGCATCCGGAACGCCGGCATTGAAATCTTATAGAATTCAGTATGATCCAACCCTGGACCCACTGTTCTCCATTCGGTTTCACGCAGGGCGTAGTTTCGTACTCCTGTAATCGGAAATGTGATCGATTGTCCGTTACTTGTAATTTTCCAGGCGTTGTTCGCATAGGTGGCCGTTGCCGATGTCATTGTCAGATATATGCCTCGGAGCGCATGAATCGGAGGCATCTGGAATTCCGGCGGACATGGGTCGTAGACCGATTTTGTGACTGTTGCGGCATTGTTGACTATTGAGTCATTGTTGGTCAGTGAATAATTACCCGGATACACATGCCCTGAAGCCTTTGCCGTTGAATTCCAGGCGTTGAACATGATATGTTCATCTGGATTCAGGTATGGCACAGTGTTATCTGCATAAGGTATATGCCAGTGGTTGCGGTAACTGAAGCCTGTGTGATCTGCTGTGCCGTTTTCCTTTGAGTTTGTGACGAATATATAAGGATGTTGTATGGAGTAACCAATCGTCACGCCTTTTGATGCCTCGCCGGATGACCCTATTGGGCCGTATTCCTCCAGCATATCGCCCGGATTTTTGCGGAACGAGTAATCATAACCGTTCTGATTATATTGGTTGAACACCTGCTTGTTCTCCATAGTGAACTCATTTGAATCCGGGCCGGACTTTTTTGTATAAGTATAGCAGGGAGTATTATTATTATAGATACCGCCGAGCATCGGGTCCTTGCGTCCCCACTGATAATATGTGTTGTCGCCGGCGTCAGAGCCTTTGAAGACATCCTGTGTGAATGTACCGATCTCTACCGGGCTCTCCTTCGATCCTCCGTAGGCCGACATATCGACAACTGCCCTGAGCTTGAATCTGCGTGACGCATTGTGGTCATGTCTGTCGCACCATCCGAGATTATATTGAGCAAGCTCGTAGGAACCATAGTCGGTATTTGAATCATAGAATTGGTTATAGAAATCATATTTGTAGGGAGTTACCCATATATGCCAGCTCCATATTATCTTTTTGTTGGCATCTCTGACAGCCAATAAGGCGTTGCCTTGTGTGATGGTATGCCTGCGGATATGGAACACAAGATTTCCATTCACTACCTTTAAGCTTGCGGGATCTATAAGGTCCGGCGCGTCTTGCCAGCACAGCACTGCATCAGAGGCACCGTTGATTTTTCCGTCTGGAGGCATCTTTCCGTCATCGTGCTTGGGATAATACTTAAGGCTCTTTGTGTTCTCTGTCGGGTCTCCGACATTACCGTTGCCATACACAAGAGGCAGCGAGAAATACCCTGCCTTGTCGACCAGATAGCAGTTGGCTGTTTTGCCATTCACCGTCAGTGATTCGGGAGATCCCTCTGTGCCGGTTTCGGTTGTGGTGTTAAAACCGGCCTGCATGGTCTCGTAAGCTGGCTGAGGCTCGATTTTCATCAATCCGTCGGCATCTGTTGTGCAATCATTCCATATGTCGGTTTCGCTATCCTCAAATTTGTATTTGAAACTGATTTTGTCAATCGGAATCGTTGCGATCTTTTTTGTATCCACTCCGGCCTGCACGATTTCAACCATAGCAGGATTGTAGTCGACATCATACCACACACCTGAATAGGGCATCACGTCGCCGGCGGGATTCTCGTCGGTAGCTCCCTTCTTGCCTATATCAACGGTGGTGTTGATGTGGATACTCGACGGAGAGACGGAATAGGTTATGATCTTGCCGGCCTCCCAGGTTTGGCCGCCTATTGAGCCGGAGATGGTGCGTTGAGTGTCGGAAGCGGCGTCGGTGAACTCTATGGTTATCGAGGCTCCCGCCGGAAGAGTCTGAGGCATAAGCATAAAGGTGAGATTGTCCGTCTTGCTGCCGGCTATGGCGGTACCGTTCCCCGCATGGATTTTGTCGTCGGAGTCATTATCCGCAGGCAAAACTATTTCTTCTGAAATTGTGTATGAGGTGGGTTGTCCTGACGGAACCCATTTGCCTGACCCTATCACCTGCGTGCCGCTGCCGAAGATTCCGGAAATCTCCACCTTGGTAATCTTGCCTGCAAGCATATCCTTGCCGCACTCAATCCTTACGGCCGTCAGCGCGTGGCCGAATTTCAGCTCCACTTGCGGAGTTGTTGCGGCGCTCACATTGGTTTGCGCCGTCATGAGGTCGATCTGCTTGGTGACGTCGGCTGGAACCGTGTATGTCAGCTTCGGTGAACCGAAAGCTGTGGCGTCGCTCAGCGTCATGGATCCTCCGGTATTCAGGGTTTCAAAGTCTCTTATTGTCGGAGCGAAGGCAAAAAAACGGACATTTCCGTTCGACGGCCAGAACAGCGGATGCCCTCCTTCGGCCGGGGTGCCCGATGCCGTGCTGTAAGGCAGGTCATAGGCATAGTCCGCGGTCCATTCGTTCTGGGACTCGTCGTCCGGATAGGCACCTGTATAGCATATTCCACTTAGCGAAAAGCTCTTATATTTATCCTTGAATGCGGTTAAGTCTGTTATCGGGGTGCCACGCGTCGCACCGGCCGTTTCTTCAACCGGATTGTCAGCCACTATGGTATGCAGATACAGCTTGGTGTCGCCGTCGCCTTCCAGCTCCTCGACCGACAGGCAGCGGGTGGTCTGTTCGTTTTCGTTGATTCCCATCCCGTCGTGCCATGTATTGGGGGCTATGACGCTGAATGCTACCTGTTTCCCATCCGGATCGTGATACCCGAAATCATCGGTGCAGGCAATGCCCAGCAGGAGTGCGGCACAGACACCTGTCGCGGCGATGGCATATTTGAACAAGCTGTATTTTATGTTCATGGCTGAATTTGTGTAAAGGATATTTTTTGTGGGAAGGAATCTAAATCAGGCCTCGTAAGAAAAACGAGGCCTGATTTTTTAGTTAAAGAGTCATATTAGAAATCCGTGTCCCCGGGTGTCCAGTCCCCGGTTGTCGCCCAATTATCTACGGTCACGGTGAACTGGATGGGCTCATCCAGTACATTGTCGCCGGGGGTCTTTCCGGTGACTTCCGGGGCATTGAGCACTACCTCTATATCCATAGATGCCGGCACAAGGGTGTTCTTAAAAGTCTCCGCTTCCTCTGCAGGGGGATATTTGCCCGCACCTGTTCCGTTACCGCATATATTCAGGTTGTATGTATAATGCTTGCCGATACCTTCGGTATTCCATGAACTTGACAGCGGCACGCATACAAACCCGTACTCCGCGGGATTATATGCCTCTGTATTGACAGGGAAAAGCTGATGATAATGCTTTTCGCCCTCTATGCCGATATCACCAAGGTCGGCTCCCTGATGTGTTGCTCCGGGATGCTCGAGTTCCACACGGCAGAGGAGCAGGATATATGCACCCTTGTTATCGTTGGCTTTGTTCTTATCAGTGTCCCATGCCGTGAGATTCTGGGGAATCAGCATGAGTGACATTCCACGCAGCAGATCAGAGGGGTTGGTCTTGTCCAGTCGAACAGGGTCATTCCATACCGAGCCGTATGCCGCTTGGCCAGAAGGGGTCCACGACTCCGCATAGGTGTATTCGGTGTTTTCGGCAGAACCGGTCGAAGAGGCGGTAGCGGTTAGTTTGCCGGATTCCGCTGCATTGACAATCCAGGCTCCTTTGATTTTGACAATACGGTTGTCATTGTCCAGCTTCCCGTCTTGCTTGGCTTTGATGGAAACCTGGGTAAGAGCATGTCTGAAATTCAATATCACATTAGTTTCACTTTTGGATTTTTCCTGATCCTTGTATGCGATGAGCAGATCTTTCTGGTCTTTGCCATCCGCCTGAATATCATTTGTGGCTTCCGTAGCCTTCAGTGGCTTGAAATTATCGATGTAGGGATTATTTCCCTCGAACCCGAATGTAGGATCCTCTCCAAGCACTGCATTCACGTCACCGTCAGATCCTTTGAGCGTGGTATAGGCATAGAACAGCACCTTGTTCAATGTGGCGGGCCAATACACATTGCGGTCGAGTTTCCAGGTGTTGGAAACGCCTTCTGCCGCAGAAACACGTCTTGCTATTTCACCCCCGGTGGCAGGGTCGCCGATCAGATAGCTGTTGTACAGCACTCCATCATGGTGCATGCCGCGCGCAACGACGGCGAAGTTGCCCAGATTATCCAGCGTTGTCTCTGTGGCACGGGTGGTGTGACCTACCGATGTTGCGAAGGTGATTGCGTTTCCTGCCGGATCGATGTTCCTGTCGACCTCGAGGTCGTTGGTGCAGGAAGTGAATGACATCGCCCCGGTCACCAGCCCGAGCGTCAATGCCACTGCATGATTAAGATTAATTTTCATAATACCATTTTTTAGTTTAGTAGATTGTTGGATTAATTTACATTGTTATTACTATGTTTTCTGCATTTTCCCAGCCCTCTACGCCGGGGCTCATGCCTCCTCCCTGCTCGGGAGCCGGCAGTTTCAGGCCGTGCAGTTGAATTTCGACATGTCTGCTGTCCGGGGCATTATGGATCTGATCTGTCACATCGAAGTCGTAATAATTATATGATGCGTAGACACGCAGGATGTGCCGCACTTCGTGCGGCGCATTGTCGCCGAATGTCAGCAGCGATCCCCGCAGACTGTCCGGGCCGTCCTGATCGAGTGCGAAGGGAATGGTCACGTCGGCTCCCGCCGGACGGTAATTGGCGGGATTCCAGGCTTCGGCCATTCCGGTAAGGACAGCCGAGACATCGGTGCCGGGAATGAGATTCTCAACGCCTGTGATGACAATATCATACATGGACGTGACTTCTACCGGAACAAAGCGAATATGCGTTTCGGAATCTGCAGCCGGCTCGATGATTATTTGTTTGTCGAGTGCGTCGGCATATACGGTGCTGGGAGAGGCCTTGACGGGCTGCGCTTCGGCACCGACAGGCAGCGGAGCCTTGTCGGAGCGGTTCATAGGCGAAAGTATCCCGGCGTCGTACGTGGTGATGCGATACTCTCCGAATGTGTCGCCCTCTTCGGAATTGTTGTCGGTGGAACCATTATGACACAGCACGCGGTATGTTCCCGGACGGACGTTGATATGACTGTCAAACTGCGAGCGTGACTCGATGCCGCCGTTGGAAAGCTCGAAACGGTAGCATTCCCCGGATGTTTCAGAGAAAAACCAGACCACCATTGTGGCCGGGGCGGCGTCGGGAGCCATGCTCCAGTCGAATTCGACGAAGACAGGCGATACATGGGAGTGGTCGTAGCACAATTCGCGTTGGGCGCAGCCCCCGGAGCACAGCAGACACAGCGCGAGCATCAGGAACACAGCGCAGTACGCGCTTTTCCGGAAAAATAACCGGCAAGCAGCCTTCCCTGTCATCTCGCACCTCCTTTCCTGCTGTTCTTCACCTGATTGCCGATGAGCCATACCAACGTCACCCCCGCGCGTGTCGGACCGAACCAGCCCATCTGGTGAGTGGACAGCCACACGTCGCAGTCGTCGATAGGAATATGTTTCTTATATCTGCCCCACAGATAGCCTACGCCAAGGTTGAAATCGATATTGAAATGAGTTGATACAGGAAGAGAATAGGTGTAGGAAACTCCCGCCGCGTAGTTCCAGAAGTCAGATAATACTCCGATATGGCTGCGGCCTCCCTGAAAATCGTAGCATGCCATCGATCCGTAAACCCCGACGTGATGGCCGCCGAGCGGAGAACCTTTGACACGTGTGCCTATACGGCATCTCACTTCGACATCACCGCCGTAGATGCGCCAGTAGAGCCGTCGGTCATGATTGTTCCAGCGGGCATACATCCAGTCGACCAGCAACGTGACTCTGTCACCGATTGACATTCCGATCCCTATGTTGGGAGTCAGCAATGCATCATAAAGCATATTCGTGGTTGCGAACAGTCTGCCGCACAGGTTCCGGCCGTCACGCTCCGACGGGAGATCCTGCCGTTGGCTTATATATGTACAGCTGTCTTGATAGCCAGAACCGCCGGGGAAGCCTGTCGTGTCGACTCCGCATCCGTCAGCCGATGCATTGCCTCCGGCTTCTTCCGGCAATGTGTTTCCTTGTAGGCATACGGTGTCGCGAAGCAACTTGTTGTGGGCCGATATAATGTCGCGGTATCTTATATGCAGTTCGGCCTTCCGCAGACTACGGTAATCGTCTGTATGTCCGCCCGCGGGGCGAACTATAGATAATTCAGGATTGACGCCGGGGGCAATCTCCCGGATTAAATCGCCGAGTGAACGGGCACGTGCTTCCGCCAGTTTTTTATTGAACGTGTTTTTCCCTTCCGGGGAATGTGAGCCTATTACCCTTATGTCTATAAGATTCCGCGAATCATTAACTGAAAGGAACCGGCGAATTGAATCTATGGCCGACGCGTTTTCAGAAAATCCACGGAAAATAACGGACGATGCTTTCGGAAATAAAATCTTTTCGGTAAACACGCATAAGTTGTCGCGATTCTGTAACGTGTCCGTCGGGACTACGGAGCCGACGACAACCGAGGCCCCGCGCACAGGCAATGAAAAAAACAATGAAACAAACAGGAGAATACCGACACAGAACCGCATGGATATGGCACATGCCGGATTTACCCTCCCCCCATACGTTGTCACATTGCGCGGACCGTTGCTGTCTGCAAGGCCGGTTGCGTAATTCAGCATCCGATATATTGAATTAACCCGTGACATTTGTGATAAGATAATAGTGAGGGTGAATCTCATTTGCAAGTTGTCCCTGATTGTCGGGGATGAATTACCGATTTATAATCTGAAATTCCTATAATCCCATGTGGCTGCAAAATTATAAAAAATATTGAAAAAGATACAAATGTTAATATGTTTTAACATTTGATGCCGCGCTATGTAACTGTTCAGC
>CAJUBC010000003.1 GCA_910584545.1 uncultured Muribaculaceae bacterium | reverse complement strand
CTTGACTATCTTGCCCAGGTTATGAAAGAAAGTTAAATCTCATGCGCCAGCCCTGATAAATTTTTTAATTTGAATTGCAAATTACCATATTTCTCTAAAGAATTGGTGCAATATAATGTGAAAACAAGGTATTTTGTTGAGGGTTACAGACCCTCAACGACTTGGATGACGCGAACCACTTAGATGATGGAATTTTTTTATTCTATCATGGAGAGGGAGTCGGCTACTGCGGTCGCCTCCGTCTCGATTGTCGGGTCGAAGCTGTCTTCGATCATATAGGTGGAATCTGTCTCCGGGGTGAGTGAGTCTTCATCCACAGCAGGAGCGGCATCCTGATAGGTGAAGATGGGCTCCTCCCACACTGTGTCCTCCACCGTCCTGACTGTGTCTTCCTCCACATAACCGGCGTTCGGATCGAGAACCTCACTGTGGAGGGTGGTGATCATCATGAGCAGTCCGAAGATAAAGAAGAGCAGACACACAGCCATCATCATGATGTCGATTCCGAGCAGACGGGGCTGATGGTTCCACTTCGACTCGTTATGTTTTGAGGCGCGGACCAGTATGGCGGCGATTGGAACCACCGAAAGCAGCAGCCAGATGCCGCCTACCACGGCGAGGCTGATGAAACCCACCTCAGGACCGAGCAGCCCTACGAGCCCCATCAGCACTCCCGCGAGTCCGAGAGTCATTATGAGCCATGCGCATAGCGACAGCAACGCCGATTCAGAGGTCTCTCCTCCATTGAAATCGGCATAGTGATGTATGAAAGGGCGGATATAATATGCCTCGAAGTAGTCCTCGTAAACCACATTCGGATCATAGAGGTTCTTGAACTTTTCAAATCTCACCTTTTTCATTTTTATAATGCTGTTGCTTTTTTAATGCTATAGTGCGGCTGCTATTTTGATTTCAAATTACAAAAATAGTTTATTTTTTTGAATGCCTCATTATTTATTGTTAATTTTGTGGCAATAAGACAATGGATTTTTATTACAAAGCGAAAGTTAATGGAGAGGAAAACTGTTTTTGTCACCGGCGTGACAGGTTCGATGGGCGGCGCGTTCATGCGCATCTATGAGTCCGACCGTCAGAAATACCCCTATAAGCTTAAGGTACTTGCCCGCGACACGGCCAGAAGCCGCCGCAAACTGCGCCCGTACAAAAACAATCCCGATATAGAGATTATATATGGAGACCTGCGCGATCCGGAGGCAGTGGCCCGCGGAGTGGAAGGCGCGGACTACGTGATCCACGTCGGCGGAATGGTGTCGCCGGCTGCCGATTATTTTCCGGAGGAGACGATGGACGTGAACGTCAACGCCATGCGCAACATAGTGGAGGCGGCGAAGCGTCAGCCGGATCCCGACAAGGTGCATGTGGTCTACATCGGCTCGGTGTCGCAGCTCGGCATGAGGCATGTACCGCACCATTGGGGACGGACCGGCGACCCGGTGTGGGGCGCGGAGTTCGACTGGTACGCGCAGTCGAAGATAGAGGCCGAGCGCGTGCTTGCCGAAAGCGGTCTGAAGCATTGGGCATCTCTGCGACAGACCGGTATACTCGCTCCCGTGATACTGAAGAAAGGCAGCGACCCGATCACTTTCCATGTGCCGCTGAGAGGTGTGCTCGAATGGGTCACCGAAGAGGACTCGGGCCGTCTTGTGGCCAATATACCTGTGTCGGATCTGCCTGAGAAATTCTGGAAAAACTTCTACAACATAGGTGGCGGAGAGAGTTTCCGTCTCACCAACTATGAGTTTATGGTCAAGCTGCTCGGAGCTCTGCACTGCCCTATGCCTGAGAAGGCATTCGACGCGCGCTGGTTCGCCGTCACCAATTTCCACGGACAATGGTACGAGGATTCCGATCTGCTTGACGACTATATCCACTTCCGTTCGGGGCAGAGTGCCGACGAATACTTCAAATCATTGGCCGATTCCCTCCCCTGGTTCTACAGTCTCGCCGGGATCGTGCCTGCGGGCGTGATCAAGGCGGCCATGCGGTTTGTGGCCGGAAGAAAGCCATTCGGACCTTTCTATTGGAAGAAGGTGAACGACGAGAGGCGTATCAACGCATATTTCGGCGGGATGGAAAACTGGAAAAGTCTTCCGAAGTGGGAGGATATACCCAAAGAGGAACTTGAGAATTTCTCACGAGAGTCAATAAGACTGGACCATGGCTACGACGAGAGCAAGGATGAGTCGCTGCTCGACATCGACGACATGCGTAAGGCGGCTGAATTCCGTGGAGGAAAATGCCTGAGCGAAACGATGGTACAGGGAGATCTCGACACTCCTCTCGAGTGGGAATGTCATGACGGCCATCGCTTCAAGGCCACGCCGCGGATAGTGCTCAAGGGCGGACACTGGTGTCCCGAATGCATGGGACATCGCTGGGAGTATGCGGAGGAAGCGCGCCACAATCCGTTTTTCGCTCAGATCTGGAGATAGGCAGCAGGGAGGACTCCGCGGCCTCGGCTGTGGCTATACCCTTTTCAGCGGCCTGACTGCGGAGGTAATCCGCGGTGAAGCTGTCGGGGGCGTTAAGTCCGCGCAACAGGTCGGGAAACATATCGAGCGATTCGGCAAGTATGAACATTGCCGCCGGATTTCCTTTTTCCGCAGCCATCAGATAGCATTCAATGGCCTTTGAATAGTCGTACGGTACGCCGCGCGCGTGGGCGTATGCGTTTCCGAGAAGTGTCAGCGCTCGTCCGGTGGTGTCGGTGGCCGAAATCTCAGCCATAAGAACGGCGAGTTCGCGGTCGGCTTCTGCAAGTCCCTTTCCGGAGGCGCTGCGGTAGAGTATTTCCGCCTGCAGTGTGTCGGCGGGCACTCCCCTGCCCTGCAGATAGAGTCCGGCGAGCATGGCTTCCGAAGTGGGCAGCCCGGCCTCGGTTCCTTTTTTAAGGTAAACGGCGGCGATGGAGTCGGCGTCTGCCGGTATATGTTTCCGCTCGGTGTCGGAAGGGAAAAGCAGCAGATACGCCATATTGTTGAGGGCTTTGTAATTTCCTGCCTCCGCTCCCTTGCGGAACCAGTAGATGGCCGAATCCGGGTCTAAAGGCACACGTTCTCCACGGCGGTAGAGGTAGCCGAGATAATTCTGCGCCTCGCCGAAACCCTTTTCTGCCGATTCCTTAAGCAGCGACAGCGAGCGGACGCTGTCGGGAGGTATGGAATCGTATCCCTCCTCGAGAATCATCGACATCCTGTACAGGGCCTCAGGCTCGCCGGCTTCCACCCGTTTCTCGAACTCCGCGAACGATCGCCTCGCCTCCGGACTCATGGCCGAGACCGTCAATGCGACGGCAACAGCCGTGACAAGTGCCATTAAACCCTTTCTCAGCTTCCCCATATATCATAATCCTTTGGGATCGAGCGTTACCAACGGAACGAGCATCTCCTGCAGGGATATGCCGCCATGCTGGAATGTCCCGGTATAGTACTGTACATAGTAATTGTAATTGTTGGGATAGGAGAAGAAATCCTCGTTTGTGGCGAAGATGAAGATACTCGACAGATTAGGAGCGGGAAGTCCGTATTTCTTTGGATTGTGGATTTCATAGACCTGCTTAGGGTTGTAATTAAGGTTCTTGCCTACCTTATAGCGCAGGTTGGTGTTGGTGTTTCGGTCGCCGACGACCTTGATGGGATTGTCCACGCGGATGGTGCCGTGGTCGGTGGTGAGTATCACCTTGTAGCCGAGTTCGGCGAGACGGCGGAAGATGTCGGTGGCTCCGCTGTGGCGGAACCATGACTCGGTGATGGAGCGGTAAGCGGCATCGCTGTTGGCCAGCTCGCGGATCATCTTCGACTCCGTGCGCGCGTGCGAGAGCATGTCGATGAAGTTGAGCACAACCACGTGCAGCGGCATCTCCTTGTTGGAATTGATGAGGCTCAGCAACTTGTCGGACGCCGTGGAGTCGTTGAACTTATAATAGGTGAACTTCTCCTTGCGGCGGAAACGGTCCAGCTGTGTCTGCACGAGCTGCTTCTCGTAGACATTGAGGCCCTCGTTCTCATCCTCCTCCACCCAGTATTCGGGGTACATCCGGGCGATATCGGCCGGCATGAGGCCGGCGAAGATGGCGTTTCTGGCATACTGCGTCGAAGTGGGGAGGATGGTGGTGTAGAGTTCCTCGTTGACATTGAAGAACTCCGACACTATGGGCTGGATTTCCTTCCACTGGTCGAGGCGGAAATTATCTATAAGGAAGAAGCAGACCTTATCGCCGTTGTCAAGAAGAGGAAAGACGCGGCGGCGGAACACCTCGTGACTCATAAGCGGATGGTCGTCGCCGGTGACCCAGTCCTCGTAATTGCGCTTCACGAACTTGCAGAAATTGGAATTTGCGTCGCGCTTCTGCATCAGGAGCATCTCCTCCATCGAGGAGTTGTTGGTCTCAGCCAGTTTCAATTCCCACCTTACGAGCTGTCGGTATACCTCCATCCACTCCTCCACGCTGTCGGCGCGGTTGATGTCGCCGGAGATGCGCTGGAACTCCTGGCGATAGTCGCTCGAGGTCTGTTCGGTGACTATCTCGCGGCTATGCAGGTTCTTCTTGATGGAAAGTAGTATCTGGTTTGGATTCACCGGCTTGATCAGGTAGTCGGCGATACGGTTGCCGATGGCCTGGTCCATGATGTTCTCCTCCTCCGATTTTGTGATCATGATCACCGGCACTTCGGGATGGTTCTGGTTGATGAGGTCGAGAGTCTCGAGGCCGGAGATTCCGGGCATGTTCTCGTCGAGCAGCACCAGCGAGAAGTAATCGCGGTCGAGCGCGTCGATAGCGTCGCGACCGTTGGATACGGTGGTGACATCATAGCCCTTGGCTTTAAGAAAAAGTATGTGCGGCTTCAGCAGATCAATCTCGTCGTCAGCCCAAAGTATCTTATCCATAGTCTGTTATTCTTCAGGTGTTTCCTCTTTTCCGGTTTCTTCGGCAGGTGTTTCCTCTTCGGTTACCGTTGCTTCGGTCTGGATCTCTTCGGAGGGAGTTTCAGGTTCCTCCTCGGTTTCACCGGTTTCTTCGGCTGGAGCGAGAGATTCCTCGCCCGGCTCGTCGGGACCGGTATCGGCGTTCAGTACCTCTTCCTCCTTGGCGGCCACGGCGTCTCCCTCCTCGAATCGGAAGTATTCTTCAAAAGAACGTCCCTCGCGCAGCAGAAGTTCGAAATTAGGCTTGCTTATCATGATGGGACGGACTCTCTCCGGAAGTTCCATGTCTCTTTCCGCCATCACGGAGCGGTAATGCTCAAGCTGTCGGAGATTGTCAAATCCTTTGATGACCAGCAGGCCTACATTTCCGAAACTCATCGGCTCGAGGTCGAAGTCGCGCACGGTGAAGGAGGAGAAGTTGAAGCGGGCCACATCGTAGAGAAGCTGGTTGGCGCTCACCGAATCGCGCGGGAATGCGAGCACAAGATACTGCGGCGAGTTCGGGTCGCGTTCGAAGTTGGCCGGCTGACCGTCGGCTCCGGTAGCCACCGAGTCGTTGGAGAGACGCATGGACCATATCATGCCTCGCGAGTTGGAGAGACCTGCATGCGGCTTGCGTCCAGCCTTGAGGCCCTTCAGAATGTTGCCGGCCATGGGGGTCATGTCGGTGTCGGGCCATTTCTCGAGGAGGTGGGTGAGACGCTCCTGGAATTTCTCGGTGTTCTCCTCCGTGAGGTAGGAAAGGGCATCGATGAATACGAATTTCGGGAGAATCTTCGAGAGCGGATAGTCGCGCTCCATCTCGGCGGTGAGGCGGTGTACGGCGGTATTGTCGTCGTCGAGATATGCTTCATATGCACGGGAGTAGATCTCCTCCTGCACCTCGTTCATCTTGCGGAGGTTGTCGAAATAATGCGGGTCGAGCATGGCCTGTCCGTAGGGTGAGTCGGGGAAATTCTCGATTATCAGCTGGCGCCACTTCTCCGCCTCGGCCTTGTTGTCCTGCCGCACGGCCATCAGGTAGAGGTTATAGTAGACATCGAGGCGGTAGATATTGTCTGGATAGCGGTCGAGCAGCTGCATGAACTCTCGGCGTGCCGCTGCGTAATCCTCTAATTTGTCCTTGAGGATTATGCCCATGTTGTAGAGGCCCTCCTGTATCACGTCGTTGGCCGTCTGTATCTCCTCGGGGGTTTTCGGAATCTGCTTGAGGTAATATTCCGGCTTATGGGGATCGTTCTCAGCCTCGAGTTTCTTCTCGGCCTCTGCTTTCTGCTCCGGAGTGAGTGTGGAGTCGCCGGGAAGTCCGGTCTCCGATTCCGTTCCCTCCTCAAGACCCTCCTCCTCGGTGAGCGAGAAAGTGGTCTTGTTGCGGCGTCGCCAGTCATCCTCCAGCTTACGCGCGCCCCATCGCCGCTGGAATTCGTTCTTGCCCTGGTTCTTGGTCATGGAGTTG
This sequence comes from uncultured Muribaculaceae bacterium, assembly GCA_910584545.1. Taxonomy (GTDB): domain Bacteria; phylum Bacteroidota; class Bacteroidia; order Bacteroidales; family Muribaculaceae; genus Lepagella. The sequence continues at coordinate 80,178 of CAJUBC010000003.1, read as the reverse complement.
TAGAAGTACCAGGATTTGTCCATGTTGTTGACGAATGTGTTGGTGGCGCCCTCGTCTTTCTTGATATTCTCGGCGCCTTTACCCTCCTGCTCGGCGAGATAAGCCTCGCGGGCGGCTTCCTCGGCCTCTTTCTTCTCCTTTTCTATGAGTTCCTTGGCGAGGCGTTCGGCCACCTTCATCTGCTCTTCGGGCGACATCCTGGAGAGCGTCAGCAGCGAGTCCTGAAGCTGGACGTTGCCGGCGTAGACGGCAAGTTCGTCGAGCACGTCGCTGCGACGTTTCAGCATCTTGTAGCCGGGATACGACTCCGGAAGCTGGGGGATGGCCTCGGCGTAGCAGGGCTGCGCCTTGACATAGTTGCCCTGTGCGAAATAGAGGTTTCCGAGCGACAGCTGCGCGAGGGCCTTGTCGATGCCGTTGCGGGTGGATTTCTCCACGGCTGTCTGATAGTTCTCGATGGCCTTCACGGTGTCCTTGCGCGAGAGATAGAGGTTGCCTATGGCATAGAATATCTGGTCGAGGAATTCCGAGTTGCGGGCATAGCGGGTCATGGCGCGGAGGGCGCGGACCTCGCCGTTGATGTTCTGCCCCTCGAATACTTCGCTCTGCTTGATGCGGGCGTTGAATTTGGTTCGGTAGTCGGTGCTCTGACCGGCGCCGGCTTTCTTGAAGGCGTTGTAGGCATTGCGGCGCTCGCCCAACTGAGAATAGACCTGTCCGAGCATGAACCAGAGGCGGTTGCGCTGGCTGCCGTGCGAGGCTTTGGCCGCTGCGAGGAGGTAAGGCACGGCATCCTTATAGTTCTTGGTGCGTACGGCATAGTCGCCGTGCGCCATGTTGTAGAGCAGTCGCAGGTTCTTGTCGGTAAGGTCTTTCTCCTTAACGAGGTGCATGGCATTCTCCGCCTCGTAGTTCCAGTCGAGGGCGCAGTAGCTGAGCGCCATCCATAGCCGGGCCTCGGTCACCACCTTCGGCAGCCATGAGAAATGCTTCGAGATGTAGAAGAAGGTGGAGGCGGCCCCGAGGAAGTCACCGTTGAAGTACTGTCCCTTACCCATCGTGATCCAGGCGTTGTGTAGGAAAGGATTGAACTCCTCGCGTGCGCGGAAAGCCTTTTCCTTGGCGGAACCGCTCTTCTTCTTAGGCTTCTTCTTGATGGAATGGAGCTGGATGGCTTTCTGCATCTTCTCGATGGTGCGCTTGAAGTCGCCGGTAGGCTGCGGCAGCTTCTGGTCGGCGCGTGCGGCGGCGGGATGGATGAGGACGGTTCTGGTGTAGTCATCCTGATAGGCTCGTTCCATCTCCTTGAGCTGTTCGTCGTAATGGGTCTTGCCGTTGTAATAGACGTTGTAGCGCGTGGTGAACGCCTGCCAGTTGCGCGAGGCAGGGGTGTTGCGCTTCACTCCGCATGCCGCCAGGAGCAGGCAGAGGAGCGTCAATACAAAAAAGAGAGGATATAAGGGCCGTTTCCGCATATAGTTAGAACGCGCGATTGTCGCCGATATTACCTCGGGAAGAAGTCCGGGCCGTGTAAATAAATGCAAAAAGATGGAAGGCGGCGATGCCTTCCATCTTTACGGATATTGTTTCCGGCGGGGCCGGATGTGTCATTGTCTTACTGAACCAGTACTTTTTTAGCGGAGCCGTCGGACATCTTCACGATGTTGATGCCTTTGACCGGAGCCTCGAGGCGTGTACCGCAGAGATTATAGTATGCTACCGGAACGATGTCGGCGCCCTCGGTCACGTTCTCTACACCCGAGGTGAGGCCCGTACCGTCCTTGAGAGCCAGTGCGCCGCAGTTCTCCACAACGCACTTGGTGGGGTTGGAGCTGTCGTAGTTGCTGAGCACGGCCACCACCTTCATTTCGTCGCGGTTCCATGCGGGATCGAGCTTGAAATCGTAGGTGTAGCGGAACTTAAGGCCGTCCCATTCCACCGGAGCGCCCCATGTGGTGTTGACATCGCGGTTCACGTGATGGTGGGTGAATCCGGAAATGGCTCCCGCCTGGAATCTGGCGGCTATATTATCTTCCACGAGGAAGAGCGTCAGGCGTGCGTTTTCGGGGAGTGTGCGCTCGTCGGTGCGCTCGCAGATCACCTGTACGCTGAGATTGTCGGAATTCTCGTCAGGCTCGCTGAGCTCTACCTTCACCTCGGCGAATGCCGGAATCGAGAGGCGGAGGTCAAGCCAGTCGGTGAGGTCGGTTCCCGTGGGGAATTTCACCGGAATTGACTCGCCGGGGAAAAGTGAGCGGTCCATGGTGATGCCGGGAGCGAACGAGCGGGGACCGGCATAGAGCCAGAGATACTGCACGTCGGAGGGGATGGTGAGCCAGTCGGTTTCGAATCCGGAGTGGTGGCATACGGCCTCTGCGGTGGGGTACTTGCCTGACTGGAGGATCTCATGAAGCTCGCCCGCAACGCGGGGACAGTTGGCGCATTGCTCGGTGGTGAATTCCTCTATCAGCACGTTGCGGGGGAAGGAAGCCCTCTTGAGTTTGATGCTGCGGCTCACGGTGTTGTTCGACATGTCGGGATCGGCTTTTCCGGAGATGGAGGAGAGGGTCAGGGTGACTTTTCTCTCGTACGGGTCGGTGCTGTCGAGATTAAGGGGGAAAGTGAAGGCGAGCTCTGAGTTCTTGTCCTGCTCGATGCTGGCGTCGATATGTACTTTCTGGGTGTCCGCGCCATCGACGGTTATCTCGAGGTCAACGCCGTTGATGGTCTCCGTGCCGAGGTTGCGCACAGTGGCTTTTCCCGACAGGGAGTTGTTGGTGATGATGAAGAATTCAGGGATGTCGGCTGTCAGGAGGGCGCCGTTGCTGGCGGGGTAAGCGCACCCCTCCACAAGTCCCTCTATGCAGAGTGTTCCCTCTTCGGAGGCATCCTCCCAGGCGTAGTCGCCACCTTTCAGCAGGAGCGACTGGTTGCCCGGACGGTCAAGCGAGTAGATTACTTTCGCTGTGTCCTGCTGGCGGTATGTGTAACCCATGTAGAAGGTTTTGCCCGACACTTTGTAGGGAGCATCAAGCGTGAGCTTGTTCCATCCTTTCGTGATGGACTTCGCCTCTATGTGCTTTTCCGCGATATTGGCGCCGTTCAGGTCTTCGCGGATCCAGACCGTGAGGTCCGTGACCTTGATCTTGCTGTTGATGGCCACGCGGATCGTGGTGATCTCGCCTCCCGCTACCGTGGCCGCGTATGAGGCGGGGATACATACGGCGGCGGAGATGTCGGCGTTCTTAAGATCGTAGGTGATCCTGTTCTCACGGGCTATCTCCCCGTAGCAGGGTCCTAAATGATACGGCTCGCTCTGAGCCCAGACGCTATTCCCCGCGAATATGAAGCTGAGAATGGCAACGATTGATGTTAAGGTAAATTTCTTCATATAAAAATAGGTTGTTGTTTGCGGATATATGATGTGTAATGGCAGCAAATTTATAAAAAAATCGGAAAAATTACAAAAATGAGTGGCAAAAATGTGGCAAAATTAGTGCCAATAATGTAAATATGGACATACTCTCACGTTTTTTTTGTAATTTTGCTTGAAGTTGATTAAACAGATTCTTGATGAGAGCAGGAAGATTGATTACGGCAGTGGCGTTGTCGGCTGTTATCGTGTCGTGCGGGGCGGGCAAGAGCAATGCCGGCGCCGGTGACGACACGTCCCGTGTGTCGGGCAATGAGATGTCGGCTCATATTCCGGAGTTTTCGGCGGACTCGGCGTTTCTCTATGTGAAGCGTCAGGTCGGATTCGGGCCGAGGGTGCCGGGCACGCAGTCTCATGCGCGCACGGCCGACTGGCTGTGCGGAGAGCTGCGGCGCCACGGCGCGGAGGTGCGCGAGCAGAAGGCCGACCTGAAGGCATACGACGGCACTGTGCTGAAGTGCCGCAATATATTCGGCAGCTTCAATCCTGACAAAAAGGACCGGCTGCTGCTGCTGGCGCATTACGACACCCGTCCGTGGGCCGACAAGGACCCGGATCCGGCTAACCATGCCAAACCCATCGACGGCGCCAACGACGGCGCGAGCGGTGTCGGTGTGCTTCTCGAGACGGCGCGTATCCTCGGCGAGCGGAATACAGGCTACGGCATCGACATCCTGTTTGTGGACTGCGAGGATTACGGTGACGAGGGAGATGAGGATTCATGGGCGCTGGGAGCGGACTATTTCGCCCGCAACCCTGTTTATGCCGGTTACCGTCCTGAGAAAGCCATCCTCCTCGACATGGTGGGAGCGCGCGACGCGCGGTTCCCGGCCGAGTATTTTTCGCGCGAGGCGGCTCCGGAGCTTGACGACGCTTTCCGCGCGGCCGCCGCAGCCGCCGGCTACGGCTCTATGTTCCCTCTGGAGATGGGGGGAGGCATCACCGACGACCATCAGAAACTGATAGAGCAGGGAATTCCCGCCATCGACATAATAGACTACCGCGACACCGGTTTCTGCCCGCAGTGGCACACCATGGCCGACAATATCGAAAATATCGATCCGGCCACGCTCAAGGCCGTGGGTCAGTCGCTCATTCAATATCTTTATTCAGTAAAATAATTAAAAACAGATAGTTATGGATTTTATAGAAGAACTTACATGGCGTGGGATGGTCCACACCGTCATGCCCGGCACCGAGGAACAGCTCAAGAAGGAGATGACCACAGCCTACCTCGGCATCGACCCGACGGCGGACTCCCTCCACATAGGCCACCTTTGCGGAGTGATGATGCTGCGCCATTTCCAACGCTGTGGCCACAAGCCGCTCGCCCTCATCGGCGGAGCCACCGGCATGATCGGCGACCCCTCCGGAAAGTCGGCCGAGCGCAACCTGCTCGACGAGAAGACTCTCCGTCACAACCAGGAGGCAATCAAGAAGCAGCTTTCCAAGTTTCTCGATTTCGACAGCGACGCGCCCAACCGCGCCGAGATGGTCAATAACTATGACTGGACCAAGGATGTGACTTTCCTTGATTTCGCCCGCGAGATCGGCAAGCATATCACCGTGAACTACATGATGGCGAAGGACAGCGTCCAGAAGCGCCTCAACGGTGAGGCCCGCGACGGACTGAGCTTCACCGAGTTCACCTACCAGCTGCTGCAGGGATTCGACTACCTGACCCTCTATCGCGACCGCAACTGCCGTCTGCAGCTCGGCGGCAGCGACCAGTGGGGAAACATCACCACCGGTACGGAGCTGATCCGCCGCAAGCTCGGCGGCGAGGCCTACGCCCTCACCTGCCCTCTCATCACCAAGGCCGACGGCGGCAAGTTCGGTAAGACCGAGAGCGGCAACGTATGGCTCGATCCTGAGCGCACCAGCCCCTATAAGTTCTATCAGTTCTGGCTCAATGTCTCGGATAGCGACGCTGAGAAGTACCTCAAGATCTTCACTTTCCTCACTAAGGAGGAGATAGAGGCCCTTGCCGCGGAGCATGAGGCCGATCCGGGTGCGCGTCCCATGCAGCGCCGTCTGGCGCGCGAGCTGACTGTGATGGTTCACAGCGAGGCCGACTATGAGGCGGCTGTAGCGGCATCCGAGATTCTTTTCAGCAACAAGGCTGCCGACGCGCTGCATAAGATCGACGAGCGTACGCTGCTCGACATCTTCGAGGGTGTGCCCCGCTTCGAGATAGACCGTGCCGAACTCGAGGCCGGCATCCCGCTTCTCGACCTTCTCGCCGTGCGCTCGCAGGTGTTCCCCTCCAAGGGGGAGGCCCGCAAGATGGTGCAGCAGGGTGGCGTGAGCGTCAACAAGGAGAAGGTGACCGATCCGGCCGCCACCGTCGACTCCTCGGCTCTGCTCGGAGGCAAGTATATCCATATCCAGAAAGGAAAGAAGAACCATTATCTTCTTGTAGTGAAATAAGTTTAAGATGATTCCGGCCACGGCCATAATCCACACGCGGAACTCGGAGCGTTATCTCGCGGAGGTGATAGATTGCCTCGGGGATTTCGACGAGGTGCTCGTGTGCGACATGGAGTCGTCGGACCGCACTCTCGATATAGCCCGGGGGAAAGGATGCACGGTAGTCTCCTTTCCCCCGGTGGGTTATGTGGAGCCGGCGCGTAGTTTCGCCATGACGCAGGCGCGCAACGACTGGGTGTTTTTTGTGGATTCGGATGAGACGGTCACTACAGCCCTCGTGGAGTATGTAGCGCATTTCATACAGACTCCTCCCGAAGGGGCGGCTGCGCTCAGGGTACCACGACGCAACATGCTGCTTGGCAGATGGGTGAGGTCCACCTGGCCCGATTTCCAGACGCGGCTGCTCGACCGCCGCAAATGCGCCTGGCCGAGCTTTATCCACTCGCGGCCTGTTGTCGACGGGGTTACCGTCGACGCGCCGCTGTCCGGAGCCGGGACATGCCTGGTCCACAAGGCCCCGTCGCTCTCCGAGGTGATGGAGCGTGCCGACAGATACACAGACCGGGAGGTGGAACGGCGCAGACGTGCCGGGCATCGTCCCGGCATCGCCTCCATGATACTCAAGCCCGGCTGGTATTTTATCCGCTCATACATCCTGCGCGGAGGCTTCCGCTGCGGCATTCCCGGCTTAGTGGAAGCCTGCAACAAAGCCTATTACAAATTCTATACCCTTGCCAAACTTTACGAAAAAGATATTAGTGACAGGTCAGAGTGATTAGTTATGAAGTGGGGAGCGGATGCTTAGATTATTTCGCAGAAGAGGGAGTTGAAACTGCGGAAACTTGACGGGGATATTTCGGCGGCGGGATCCATGATCCAGTAGAGCGGGGTGTCGCGGTAGGCCGAGGCCCACAGCGAGAATGTGCTTGGTGGTCCGGCGAGCAGGTCGCAGTGCGACAGAAGACATAAATCCTCTCCCGGATTACCTTCCGCGAATATGAAATCAGATTCGGGAACCGAGTCCCGGTATATGTCGCGGTCGATGGCCGGATCGTTGCCGCACACGTAGAAGATGATGTCTCGGTCAGGATACATGGCGACGATTTTGCGCGCCACATCGGCATACTGCCGGTCGGAGTACAGGTATTTCCCTTCCTGCCATCGCGCGTAGTCGCCGCGCCGTACATGGATACCGATCCTCAGTCGACCGCAGGCTCTTTCCAACAGGGGAGCTGTTTTCTCCTCGACTTCGGGCAGGAAAGCGAGCATTTCCATAAACTCATCCATATATCGGAGGAAATCGTCGTAATGCCTCACTTCCCAGCCGCGCACCATCACGTTTCGGTGGGCGAGAATGAGATCATCCTTACGCCTGCGGCTTTCCTCAGACTCATCCGGGTCATCGAACGCCACCACAGGTATCAGCCGCAGGGCAGCGGCTGTTTTCGACAACAGATAGCGCAAAGGATTATGCCGCGGATCGCGGCTAATCCTGAAATAGGGATACTTATAGCAGAGGCGGGTGGACACGCACAGCCGTCCATGTCTGTGCGCGAAAGCCCAGACATGTCCGAACTGCAGGATGTTGTTGCACATCCGCCCCCTGTCAGCCGCATAAATCATCCTGCAAAGATAAGAATAAAAATCCCTAAAGGCTCAATATTTGGAAAATTTGTAAAGAAAAATTAAATTTGCAGAGAAAGCAGCTCGGCTCCCGCCTCGCCACACGCACAAATTCGCGCCTGCGGCGCGGGTGGGGACTCAGATCCTGCGGCGCGGGTAAGGCCCAGATCCTGCGGCGCGGGTAAGGCCCAGATCTTGCGGCGCGGGTTGGGGCTCAGATCCTGCGGCGCGGATTCCAGCGCGGGTTGGCGCTTAGGCGCGACTATTGATTGTGATGAGGCGGTAGCCGAATCCATCACCCTTTGCATTGTAATTCACCGAGACAAAAATAGAAACCATGGGGGCCGTCGATAAAAAGAGCCGAAACAACAAGCAGGGATACCCTGCGAGAAATATCGCTCCCGAGTTTAAAAGAGAGCCGGATAAAAGCCGCCCAAGGCGCGCCTGGTTCCATGATTACTGCGCCCCTGCTTATTATCACATCACTGCCACCACCGTAGAAGGTTCCCCCCTTCTCTCCTCCTTACCCGATGTCGCCTTGACAGATTTGCACAAGTGTGAAGTGATTTACCCCGACCTGACTGAACTGGGTCGGAAAATAGATTCACCGTAGATGGAGCGAGGCGGAATTTGCCGCGTACGAGGATGATTGCATGCGGAAAGTATCGCACGGAGCCATACCGGTTTCCCCATTTATCCATCCGGCAGAGAAGAAGATCATGATTCAGACATTGGAGATGGGAGGTTCGGTTATCCGGCTGACTGATTGCGGATTCGAAGATCGTTTCAAGCCTCGTGGCAAAGATTTTGAGATATGTGCCGAAGGGCGTTTGCTGCTCTTGGCTCCCTGGCCGCAAAACGTAGGCCGCAAATCCACGGCAGGATATAAAGAATTCCATACGATGAATGACCTCGCCGTTGAAATAGCCTCCATGTCTCCCGAAACCCGACTGATTCTGAAGAAATAAGCGAGATCAGGCGACAGCCTGATTGCCGCTTATTTGCGGCGAAAAGGCCTTATCAATTTTTTGAGGGTGGCGAGGAGGATGTCTTTTTTCCAGAGGAAGCGGCGGAGGGTTTTCAGAGCGGCGGCTTCCATTGCGGCTTCATCCTCGCCGAGTGCTCTGGCGTAGGCCCGCGCGAGGCGCGCCGTCTCTTCGGGAACGATGTTGATGCGCCGGAACATCGTCATCATCCTGCGCCGCGACCGCACGTTGAAATCAGTACGGTTGACATCTACGAAAGTGAAAGCGATTTCGTGGTTGCTCTCTTCCAAATGCGTGAGAGTGGTTTCGTGGTCCTGCTTCAGCAGTACGTTTCCCGGCGAGAAATCGCGGAACAGCACGCCGGCAGCGGTGAGCCGGGCCATTTCCCGGCCGAGGGCCTCCACCAGTTCGTCGCGGTCATCGCGGTCTTCCCAGCAGCGGATCTCTTCGGCCTCCTTGATATGGACGCATACATAGCAGGAGCGGGTGAGCCGCAGGCCGCCCCAGATCCTCTCCTCCAGGTGGGCGAGAGGTTCAGGCGTGGAAATCCCCAGCGACAGGAGTCTCCGCGCATTTACAAATGATTTCAGGGATTTGGGCCGCGCGAAGACACCGTAGATGATGCCGCGCAGCGCGCCGGGACGCTTGAAAACCTTGACATTGGCAGTGACACCGCACTTCAGCGGAACTGCGTAGAGCCGGTTCCGCCCGCTGTAGATCAGTTCTGCCTCCTCCGGAAGACCATCCTCCAAAATCCTCCGGCAAAGCGCCTGCGCTTCCCTGCGTGCTACCTCTAACCTATCCTCTTCCATTTCTTATAAGTTATCCAAATGATGGCGGAGAGCGGCGGTGTGGGCCGGACCGGTGCCGCAGCAGCCTCCTACTATTCCAAGCAGTTTATCCTCAATCAGCGGAGCGAGTTCCGCCACAAATTCCTCCGGGCCGAGTTCATAGTTTCCATCCCCATCCGGAAGCCCTGCGTTGGGGTATAGAATCAGCGGAAAGAGGCTCGCTTTTGCGAGACCTCTCGCAGTCTCGGTGAGCGAGGCCGGGCCTTCCGAGCAGTTGAACCCCACAGCCGCAGGTCCGTATGGAGCCACAGCCGCAAGAAATTCTTCGGGTGAATGTCCGGACAGCAGTTTTCCGGTAGTGGCTGAGATTGTGGCCGATACGGTTACCGGGACAGTTTTTCCAGCAAGATGCATCGCTTCGCGTGCCCCGGCAAGGACGCAACTGGCATCGGCAGCGTCAATCATGGTCTCGATCATCAGCAGGTCCACTCCCCCCTCGATCAGGGCGCGGGCCTGCTCGGCATAGATGTTCCTCCGGAAATCGAGGTCGCGGACGCAATCCCGACGGAGACTTTCCGTAGAGGAAGCCGGGTCGACAGCCGGCCCTATCGAGCCGCCGACAAAGCGTGGACGCGACGGGTCAAGCTTCATGCGGGTGCGGGCGCTGGCCACGGCGATCCTGGCCGCTGCGCGGTTCATCCTGGCGACCTGTCCGTCAGTGCCGTGCATGCGCTGCGACAGTGCGTTGGCGGTAAATGAATTGGTCTCGATGATGTCCGCGCCCGCCGCGAGGTAGGCGTCATGCACCCCGGCCACGAGATCCGGCCGCGACAGAGAGAGCATGGCGGGATTGGTGCCACCATGCTTCCGCAGCATCACTCCCATCGAGCCGTCGAGGAGCAGCACACGTTCGTTCAGTATATTTTCGAAATCCGAGGCCATTCAGAGGCAAAAATAATAAAAAAGTGAGGCAATAGAGTATTAAAAGTCCGATTTTTTGAGAAACGGAGAGAATCGGGGCTGAAAATTTGGCTGTTTTTGAAAAAATTAGTATCTTTGCAGTCGCAAACGAAAATCGGGGTGTAGCACAGTTGGTTAGCGCGCTACGTTCGGGACGTAGAGGTCGGGCGTTCGAGTCGCCTCACCCCGACAGGAAGCCGAGGGAATCAATGGTTCCCCCGGCTTTCAATATTTTTAGGTCAGAAAACGACGACAGAATTCAAGTTAGGTCAAAAACGATGAAAGAATTCAAGCGAACACTTATCACGACGGCCCTGCCATACGCCAACGGGCCTGTTCATATCGGCCATCTGGCCGGAGTCTATGTTCCCGCCGACATCTATGCGAGATATCTCCGCCTCAAGGGAGAGGAGGTGCTGCTCATAGGCGGCAGTGACGAGCATGGGGTGCCTATCACCATCAAGGCCCGCAAGGAGGGTGTCACCCCCCAGGATATAGTGGACCGTTATCATAAGATAATCAAGGATTCGTTCGAGGAGTTCGGCATATCGTTCGACGTATACGGCCGTACCACCTCCGGGACGCATTCCCGCACCGCTTCCGACTTTTTCCGCAGACTGTACGACAAAGGTGAATTCGTGGAGAAGACCTCGATGCAGCTTTACGACGAGGAGGCGGGGCAGTTCCTCGCCGACCGTTACGTGACCGGGAAGTGCCCCCACTGCGGCGCGGAGGGAGCGTACGGCGACCAGTGCGAGGCCTGCGGCACGAGCCTCAACGCCACCGACCTGATCGATCCCCGCTCGGCCATCACCGGGAGCGTGCCGGTGATGCGCGAGACCACCCATTTCTATCTCCCCCTCGACAAGTGGCAGCAGCGTCTCGAGAAATGGATTCTCGAGGAGCATAAGGAATGGAAGCCGAACGTCTACGGCCAGTGCAAGTCGTGGCTCGACCTTGGCCTGCAGCCTCGTGCCGTGAGCCGCGACCTCGACTGGGGTATCCCTGTGCCCGTGGAGGGTGCCGACGGCAAGGTGCTCTATGTATGGTTCGACGCTCCGATCGGCTATATCTCCAACACCATCGACCTCGTGGGCGACGATTACGAGAAATGGTGGAAGGAGAAGGATACCCGCATGATCCACTTCATCGGTAAGGACAACATCGTGTTCCACTGCATCGTGTTCCCCGCCATGCTCATGGCCGACGGGTCGTACAACCTGCCCGACAACGTGCCGGCCAACGAGTTCCTCAACCTCGAGGACGACAAGATCTCGACCTCGCGCAACTGGGCCGTATGGCTCCACGAATACCTGCGCGACTTCCCCGGCAAGCAGGACGTGCTTCGCTACGTGCTCACCGCCAACGCTCCGGAGACCAAGGACAACAACTTCACCTGGAAGGATTTCCAGGCGCGTAACAACAACGAGCTCGTGGCCATTCTCGGCAATTTCGTGAACCGCGCCATGGTGCTCGACCATAAGTATTTCGGCGGCAAGGTGCCCGCCTGCGGCCAGCTCAACGAGATGGACGTGGCCGTGATGGAGGAGGTCCGCGCCGCCTGCGCCGCCGTCAGCGACGAACTCGACCACTTCAAGTTCCGCGAGGCTCTGCGCCAGGCCATGAACGTGGCTCGCGCCGGCAACAAATACCTGGCCGACACCGAGCCCTGGAAGCTATGGAAGACAGAGCCGGAGCGCGTGGGCACCATCCTCAACATCGCGCTTCAGATCTGCGCCAACCTCGCCGTGCTGTTCGAGCCCTTCACTCCCTTTATGAGCGCCGACCTATGCAAGATGCTCGGCCTCGGCAGGATCGGCTGGAACATGCTCGGACATTTCGATCTCCTCGCCGAGGGCGCGGAGGTGGCCGAGCCGCATCTCCTCTTCGACAAGATGGAGGATGCCCCGATCGAGGCTCAGATACAGCGTCTGCTCGACACGAAGAAGGCCAACGAGATGGCGGGATGGACTCCCGAGCCGGTCAAGGAGGAATGCTCCTTCGAGGATTTCGAGAAGGTCGACATCCGTGTCGGCAAGGTGCTCAGCTGCGAGAAGGTGAAGAAATCGAAGAAGCTCCTGCAGTTCCTCATCGACGACGGCATGGAGAAGAGGACCATCCTGAGCGGCATCGCCCAGAGCTACGAGGACCCCTCGGTGCTTGTCGGCAAGGAGGTATGCTTCGTGGCCAACTTCGCACCCCGCAAGATGATGGGTATCGAGAGCCAGGGCATGATCATTAGCGCCGTCAATCCGGACGGAACCCTCACGGTGATCTCCCCTTCGGCCGAAGTGAAACCGGGCGCGCAGGTAGGATGAGCGCCATGGGTCTCTCTTTCGGCAAGAGTTGCCGTCTCCATCACAAGTCGATGGTCGACAACCTGTTCAGCCACGGGAAGACGTTTTACGATTTCCCACTGCGGCTCACATGGACAGCCCTCTCGCAGGAGGAGGCCGACTCACTGTTTCGCGCAGGGTGCCCCGCAGGCGTGGGCGCCCTGCAGATGCTTGTCACGGTGCCGAAGAAGAAGCGCCGCCGCGCGGTGGACCGCGTGCTCATGCGCCGGCGTATCCGCGAGGCCTACCGCATAAACCGTATTCCGCTCGAGGAGCTGGTGTGCTCCTGTCCGGAAATCCGCACGCTGCAGCTCGCCTTCATCTATCTTAAAAACGAAAACGTCGACTATGCCGAGATCGAGCGCAAGATGCGCTCGCTTCTCGGCAGGGTGGTCGCCGCCGTCCGCTCCGCGCATGAAGGCTGAGAAGATGGCACGGCGGCTGGCGATAGCTCCTATACGCTTCTACCAGCTTGCCATTTCCCCGCATTTCCCGGCCTCGTGCCGCTATACGCCGACATGCTCGCAGTATGCCGTGGAGGCGGTGGAGCGCTTCGGTGCGGTGCAGGGAGGCTGGCTCGCGCTGAAACGTATATGCCGCTGTCATCCCTGGGGGGGCAGCGGATATGATCCGGTTCCCGAAAAACAAAATGACGCTCCCCGTGGTTTTAAGAAATGAGAAACCGATGTTATCGGCTTTTCATTAATAAATCACTATGAACAATATCATTGATATCCATACGCATCATGCCGCCCCGCAGCCGCGAGGTGTGGTCAACATCGGCCCGGCCACTCCTCTCTCCACTCTGATGGAGGGTCAGGCCTATAGCGTCGGCATCCATCCCTGGGACACCATAGAAACTGTCACTCAGGAGACGTGGGACGCGCTCAGGACGCTTGCCTCCGACCCGAGGATCGTGGCCATCGGCGAATGCGGTGTCGACCTCTCCGGGCGGGGAGGGCCCCTGTTCCGCCAGCTGCAGGTGCTGCGCCGTCAGGTCGAGCTTTCGGAAGAACTCGGCAAACCCGTGATAATCCATGATGTCAAGGCGCATGACGTGATTGTAGGTCTCCGTGCCGACATGAAGCCGACGCAGCCGTGGGTGGTCCATGGACTGAGGAACAAGCCGGAGGTGGCTGAAATGCTCCTCCGGTCCGGATGCATGATCTCGCTCGGTGCCCGGTTCAACCGCGAGACCTTGGAGACGATACCCTCCGACCGGCTGCTTGCCGAGACCGACGATGCCGACGAGAGCATCGGGGAGGTGGTTAAGGCTCTCTCGGAGGCGGCGGGACGCGACCTGACCGCAGAACTCGAGAGAAACGCAGCCCGGTTTCTCGGGATAGAAGACAATCAAAATAAAAAATAAAGATATGAGAAAGTTTATTATCAGCGCATTCGCCGTCGCGGCCATGCTGTCCGGATGCCCGGTGGCCTCGGCGCAGACTCCGGCAGTCGAGACCGGGGGGACATCGGCTGAGATGCCTTGGTTCGTTTCCATGAGTTACGGCGGTTTTGACTTTGAGATTCCCGCCGGGTCAATCGTGGAGAAAGGCTCGACAGTGACGGTGAAATATCCCGACGGGACGTTCGGGCTCTCCATGGTCAACGAGGAGACGCAGGGTGCCAGTCAGAAAATCGCGTTCGAGCTCTGTCGCCGCGTGGTGAAGCAGCTCGACATCAAGGACGCGCATGTCGACAGGCGAACCATCGGAGGAGTGGCCGGAGCCATAGCGCGGGGTGCCATAGAGGACCGTCAGGTCACGGTGATCATCCTCCCCATGGGTACGAACAACGCCCTCACCACAGTGATCATGGCCACGCCGGAGCGCGCCAACTGGGTCAACAACTTCATTGACTCGATGAAGAAAAATTAGTTGATGGATAAGAGCAAATCAGCAGCTCTTATCTATACGATAAAATCTATACGATAAAAAAGCTGGCCGGAAATCAATCCGGTCAGCTTTTTTGCTCTATGGGAAGTGGTCTTATTCGGCGGTCAGGGTCAGGCGGGTGGGGGCGAGGCCTTTGGCCCTGGCCTCGAGGATGATCTCGCCGGGGCGGTCGCCGGCCTGGACTATCGCGGTGGCCGCGCCGCTGAAGAGGTCCATAACCGGTTCGTGGAAGAGACGGAGGCTCTTCGGGTCGCCGTTGGCTGTGGCGCGGAACCTGCCGGCGCCCTTCACCGCGAAGCGTACCTCGCGCGTGTCGGTGGGCACGAAATTGCCATCCTTATCCACGGCGCGTACGGTGACGTACGCGAGGTCCTCGCCGTCGGCTCCGAGGCGCGACTTATCGGGCACGAGCTCGAGGCGTACGGCCTTTCCGGCGGTGCGTACGCTCTTCTCCTCGGCCACGCTGCCGTCGGCATTGTATGCCACCACCCTCACCTCGCCGGGCTGATACACGGCATCCTCCCAGATGAGGCGGTAGCGGTCCATGGCCTTGCGGTCCTGAACGCGGTCGGTTGCCTCCGATTTCTGACGCTCCCAGAAGGGAAGAGCCTGCTTTTCGCTGTAGTCAAGAGGCTCTGCGGCGGCCTTTGTGCGCTTGCCGCAGGACTTACCGTTGATGAATAGCTCAGCCGAAGGATAGGAGGTATAGGCCACCACCGGCACCTTCTTACCCTCCATGCCCTGCCAGTTCCAATGGGGAAGGATATGGAGCGTCGGGCTCTTGCTGTTCCATTGCGAGCGGTAGAGGTAATAGCGGTCCTTGGGGAGGGATGCGAGGTCCACGATTCCGAACACGCTCGAATGGTTGGGCCATGCGTCGGTGTCGTAGGGGGAGGGTTCGCCGAGATAGTCGAAGCCTGTCCATACGAACTGGCCAATCATCCAGGGATAATCATCGTCCATGGAGAAATCCACGTCGGGGATGTTGGACCATGAGCAGAACTCCGTATCGTAGGAGGAGGACTGGTTGGAGGGATATTTAGCGTCATATTTAGGCTCCATCGGGAGCATGTAGACTCCGCGCGAGGAAACCGTCGATGCGGTCTCGCTGCCGAGCACGAGGCGCTGCGGAAGCTTCTCGTAGGCGAGTGTGTAATACTGCGGCTTGTAGTTGAAGCCGGGGATGTCGAGGGTGGCGGCGAAGCCGTTGTCGATCACAGCGCCGAACTGGTCCATACCGCATGTCACGGGTCGTGTCGGGTCGAGGCGGTGGCATATATCCTGGAGCATCGAGAGCTCGCTGACGCCGTCGGGACCCCATTGGCTCGGCACCTCGTTGCCCACCGACCACATCACCACCGAGGCGTTGTTGCGGAAATGCTTCAGCATGTTCTCCATGTCGCGCGGCGCCCACTCGTTGAAGATCGAGCCGTAGCCGTTCTCGCTCTTGGGACGGAACCCCCAGTCGTCGAAAGGCTCCACCATGAGCATCATGCCCATCTCGTCGCATAGCTCCACCAGTTCGGGGGCCGGCATGTTGTGGGCGGTGCGGATGGCGTTGGCACCCATCTCCTTGAGTATCTCTATCTGATGGGCGAGGGCGGCGCGGTTCACCGCTGCTCCGAGCGGCCCGAGGTCATGGTGCTGGCACACACCCTTGAACTTGGTGTATTCGCCGTTGAGGAAGAAACCCTTCTCGGGGATATAGTCGAGGCTGCGGATGCCGAAGCGGGTGAGGTATTCATCCACATCGGTTCCGTTCACGTTCAGGCGGGTGCGCGCCGTATAGAGCCAGGGGGTGTCGGGACTCCAGCGTTTCGGGTCGGTCACGAGGAAATCCTGCACGAATGGCTGTCCCTGCGCATGGTATACTGTATTGTTGGTGGCCACAACGTTGCCGTCGGGGTCGAGGATGTCGGTCTTGACGAGGACCTGCTCACCCTTGGCCGCGCCGGCGATCTCCGTGGAGAGTCTCACCGAAGCCTCTTTGGCGCTGACGAAGGGAGTGACGATATAGGTGCCCCAGGTGGGAACATGTACCGGGGAGGTGGTGACGAGGCGCACGTTGCGGTACAGGCCGGCGCCGGGATACCAGCGGCTGGATTTAGGCTTGTTCTCGAGCGACACCTCCACGCTGTTTCTGCCGGGGACCATCAGCTCCTGCGGCACGTTGACATAGAACGAGTTGTAGCCGTATGCCCAGTTGCCGACGCGGTGGCCGTTGACGTAGACCACCGGGTTGGACATCGCTCCGTCGAATTCGAGCGTGAACGACTTGCCTGCGGTGTCGGGGACCTCGACCACTGTCTTGTAGAATCCCTTTCCCATATAGGGGAGGCCGCCCGTGCGGCCCGTCTTCCATGTGGCCTCGGTCTCGCCGTTCTGCTCTACGGTGACCTTCTGCAGGTCGTTGTCGCGGGAGAAGGGGCCGTAGATGGCCCAGTCATGTGGGATTGTCACGTTGTTCCAGGAAACGGAATCCTTACTGAACTCCCAGTTCTTGATGGCCCGGGAGGAGCGCAGGGCCATGCAGGGGGATGCGGCGGCGAGCGCCAGCAGTACAGTGGCTGTGGGTTTCAACATAAGATAGGTGTTTGTAACAAAACGGAGTGGCCTTGTACCATATTGCTTGAATAAATTTATAAAAAACGTAATAAAGAGATGCCGGAACTGAGTCCGGCATCTCTTTATTGCGTCTGGATTGAAAGGAATCAGTTGCCCTGCTTCTCTTTCTCGCGCTGTTCACGGCGCTGTTTCTGTTTCTCTTTCCATGCGCGGGCCTTGGCCTCTGCATCGTCCACGCCCTGCTCGGCAACCTGCTTTCCTCTATCTTTAGCTCTCTGGAGGGCACCGTTAGTTGCATCCTCCACTGCGGCTGAAGCTTTGTTTTCCTCTTTCTTTACTTCGGTTTTGGTAGAAGTTTTCTTGGAGGCCTTCTTCTCGACGGGAGCCGCTATCTCCTCCTCAACAGGAGCTGCGAGGGTATCGACCGCGAGGGTATCCTCAACGACGGTCTCCTCCATTACGATGGAATCGGAGTCGGCTGTTGTGCTCTCCTCCGCACTCTTGTTGCCGCCGCATGCGGTCATGGAGACCGCTACGAAACCTGCGCAGAGTGTGAAAAATAACTTTTTCATCTTTTATAGTGTTAATTAATTATTTTTCATCTTACGGGCGAATTCACGACCTTTCTCAATATATGTGCGGTCGATAATCATGCCTCCACGAACAGTCTTTGAGCCTTTGTTTTCTACCCAAGCTGCATTGTATTCATCATTTTCCTCATCGTACTGCAGTTCTACGAGCACGGATGCGTCAAGCGCATTGGCAGCATTACCATAGAGCATGCCATACGTTGTTTCGCCAAGGTCTGCGTAATACTGGAGAAGCCATTCATCGATGGAATTAGTCTTATCCATAGCTCCTGAAATCAGGAGAATAGAAGTCTTGAGAAGATTATTCTCGAACTCATATACGTACATAGGATAATCCTGCTTTCCTTCTGTAGGAGTATAGTAACCGAGCTCGTTATTCGTAGATTTAGAATCTTTAACCAGAGCGGGGAAGTTAACCTTTACCTGATCCTCCACCTGGCTGAGGTTGAGGCTCCAGTCGATCACCGGCATGGTGTAGGCCATGAGGGTCGGCTTTACGGTAACTTTGCAGGTAGCGCTCTCTCCATTGTATGCGACGGTGATGTTGGCCTCGCCGACATGGTTTGCGGTCACCTTGCCGTCCTTGTCAACGGTTGCGATAAACTCGTTGTCGGAGGTGAAAGTGCAACCGTTTACGCTGGTCTCGATATTGGCTGTCTTCTCATAATCGATTTCGAGGGCTGTTGTTTCGAGGTTGAAATTCTCCTCGGGATCTTCAGAGCCGCAGGCCGCGAACATAAAGGGAAGCGCAGCTGCGAGCATCAATACGGATTTCTTCATTTTTTATTTATTAATTAAAATTGGGTTGAAATTAGTCGCAAAATTAGGTAAAAAATCCTTGTGATACAAAATATCAAGTCGATTTTGGTCATAATTCTATATTTTTTGTGGATTTTACACAGATTTTACGAATAAAGTCGGCAATTGACAATTCTTTAAGGAATGTTAAGGGTCGCATGATTGTCGGGTGGGGAAATTTTTGTAAATTTGCGACATGAAATCATATTTTCAAAAAGCCGCGGTGGCGATGGCGCTCTTCCTCGCCGCCGTGCCGGTGCAGGCACTGCGCCTGGAGAAAATCAGTTACGGGGATTTCAGCAACTGGGTCACCCGCGACATCAAGGAGTCGGGAGTTCTCGGCGGTAAGGTCAAGACTGTCTATGCCATAGGCCCGACGAAGCATATCAAGGGTAACGTGGCGTACACCAATCAGGGAGGCTCTCCCTGGGCCACGAGCAACGTCTACGCCAAGGTCTCCGGCATTGTGAAGGCTTCCAACACGGTGAGCCCCGCCACTGTGGGAGGCAACCGCATGGCCAAGCTCTCCACCAAGATGGAGGAGGTGAAGGTGCTCGGAATCATCAATCTCGACGTGATGGTGCCCGGCACGATATTCCTCGGCACGGTCCGCGAGCCGATATCCTCCACCTCTGATCCCTTCAAGAAGCTCTCTATGGGAATGCCCTACACCAAGCGCCCGAAGGCTCTCGTCTACGACATCAAGGTCGATATGCCCAACGTCAATACCCGCGTCAAGTCCACCGGCTTCAGCGCGAAGAAGACGCTGAAGGGGCGCGACAAGGCCGAGGCCTATGTAATGCTGCAGAAGCGCTGGGAAGACGCAAAGGGCAACATCTACGCCCAGCGTGTCGGCACGGGCCGCGAGCGTTACGCCTCGTCGGTGCCCCTGACCAAGGGGCACGTGCTCCCCATCCATTACGGCGACATAACCAAGACTCCCTACTACAAGCCCTACATGCGTCTGCTCAACGGAGACAACGCATATTACGCATACAACTCCAAAGGGAAACTGAAGCCTATCCAGGAAGTGGGCTGGGCCCCCGAGGGCACGGTCCCCACCCATGTGATGGTGATGTTCTCCTCCACATGCGGCGAGCCGTTCGTGGGCACAGAGGGAGTGAATGTCTATGTGGACAACGTGGCGTTCGGGTTCTGACCTTTAATACTCTGTTGAAATGAAGATAGCGATAATAGGCTATGGCAAGATGGGCCATATCATAGAGCGGATAGCCCTGGAGCGCGGCAACGAGATCACATGCCGCATCGACCGCGACAATCTCGGCGACTTCGACTCGGAGGCGTTTCTCTCGAGCGACGTGGCGATAGAGTTCTCCACTCCGGCCACCGCTCCGGACAATATCCTCCGTTGCTTCGGAAGGGGGATTCCGGTGGTGTGCGGCACCACCGGCTGGACCTCGCGGCTCGACTGGTTCCGTCAGCTCTGCGACGAGGGGAAGGGCACGCTGCTATGGGCGTCTAACTTCTCGATCGGAGTCAACATCTTCCGCGCTATGAGCCGATACCTGACGCGCATGATGGACGCTTTCCCGCAGTACCGTCCCCGCCTCGAGGAGGTACATCACGTCCACAAGCTCGACCATCCCTCGGGCACGGCGGTGACGCTCGCCGAGGACATAGTGGCCGGATGCGGCCGCCTGTCGGCATGGGCCGAACCGGAGGAGGGACGTGACCTGGCCGACGACATACTGGAGGTGGACCATGAGCGCCGCGGAGAGGTGCCGGGCATCCACACGATAATATGGGAGTCGCCGGTGGATGAGATCACCGTCACCCACTCGGCGCACAGCCGCGAGGGATTCGCGCTCGGCGCGGTGATGGCCGCCGAATGGCTCGCCGGTAGGAAAGGATTCCATACTATCGGCGAGATGCTCCACGATGCCACCGGCATGGACTTTGCGTGAGGGGGCTAACCGGAAATAAAGGGGAGGGATTTGCAAAATATAGATTACCTTATGGAAAGCAAGAAACCATATTCATTGAAGGAGAGGCTGCGCGGCGTGAAGAAGTCGCGCTGGATACGCTTCGCGATCGTATCGCTGATATTCTTTTTCTGGGTCATACTGATGGGCAACCCCTGGCTGCTCCTGCTGTGGCCGCTGCTCATCGACATCTACATCACCCAGTTCATCCCCTGGGCCTGGTGGAAGAACAGGAAGGGAATCACGCGCACCGTCATGGCGTGGGTCGACGCGATAGTCTACGCGTTGGTGCTCATCTACTTCATATTCGCCTTCATCGGCCAGCAGTACGAGATTCCCTCCTCGAGCCTCGAGAAGTCGCTGCTCGTGGGCGACCGCCTCTGGGTGGACAAGACCGTCTACGGCGCGCGCGTGCCGCAGACCCCGATCCATTTCCCGCTGGCGCAGCACACGCTGCCGATCGTGAACACCAAGAGCTACATAGAGAAGCCCCAGCTTCCCTATCACCGCATGCCCGGCGTGCGCTCCATCCGCCGGGGCGACATCGTGGTGTTCAACTATCCGCAGGGCGACACGGTGGCCCTGAAGGTGCAGAACCCCGACTACTACCAGATATGCGCCGAACTGCGCGCCAAGGGCGTCATGGACCCCAAGGCGCACATACAGAACAATCCGGAGATGTTCGGCGAGCTGGTATGGCGGCCGGTTGACCGCCGCGAGAACTACGTGAAGCGTACCATCGGTCTTCCCGGCGAATGCCTCAGCATCAAGGACGACGTCATATATATCGACGGCAAAGCCATCGCCGAGCCTGACAATGTTCAGTACAACTACATCATCCCGGTGAACGGTCCCGTTCCCGCCGGGAAGTGGCAGGAACTCGGCGTGCGCGCCGAGGACGCGCAGGGTCCGATACGCGACGAGTACAACGGCTTCTCCTTCTACGACGTGCCGCTTACGGCGGCCATGAAGGCCGAGCTTGAGAAGTGGCCCGAGGTGATCGGTCCGCTCGTGCGCGAGTCGAAGAGCGGCATGCTCGACCTCACCGGCGTGTTCCCCGCCGGCGCCGACTACGGCTGGACGCGTCCCGACATGGGGGAGATCTGGATTCCGAAGCGGGGCTCTACTCTGCATCTCACCCCCGACAACTACGCGCTCTACGAGCGTGCCATACGCACCTACGAGGGGAACAGCCTCGAGATGCGCGACGGTAAGATCTACATAAACGGCGAGTCGTCGGAGTACTATACCTTCAAGATGGACTATTACTGGATGATGGGCGACAACCGCGACCGGTCGGCCGATTCGCGCTACTGGGGATTCGTTCCCGAGGACCACGTGGTTGGCTCGCCTGTGTTCATCATCCTTTCGCTCGACAAGGAGCGCAGCCTGTTCGACGGCAAGGTGAGATGGAACCGCGTGCTGCGCAATCCGAATCCCGACAAGGGGAAATGGTGATACCGTTCGCCCCCTCGGCGGGGTGGTATGCCTGTTATTTCCGCGCGGTGGCTTCGGGGCTGACTGCCGACGAGGCTGCGGCGCGGGCGTGTGTCGAGACGGAAGTGACGGGGAAGGCTTTCGCGAGGAGCGTGATAACGGGGCCGCAGGGTCCGGAGCGGCTCTCTGTGCCGGTGGATGGAGGAGCCGGCGTGCTGAAGCGGTTCGGAGGCGCGCGGGGCGCGTCGCTCCCCTCCCCTCTTCTCTCTGACCACGGCAAATGGCGCCGCGAGCATCTCGGCGCGTGGAACGCCGCCTACGGGCGCACTCCCTACTTCCAGCATCTCTTCCCCGAGCTGGAGAGCGTCTATGAGGGTTCCGGAGGGGAATCGCTCGACGGCTTCAACCGGGGGCTGCACGCGATAGCGCTGCGGTGGCTCGGCTCCACTGCTTGCGCGGTGGAGAACAGGGAGCGTCTCAGGGGCGTGATAAGGGAGTATGAAACAAAAGTTAACAGTTCCGTTTCAATTTTCGACGCATTATTCCGTTTAGGAAGAAACACAATTTTCGCTCTGCTGTGAGATTTCGGGATTTCATAATCATGCTGTCGGTCGCGCTCCTGTCTGTGTGCGGAGGCGCGCGGCTTCACGCGCAGGAGCAGGGGGAACTTCAGCTGAAGGTGAAGGCCTACAAGGGTTTCACGCATATCGTGGATGAATATGGCGACACCTGCCGCCTCACCTATATCCGCGATGTCTATGTGTTCCCGCCCCTGAAGTTCAAGAACAAGAAGCAGGAGCAGTTCTACTGGCGCACCGTGCGCGACGTGCGCAAGACGCTGCCGTACGCCAAACTCGCCTTCGCCACGCTCTGCGAGACCTACGAGTATATCCAGACCATCCCCGACAAGAAGAAGCGTGAGGAGCATCTGAAGCGCCTTGAGCGGGACATATTCGAGCAATACAAGCCGGTGGTGAAGACGATGACGAAGAACCAGGGAAAGGTATTGCTGAAACTGATCAACAGGGAGACCGACCAGACCTCCTACAGCATAGTGAAAGCCTTTTTGGGGAGTTTCCGGGCGGGATTCTGGCAGACGTTCGGACGCTTTTTCGGCATGAACATGAAAGGGGGCTTCAATCCGAAGAAAGACAAGACCGACGCGATGATAGAGCGCATAGCCCTGCTGATAGAGCAAGGCGCGTTGTAAGAGGCCCTCGATGCGGGAGCATCGGGGTTCCCTTAGCTTCGCGACCGCGCCCGAAATTTTCATTTTTACGCGTCGGTATCGCTCTATATTACAATCGTTTGAAAATTAGACGCCCGAAATATTCTTTTGGAATATGCAAACCCCCGCCGTAATTTTGCATTCGGGACCTTGCTCCGCTCAATTCCAAGAGCGCGGTCGCGAAGCTATGGAACCCCAACGCTCCGCGTTGAGGGGAGCGCGGTCCAAAGGCGAATAAGACGCGCGAAGGATTTTGGAATGGCTGACAAATAACGCATGAACCATAGGGATGCTGCCATAGTTCTCAGCAAAGTGATTTTAAGAGATTACAAAAAAAGATTGTGACAAGCTGATTTTTAGGGGATTTATGTTGGATTTGTGGTATATGGAAACTAAATTTGCAAGATTAACCAGGGATTCCCGGTTTGCTGTATTGGAGACACTACAACCTGACGATTATATTGAGATCCGCGACTCCGGCAGCGTCACGACCTCAGACGGAGTTGATCGTAAGGTCCTTGATGTAACGAATGGATTGACTCATGAAGCAGGAGTCGACGGCACCGAAGTATGGGTTGAAGGTATAGGATGTAATGGAGATATCGCTCTGACAATATTTCCGAAACCCACAAACGGCAGATGGATTTATTTTTATATTGACAGCTGCATGAAGGATGGCGAAGTATTGTTTACGAAGGCAGATTTCGACAAATTGCTAAGTAAATATACCGGCATAGATGAAACCGGATATAACGAGTCTCTGACATTGACTTATACTGACGGCAAGATTTCGGCTGTCAGCGACGATGAGGACGTCTCGCTTGAGCTGTACTCGTTAGAGGGCAGTCTGATTGGCCGGACTCGGAGCAATGATAGAGCGGTATTGGAGACATCGGCATTGCCGGGCGGAATCTATATCGCCAAGGCGACCTGCGGAGAGACTACAGCTGTCCGCAAGATTGCGTTGTAAGTGATGAGATGGAGGGTACGTGACCCGGAGGCCAGTCTGCCGGCCCGGGCGCGTACCCCGCTTTGCTTTATATACAGGCATGAATCTTATTTCGTAAGTCCAATTTGTGATTTTTGATTGTATAATTGCATAATTTCCTGACTTCGTTATTGCGTCACCCTAAATCACCCAAATATCACGCTAAATCGCAGATTTTCAATAGCGGCTTCTGAAAGCCTCCCAAAAGTGACGAAGTCAGGAAACTATAAGCAAGTAATAAATATCCAATTTGTTTAACTACTCATAAAATATTGGTCGAGTCAACAATTAGTAGTTATAATTTGGCCAATGCGGTTTGTTTCAGTCTTTTAACCTCACGCAAAGGCGCAGAGGGCTCGCAAAGGTTGTTATTTTTCGTAGGAGTCAGGTGTCAGGATCGTGGCAAAAGTGGAGAGGTCAGAGGTTGCTGAGGCTTCGCCCAGCGAGCACGCAGAGAGCCATACGCCCGCACACCTCTGACTTCGTCACTCAGACACTGAGTTAATCCACGCGTCCGACTCTGCGGCCTTGCTGAACGCAGCGACAGCGCACCTTCGCGTAAGCGACAGGTACAGCTGGCTGAATATGAACTTGCTGAACATGAAGGTTTAATAAAATTGACGACTGAAATACTTTGCGAGCCCTCTGCGCCTTTGCGTGAGGATAATACTGAGTAAATGCAATTTACTATCAAGTTTTGAAATGTGGTTATAAATTGTTTACCACACCTGACTTCGTTATTGCGTCACCCTAAATCACCCAAATATCACGCTAAATCGCAGATTTTCAATAGCGGCTTCTGAAAGCCTCCCAAAAGTGACGAAGTCAGGTGATGACTATGTTTTGTCTGACGGAAGCGGACAACGGCATATATCTCATGGGCTTCCTGGAATGTATCGACGAGGGAAAGACGGTATTCACCATGTCGGACTTCGGGGATACGGTTTCCATAGAGGCCCTACCGTCCGAAGTTGACACCGTACGGAGTGATGCTCCCATCTACGACATGATGGGACGGCGCGTCTCCTCGATGGTCCGCGGCGGAATCTACATCTGCGACGGCAATAAGTTCGTAGATTTAGGTCAGAAGTCAGAGAGACAATAAGTCAGAAGTCAGAGTTATGAGGTAATAAGTGACGAGACAGAGTGATGAGGTGCGGGGTACGCTACCCGGAGGCCAGTCTGCCGGCCCGGGCGCGTACCCCGCTTTATTGCACCGGACCGCGCTCTCCTCGATGCGGGAGCATCGGGTTTCCTTGGCTGGCGCAGGTATATTTGGTTGTTTCGGGGAGATTGATTATATTTGCATTCAAATATAAACAGCGTATAAACTGCGGGGGCTGAGCTTACATTATGGCCCCGACATTATGACCCGGCTTTATGAATAAGAAACTTAAGACCTTGGTATATGGCGCCATCGGTGTGCTGGCGGCTTTGATAATACTTATCGTGGTGCTGATAGTGAACAATTCGCGCACCACCTCGGCGGTGAACGAGGCGCAGGCCCGCGCCGACAGCCTCGCGATCGCCAACGACCAGCTGCTGCTCACCAGCGAGTTCAACCAGCTGAACGCTGACTTCAACCAGTATGAGGGCCAGCAGATCTACCTCAAGAACGACTCGCTCGTGCAGAAGTACAACGAGGCCCGCATGAAGGTGGAGGGCCTGATCAAGGAACTTAACGACGAGAAGAAATCCCACTCGCGCGACATGGCCTCGAGCCGCGCGAAGATCAAGAAGCTCGAGGGGGAGATCGCCACCCTCAAGGGTATCGTCCGCCACTATCTCGAGGAGATCAAGCGCCTCGGCGAGGAGAACGCCGGCCTGAAGCAGGAGATCCAGCAGGTGCAGGAGCGCAACCAGGCACTGTCGTCGCAGGTGACGCAGGCTACGGCCAGCAACGCCGAGCTGACGCAGACCGTGAAGCTCGCCAAGAAGCTCAACATCACCAATGTGGGATTCCACGCCTACAACAAGAAGGGGCGCGTGGAGAAGAAGATCGGCAAGGCCCGCCAGCTCGGCGTAAGCTTCACCGTAAGCCCCAACAACACGGCCGCCCCCGGCATGAAGGAATTCTACATGCGGGTGATCTCGCCCGAGGGCACGCTGCTCGGCGGCGGAGGCTCCTTCCGCATCGACGGCCAGAGCGTGGCATACACCGCGAAGCGGGCTGTGGAATACGCCAACGAGGAGACCAACGTGTCGATCTACTGGGACGTGAACACCACGCTGACCCCCGGCGACTACACGGTGGAGGTGTTCTGCGACGGCTACCGCCTCGCCTCGCGCCATTTCACCATGAGCAAGTAGAACATAAGACCCGGGCGGTGTGAGAATTTAAGGACCCGAGTCTTGCATTACCCTAAATTCCGAATACTATGGCTACGGACAAGAACGACAAGAAGCTCCCCGGGGGAGCACATGAGACAAAGGCCGAACTGGAAACGATGGAGATTTCCTCTCCGGGACTGCACATAGGTCTGGTGGGCAACTATG
Organism: uncultured Muribaculaceae bacterium; assembly: GCA_910584545.1. Lineage (GTDB taxonomy): Bacteria > Bacteroidota > Bacteroidia > Bacteroidales > Muribaculaceae > Lepagella. The sequence continues at coordinate 53,679 of CAJUBC010000003.1, read as the reverse complement.
CCGATACCGACGAGACGCGCTTTCTGCTCACGCCGGAGGCCTGCGGAATGCTCACCTCCGGCGGCATCCGGATCTCGATGGAGGCCGGCGCGGGAGTCGACATCAGTTTCAGCGACGAGACCTACGCCGAGTACGGCGTGAAGATAGTGAGCCGCGAGGAGGCTCTGAAATGCCCGGTGGTCCTGAGCTACACTCCGCTCCGGATAGCCGACATAAAGAAAATGAGCAAGGGGGCGGCCCTGCTCTCGATGATGGGCGACGGCATGTTCGACCCGGCGGTGATCAAGGCCCTCCTCAAGCAGCATATATCCACCGGTTGCCTCGACAACATGGTGAGCCACCACGACGTGCAGATCTTCGCCGACGTGATCGACGAGATCGACGGCCGCGCCGCGATAATGTACGCCGAGGAGTCGCTCTCATACTTAGGTGGCGGCAAGGGTGTGCTGCTTGCCGGCGTGGCCGGCCTGAATCCCTGCGAGGTGCTGGTGATCGGCTCGGGCACGGAGGCGATCTCGGCGGCGAACGCCGCCGTGGGCACCGGAGCGCGCGTGGTGCTGATGGACAACGACGTGTCGGCGCTGCAGCTGGCGCGCAGCCAGTGCAGGGACCGCGTGGAGCTCACCACCATCCATCCCCGCGTGCTGACCAACCTCGTCAAGGCCGCCGACGCGATCATCCAATGCAACACCACCCGTCCCTTCGAATTCCCCAAGAACCTGTCGGCAAGCCTCAAGGAGACTGTCTTCGTGATCGACCTCAGGGAGAGCCATCCCTCGGTGTCGGTGCCCCGCACCGTCGCCATGGCGATGTCGAACATCCTTGTGAACTTCCTCGAGGAGATGGCCATAAAGAACGGCTTCAAGGGGATGGTGGCCACCACCCCCGGCATGCAGGGAGGAATGGTGACATACGACGGTAAACTGGTGGACAAGCTTGTCGGGAGCTATCTCGGAATGCCCTGCGTAGACATCAGCGTGATGCTCTCGGGGACGAACTAAGCGGATGCGGCTGATACATCTGATTTCATCCAACCACTGGGGAGGGGCGCGGCAGTACGCGCTCGACCTCTGCAGCCATTTCCTCGGCGAGGGGTGGCGGGTGACGGCGCTCACCCGCGACGCCAAGGCGGTGGACGACCGCTTCCGCGCCGTCGGCGCGGAGCTGCGCCATGCCCCGCTGCGCGGCTTCTTCGACCCGGCGTCGGCCATGATCCTCGCCTCGATGCTCAGGGAGATACCCGTCGGCGAGGGGATAGTACACGTACACCGCTACCGCGACGCCTTCACCGCGCTGCTCGCCAAGCGGATAGCGAAGCGTCCGGACATCCGCGTGGTGTCGACGCGCCATTCGGTGCGCCGGGGCCGCGACTCGCGGCTTTTCAGAAGGATATACCGGAACATCGACATCCACATCTTCGTGTCGCACTTGGCATACGATGCCTTCCGCAGCACATGGAGTCCGGATCCGGCACCGATTCCTGAAGGGAGGGTGCATATCATCCACAACTCGCTGAACCTGCCTCCGGCACCTCCTACGGCGGAGCCGTCGAAGGGTCCGGTGACGGCCATGTACCATGGCCCGCTCGTGGAGGGGAAGGGACTGGAGACGATCATCGACGCGTTGGTGAGCCTGCGCGACCTGAAGCTGCGCATGAAGATATGCGGCAAGGGTAGCCCCGACTTCCTCGACAAGCTGCGGAGCCGCGCCATGGCGCGCGGCGTGATGGAGATGATCGACTGGAACACGTCGGCCACCGAGACCGGGAGCGTGATCGCCGAATGCCATTTCGGCGTGCAGCCCTCGCTGCAGAGGGAGGCCTTCGGCCTGGAGAACCTGCGCTACATGCGCTGCGGGCGCGCGCAGGTGTGCTGCGCCAACGGCGCCCAGCGGGAGTTTCTCGTTGACGGCGAGACGGCGCTGTTCGTGCCGCCGGCCGACGCCAATGCCCTCGCCGAGGCGATGCGGAGGCTCGCCACCGACACCGCGCTGCGCCGCCGGCTCGGCGAGAACGCCCGCAGGGAGTTCGACAGCCGCCTCTCATGGGACAGATTTACTCGCAGGATGCGGAGCGTACTGCGGTAATTGCGGTAATTTTGAATTTTGAATTTTGAATTTCGACTCGAAACCGGAAGAATTTTGACTCGCACGAAATTTAACAAACGATTAAAGAATTATAAGTTTCATGGAAAAGGAATCTAAGATATTTGTGGCGGGACACAGGGGGATGGTCGGTTCGGCCATCGTGCGCGAGCTGCGCAGACAGGGTTATACCAACATCATCACCCGCACTCACGCCGAGCTGGACCTGACCGACCAGAGGGCCGTGGAGGAGTTCTTCGCCACCGAGCGCCCCGAGTATGTGTTCCTCGCCGCCGCCAAGGTGGGGGGCATCGTGGCCAACAGCGAGGCTCCGGCCGATTTCATGTATGTCAACATGATGCTGGAGATGAACGTGATCAATTCGGCGTGGCGCAACGGTTGCCGCAAGCTGGAGTTCCTCGGCTCGTCGTGCATCTATCCGCGGATGGCTCCGCAGCCCATGCCCGAGTCATGCCTGCTGACTTCCTCGCTCGAGCAGACCAACGAGGCATACGCCCTCGCCAAGATCTCGGGCCTGAAATACTGCGAATACCTCAACCGCCAGTATGGCACCGACTATATCTCGGTGATGCCCACCAACCTCTACGGGCCCAACGACAACTACCACCCCACCCACTCGCACGTGCTTCCGGCGCTTATCCGCCGCTTCCACGAGGCGAAGGTGGCCGGCGCGCCCTCGGTGACCTGCTGGGGCGACGGCAGCCCGCTGCGCGAGTTCCTCTATGTGGACGACTTAGCCAACCTCTGCGTGTTCCTGATGAACAACTATTCGGGCAACGAGACGGTGAACGCCGGCACGGGCAAGGAGCTGACCATCCGCGAGCTCACCGAGATCGTGGCCGAGACCGTGGGCTACGAGGGCGAGATACTCTGGGACACCGAGAAGCCGAACGGCACGCCGCGCAAGCTTCTCGACGTGTCGAAGGCCACGGCGCTCGGCTGGACGGCGCGCACGGAGCTGCGCGACGGTGTCCGCATGGCATACGAGGATTTCCTTACCAACACCATGCGCGCCGAGCGCTGACACTGACTTGGAGAGCAGGCGGATACGTAAGTGGGACCTTGCCACGGCATGGGGCGCGTTCGCCGCGCTCCTGCTGACCTATTGGCTCACGGTGGCCCCGGGCGTGTCGTTCTGGGACTGCCCGGAGTATGTCTCCGCGGCCGCCCTGCTCGAGGTGGGGCATCCGCCGGGGAATCCTACGTGGATGCTCGCCGCGCGGATGTTCTCGCTGCTCGCTCCGGAGGGTGGCCCATACGCGGCTCTCGCCGTCAACCTCTCCTCCGGGCTCTTCACTGCATTCGCCGGCTTTTTCCTCTCGCGGACGGTCTTCAACGCCGCGCTGTGGGTGCTCCGCCGCGCGCGGCGGCGTGCGCCCCGCGTCGAGGTGAGTGCGGCAGGTGCCGCTCTGACGGCGGCCCTCATGTTCGGCTGGTGCGACTCCACCTGGTATTCGGCGGTGGAGGCCGAGGTCTACGCCATGTCGATCTTCATGACCTCCCTATGCGTCTGGCTCACGGTGCGCTGGGCGATGACCCCCTCCGGACCGGCCGCCTCGCGCTATCTTATCCTTATCGCCTATATCTTCGGCCTCAGCTTGGGGGTGCATCAGCTCAATCTGCTCTGCATTCCCGCCTTGGCCATGATCTACGCCATCCGGCGGGGCATCCGCAGCCCCGGCAAGGTGACGCTGATATTCCTGTTGTCGCTTGTGGCGGTAGGCTTCATCCTCATGGGCGTGATGCCCCGGTCGATAGCCTTGGCGGCATGGCTGGAATTAGCGGCCGTGAACGGCGCCGGCTTGCCCGCGCTGTCGGGCGTGGTTATCTTTATCGTCGGGCTCGGGGCATTGCTGATAGCCTCGCTGTGGGTCACCTCGCTGTCGCCCCGCACGCGCCGCGTCAACCTCGCCATCTGGATGTTCGCGATGCTACTGACCGGTTATTCCTCCTACGCGCTGATACCGGTGAGAGGCCGGATTCCGTCGCCGGCCAACGCCTCGCTGCCGGGCGACCCCTTCTCGTTCGCCGAGTATCAGGCGCGCGAGCAGTATGGCAGTAAACCGCTTTTCTACGGACCCACGCCTTATAGCAAGGCGATGTACGAGGAGGAGCTGGACAGCGCTACCGGAAAGGCCCGCTATACGCGCTACGCGCTCGAGCGGGGGCACCGCCGGATGGCCCGTGTCGAGGCGGGTGCGCTCCTGCCGGGCGGGACCGCCATGCTCAGCGGACGCGACTCGGCCATGAACGCCGCCATGCTCGAGCGGGCCGATGAGGGCCGCGCCGGTTACCTGACGAAGGGATACCGCGTGCGCACCGTGCCCACTCCCGAGCTCAACATGCTCTTCCCCCGCATGACGGGGAGCACGCCCTTCGACCTTGACAGTTACTCGTCGTGGGTAGGGATGGACACCTCGACCATGGAGCGCGTCCACGTCTCGGAGGCGTTCGACGCCGACGGCAGACCGGTGGCGCGGATGGACGCAAGCGGCAGGAGGGGGAATCCGGTTTCGTGGCGACCCACGATGCTGCAGAACTTGGAGTGGCTGGCATCCTATCAGGTCGGCTACATGTACCTGCGTTATCTGATGTGGAACTTCTCGGGACGGCAGAACGACGTTCCGTCGCAGGGAGAGGTCCAGCACGGCAATTTCATCACCGGCATCACGCCGGTCGACAATCTGATGCTCGGGGCCGAGGAAGCGCTTCCGGCACCGGCGGGGCGCGACAATCCGGGACGCAACCGCTACTTCATGCTACCGCTGCTGCTCTGTCTGGCGGGAGCGGGATGGCTCTGCGGACAGGGACGGCGCGGACGGCAGACCGCCGGCACCGTGGCCGTGCTCTTCGTCATGACGGGGCTGGCGATAGTGGTCTACCTGAATCAGGGACCCGGCGAGCCGCGCGAGCGCGACTATAGTTTCTTAGGCTCCTTCCTCGCTTTCTCGATATGGGGAGGATTCGGGGCGTTGGCCGTGGCGAGGATGTGCCGCTCGGCCTGGGGATTCATTATCCCGCTCGGGATCGTCGGCTGGATGTTTGCCGAGAATTACGACGACCATGACCGTTCGGGACGGACGGCGGCGGCGAACCTGTCGGCCAACATACTCAACTCGATGGAGCGCGACGCGATTCTCTTCGTGAACGGCGACAACTACACCTTCCCGCTCTGGTATCTGCAGGAGGTGGAGGGAGTGCGGCGCGACGTGAAGGTGATCAACCTCGCCTACATAGCGCTTCCGGAATACGCGGCCTCGCGGCTGGGGGCGTGGCGGGAATCCAAGCCGCTGCCGACGACACTGACGCGCGGCGACATCATCTACGGCGCGTTCCGTCACAGCCGGGCCGGCGCGGCCGGCGGCGACACGCTCGGCGCCGTGGATGCTCTGCGGGCGCTGCGCCGTTCGGAATCGCGGGAGTTTCCGGGCCGGTATGTACGGCTCCGGGTGTCGCCTGACTCGACGATACTCTACAGCCTCACGTCGCTGTCGGGGAGCGGCGCGAGCCGGTCGCTCGACTTCGGGCGGCTGATGGTGTTCGACATCGTGGCCACCAACGCGGAGTCGGCGCATCCGCGCCCGCTCTACTGGCTGCGCTCCGTACGCGGCGACGGCCATATCCGTCTTGCCGGCGCGGCCGGTCCCTGGCTTTACGGAAGCCGCTACGGCCTGCGGCCGGAGTCTGTGAGCGACTCGCTGACGCTCGCTGCCGCGGCGCGGATTCTCGCGCCGAACGAGGACCCGGAGGCATACATGGACCGCACGCCGGCCGGTATGGTGGCATCACACCGCTTCGCGTTGACCGTCGAGGCCGCGCGGATGTTGGGGCACGGTAACGTGAGGGGAGCCGAGAGGCTCGTGAGGCTTGCCGATTCAAGGATGGGTGACGGGGCGTACACCTACGCCAACTATTACCTTGCCGACACCGTGGTGAACTCGCGCAGGATGCTCGCCGACGTGCTCGACGCTACCGCCGATACGCTGCTGAGCCGGTTAAAGAGGGCCGGCCTGAATCCCGCCTCGCCCGAGGGTCGCCGCATCAATGCGCGCGCCACGGAGTTGCGGACCCGAGCCGCCTACCACCGCGAGGCCGACCGCCGCAAGACCGCGGCCTGGCAGCGCTACCGCGCCGCCCTCCCCCCACGCCTCCGTCCCAAGATGTCCCCCGTCGAATAGTATTTTATCATATAATTCGGGGACAGTATCATTTAGTATTCTGTGAAGAGGATGTAAGCATTATATTATTCCATTGTTTATCTGCTGTTTAAACAGATTGTAATAGAGTCCTCGTTTTTGTATGAGTTCTGCGTGTGTACCCGACTCGGCAATCTGCCCGTCTTTAAGAAACAGAATAGTGTCCGCATGCATTATTGTGCTTAGTCTATGTGCGGCTATTATGACGGTTTTCGTCCGGCAGAACTGCATGAGATTTGACACTATTGAAGATTCCGTTGCTGCATCCAATGAAGAGGTGGCTTCATCCATCAATATGATTTCCGGATTTTTGTATACAGCCCGCGCTATCAACAATCGTTGCTTCTGTCCTCCGCTTAATCCTATGCCCGTATTGCCGATTTTAGTATTCAATCCCATCGGCAGCGAATTTACAAAATCCTCGAGACACGCTATCCTTAATGCTTCCGCCGCCTTTTCCTTATCAGGCTTTTCATCCGTCAATGCGATATTTGATAATATGGAGCCGGAATATATCATGCCTTCCTGCATTACAACGGAACAGAGTTTCAGCCAGTCTTTTGTGTTTAGTGAATCATAGCCGACCTTACCGAACACCGCATCCCCTTTACATGGAACATACATTCCGAGAAGAATCTTGATCAAGGTGGACTTCCCTTCTCCGCTTTCTCCGACTATTGCGGTTGTGGATTCAGGTTTGATGTCGAGAGACAGGTTTTTCAAGATATATGGAGAAGAGCTTCCGGCATATCGAAACCAGACGTCATTCAATCGAATTGAACTGTCAACGGGAGAAATCCCATTGGCATCCGGTAAATTGACATTATTATCCATTACCTCCTGAACTCTCTCAATGGACATTGTCGTATCCTGAACAACGCTGAACGCGTTCGATATATTTGAGAACGGCATGGTCAGCCTCCCCTCTATATAGCTGATCGTCATCATAATTCCGATCGTCATTTCTCCGTTTATCACCATGGTCGCGGAAACGCCGAGAACAACGATGTCTCTTAATTGGGAAAACAGGCTTGTGCCGGCTCCCATATATATTTTCAGTTTAAGATTCTGTAATGACAGGTCATTTATCTTTTGCTGAACTTTTCTCCAGATCTTAACCCTTATATTCTCCGCGCCGTTAGCTCTGATTTCCGGCATGCCGTTGATCAATTCATACAGGTTGTTCTGATTTTCCGCAGATGCCGAGAAGTAAGAATAATCAATTTCCCTTCTTTTCCTTAAGAAAAGTGAATTCCATACAATACCGGCACATGTAAATGAAACGACAATAAGGAATATCGGGAAGCTGAACCATATCATCAAAGAGGAAAACACAAGTAAAGAGAGGACCGTCAGAAACATAGTCTCCGGAAATGATATGAGGAAATTCTTTATTCTGTATTGATCGTCTGTTTTCTTTATAAGGTCGGCACTGGATTTTCGTTCGAAAAAAGACACCGGTAGATTTATCAGCTTAACCAGATATTCCGACATCATGTTTATGCTGAGCCTTAATCCCAGCTTGCTCATGACAACTTCTACGATTGTATTGGAGAGATAATTGCCGATAAAGATCATTAACTGAGCGCCCACGAGTATCCATACAAGACTGATGTCTCTGTCTTGAATCCCTTTGTCTATTGTCGTTTGAAACAGAAAAGGTATCACGATATCCGCTATCAGCACAAGTAAGGAAAAAAATATACTTATGGCGAACCTTTTTCTGTTTATCTTTACGGCGTTTTTCAGTAATCCTAATAAACTATGCTTCGTTTTTGGTTTTGGGAACTGTGTATCGAAAAATTCAGGCCGGGGTTCAAGAAGCATGCAGATGCCTGTTTTGGTGTCACCTTTCCACATCTGTAGAAAGTCTTTCCGAGACAGTTTCATTTTTCCCCGAGATGGATCCGCTACAAAAAAAGTGTCTTTCCTGACTTTATAAAGCACTATGAAGTGACTTTGATTCCAATAAAGAATCGAAGGCAATGGCATGTCATCCAGCCTTTCAGGGCTGACCTTAATGGTATATGAATCAAACCCGATCTCATCAAGAGCATCAGAGAGGTCTCTGATTGAGATTCCGAGTCGGCTCGCATCGCATAGACTTCTGAGATAAGAGGGATCTATTTTTTTACCATAGTATCTCGCTATTATCCGTATGCAGGTGATGCCGCAGTCCGAATGTTCCAGCTGCTGATAAGAATGTATCCTGTGCCTCATCCTCTTCTCACAAAGCTCCGCTGTCGGCGCCTTTCTGGGCACCTATCTCGTCTCCTCTTCTGACTTTTTTACCATAACCGATGGTCCACGCCACCTTGAACCGGAAGCTGGCGTGCCGCACTCCGCTCGAAAACGATTGCGAGGAACTATCGTAATATGTCGAGGAGTAGGATGTGCGGTCTCCGTCCCAGCTCCAGTCGGCGAAGTTGGCTATGTCAAGGCTCAGCTGGACATTGCCGTTGCTCCATCCTCCGCTGAGGGAATAATATCCTTTCTGCCGGGTTTCCGTTCCGTTCCGCGACATCTGCACTGTCGGCAGCCATCCGTATGCGGTGACATAGAAATCGCCGATATACCAGTTGGCGGATATGCCCATCTGGAAGCTGTTGAACGAGAACGGAAGCGCGCCCGTGCTCCTGCAGTATCTGTATTCGGAATTCATGGAGATGGAGAACATGTTCCTGAACAGAAACGACGACAGGTTGGCTCCCGCCCCGAATTCGCTGAACCTGCCGTTGTTCGCCACGTATCGCAGCAGGGCCGGGGCCCCGTCCGGGCTGTCATACGGAGAATACAGGGTGACCGGACGTTTTAAAAGAAAGTTTCCCAAGGCATATACGGATCCCCTGAGCCAATTGGCGGGCAGGAATGTATACCTCAGCATCAGATCCGCGAATTTCGTGCTTTTAATCTCCGGATTCCCCGTGACATACATGAATTCGCTTGTCCTCAGTATCGTGTTGCTGTTGGAATTGAGGGCCGGGGTAAACGTTCCGTACCGGGCCTGAAGCATAATTCTGTTTTTGCTGTCCGGGGAAAAAGTCATGTGGGTCTGGAAACGGGGAATGCAGTAGGTGTTCCGCACACCGCCTGCCAGATTGTTTTCATATTCCACTCCCGCGCTGGCATATACCGTCCATTTGTCTGAATCGAAGTAGTAGTTCAATGACGACGCGAGACGATTGAGGCTGAAGTCGGACGGATCGGCTTCGGCATATTTCACGCTGTTGTGCCTCAAACTGTATGAGCAGCCAAGGTCCAATGAATGACCCGTTCCTAATTTCTTTGTGATCGTCAGACTGATATTTGGCGAGATATTGTTTTCTGTATATGAATTGTCAAGTCTGAGATTGTCCGTCGTTGAATACAACCTATGGATATTGCCGTGGAACACGTTGACTCCGCAATACAGATTAAGGCTGAACCCGGACGGCAAAGCGGCTGTGGCGTCGGCCCTCCATATAAAATTGTGTCTCTTCCCATGGTTGACCGAGCTGTAACCGCCGTCCGACCTGATTCCGTCATGAATTATCGTCTGCAGTCCCGCGACATCCGATGCCGGAATCAAGTCGTAGGTGTAGCCCGCATGTGTCTGGAACATGAATTTCGGGTTATTGTAGACGGCACGGAATGTGACCGGGAAGGAATTGATGATATATTTCCTGTCCGTACATGTTGTTTCTTTGGAATACTCAGAGACCGAGCCTTCCTTGCCCGGAATCCTGTAGGTGTAGCCTGACACATCGCCGGCATGGGTGTTTCTTGAGTTTTTCATGCCGGCATACAGGTCGTAGGTCATTGCCTTGTAGCTGAATTTGGAGTACAGATTCTCGACATTATACAGAGACGACCCGTCGAATCTCTCGGTGGTCAGATCCCCCGATAATTTGGTGTATCCACCGACCTCATACCTATGCATCACGAAGTTGACCACGTTCAACGCGCCTCCGAATCTCGGATCATCCGGCGCGGTGTAAAAGTCGACTCTTTTCACATCTGTGGTCTTGAGGCCTGCCAGGTCTTCCTGACGCGCCGGAACGAAGTCAATGAATACCGAAGCCGGTTCCCCGGTGACTGTTTCGATATTTCGGCCAGCCGGATTTATGTATAACTCCGGAATCGCCATCCTCATCAGCAGGTCGGCGGCATCCTGCGCGGCCTTTTTCTGTCGCGCTGTCGGGACATACGCGCTTTTACGCGCACTGAGCCACTGACTCTCACCCTCCACGACAACCTCCTTCAGGTCCTTGACGTTTTGCTCTTTGTCTTCGGTTGCGGAACTGTCGTTTCTCTCCACGGCAGACATACCTGACGGACAGGCAAGGGCGGTTGCAGACAGTATGATGCTTACGGCGTATCTATGGATTGGACTGGCGTTTGTCATAGCGAAAACAAGTAAGGAATATAAATGTAAAATGTATAAAGCGGGATTTACGGGGTTATGCCATGTGCATGTATCGGAATCTCGTCAATATGATTTCATCGATTTTTTCTTCTGTATATCCAAAAGGACAGCTGCCATTGTGCTGCCGTTCTATTGAATTCTGTGAGCACCCGCCGCCGCATATCGGTGCAATGCGGCACGAATGACACACCGGATTTGAAAACTTATGGCTATTCCTTTGATCAATTGTCATTTTGTCCCAATTAATCGTGCCGTCGGGACATAAGCGTCCCATTCTATTTGTCTCATTAAAATCTCTTGCCGTACATTGATAGACATCCCCGTTATAGTTTATCGTGGCGTGATGTGTCTTATCGCCGTAACAGCAATTCTTAACTTTGTTAGAGATAAGAACCGAATTGACCCGATAGCCGTTATCGCGGTATAATTTGATATAATCAGAAATCTTATTGTTGATCTCAGACTCCATTTCTGAGTTCACGTCAATGTCAATATCCTGCCACACTCTTTGAATATCAAAGGACAACATATTCGCGACATCCGGGTTAATGGCTCGTTTAAAATCCTGTAGAATATTCACCAGATCGTCCACATTGGATTTGGTGCAATTTATACGGACAAGCACACGTATTCCGGATTGTGCAAGACTTATTATATTTGTTAAGATTGTATCGTAACTGCCTCCTGCCTCATTATACCGAACAGCATTATGTCGATCACGATGTCCGTCAAGAGTAATCTGAAAGCTACATGTATAGTTGCTCAGAAACTTTATAGTGGCATCGTTTAAAAGGAATGCGTTCGATGTGAAATGTATTTCAAAGTCCTTATCATGTCTTTTGCACACTTCATCTGCTTTCAAAATTAAAGGCTTGACCGTTTCATTGAAGTACATCAGCGGTTCTCCGCCAAAAAAAGAAAGCAGTACTTTTTTGTAATTGTTGTTTCTGCTTATGGATGTTGAAATCAATGCTGCTATCGAGCATATTGTCTCAAGCGTCATTTTGGAGTTCACTTTATGATGCTCATAGCAGTACCAACATTTAAAATTACAATTCAAGGTAGGGTTTATTGTCAGATGAAAAAAATCGTCGTTTTCATTTGCGCGAATAATCTCATTGCGGACATTTTCTACTTCATCGACTTTATTCTCAATGATGCATCCCGATTTGATGGCATTTTCATAAAATTCCGGATCAATAGTGTAGGCACTGATAATGTTATGGCTGTCAACGATAATTTTGCTGCGTAACAATATGAACATATCAGTGAAGGCATTATATATCATTTGAATGCCATCGGAAAAATTAAAATATGAGTTGTAGATACTTGGTTTCATTTAATGTAATTACTTATATAGCGCTTGTCTATCTGCCATGAATAGCCCCTGAACTATGATATACTATTTAGACTTGTCCCCAACATAAACGTACTATTGAATGGCAGTGTGCCATTCAATAGTACGTTTATTTACTTAGCCCTCACATTGGTTGTCCACAATCGGGGGATCGCATGATCCATTTGTCGGAGGTAGCACGGGTTCCATGTTAAAGCATCTTCCCTGATTATCACTTAAATTACAGAAATTACCACTGTTATAGCACACAATCTTATTGGTTGCACCACATGCAGTGGCTGAATTTTCACACCTTGCGTTACCGTCTTTATTGTCGCCTCCTATAAGGCTTAATTCAGTGGAACAAATCATTGACTGCTGGTCTACCGGAACCGCAGAGTCCAGAACGGATTCGATAAACTTCTTGATCTCGCTTTTTTGTTTCATAGGCTTTTTATTTATTATTAACTGTTGCAATTTTATAAAAAATATTTCATTCGTACAAGAATGATTAAGTATGAAGTTGGTTAATTTAACAAAATCCGATAAATTATAACTTTTATTAACACGAGTCTGCCTGAATATTGCAGGGTCGTTGTATAACTTTGCAGCCGACAAGCATCGGTTGCCGTCGCACCATGTCCATTCTAATACTAATAATGCAACTATGAAGAAGTCCGGTTCTATTTCTGAGTTTATCGAGCAGCGCGACCGCGAGTTGGCGGCCGCGTTCCGCGAAATCCTGCTGTCGGCCGATATGCCGCTGTCTGAAATGTTTGCAGCCGCTGCGAAGCGTCCCTGCTCGCGGTTCTGGGTCGGGGAGTCACGTGCCTTCCGTGTCATCAAGGAGATGCTTGAGGGACACACCTCGACCCAGACGGGTTCGGCGATGCTGGTCAAGAAGCAGGAGATGTACGGCGAGATCCTACGCCGCGTGAAGGAGCGCCTCCGCGCGGACAGCGGCTGCAGTCTTGAGCAGGCCGTCCATGAGGCGGTGAACTCTCCCGCTCCCGAATTCTACATCACCGAGAAGTCAGCGCGCGTGATCATCTACCGCATCCGGCGGCGGAAAACCGCAAAGTAAACGGTTATCGCCCGAGACAGGAACCGGCACAGTAACTTTGCAACCGTAAACCGGCGGACGAAGCAAACGCCGCCACAAAACCGAAACGATATGAAAACAGTAAAGACAATCACCGAGGCCATCAAGAATGCCATCGACTCCTCGCGGGGGCCGCAGGCGGAGCTTCCGGAGGAGAAGCCCGGAGACTTCGAGAATCTTGAGGAATTCGAGATTCTCGAGAAACCCGAGGAACCCGAGACGCCCGAGAAACCCGGGGAGCTCGGCGAGAGCGAAAAACCGGAGGAGCACGAGCAGCCGAATCTGGCGGAGCGGACCGCCGGGCTGGATCTCGGCGAGACCCGCGAGGATGTCAGGAATCTTCTCACGGAGATCGCCGGCGAACTGGAGGCCGGCGAGATCAGCGACACCACCCTCTCGATCCTGCTCCGCGGCATCGACTATGAGCAGGACCTCGCCCGCGCCTCGGAAGAGGCCGAGATCCGCGGCCGCAACGCCACCATCCGCGAAGAGATGCTGACCGAAGAACTTAGCGACGGTCTCCCCCACCCCGGTACCGGCCACGGCCCGATGGCCGCCCGCCGCCCCGACAACATCTTCGACCTCGCGCGGGGAGCATACTGATAATTGCCCGAGAAACCCGAGGAGCCCGAGAAACCCGAGAAGCCCGAGAAACCCGAGAAGCCCGAGAAACCCGAGAAGCCCGATCCCGAGATCCTCGAGAAACCCGAGATTCTCGAGATTCTCGAAAAAATTTAATTAAAAAACCATGACTGAAACTAAAGCAACTGCCGGAACTTCCGGCAACCTCACCCAGTATCCCGGCCAGCCCGCGACAGTATCCTCGGCGGCCGAGGCAACCGGCGGCCTCGACGCCGGCAACTTCATCGAGAGCGACATCGACGACGAGCTCTTCAGCTTCAACTCCGACGACACGCCGCTGATGAACCTCATGCTCAAGGCGAAGCGCGTCAAGGTGAACAGTCCCGAGGTGGACCATTTCATGATCGACGAGCCCCGCAGCTTCGTGACCCTCTCCAACACCATGAGGCAGACCGACTCCATGCAGGGAGTGCTGCCGCTGCGCAGCTCCGACCAGGCGCTCCCGCGCCCCTACAGCACGCTGCTCGTGAAAGGGGTGGACGGTTATTCGGCCGACGGAGCCACCAAGACCGCCGGCAAGGAGCTGATGCTCTTCGTGACCGGCTACGACCCCACCACCAACAATCCCGTGGTCCGCGCCGTCAACGGCCCCAAGACCAGTCCCGCCGACGAGTTCTGCACCATTCCCGAGATTCCCTCCGGAACCGAGTGCGTGATCCTCGCCAACTCCCTCTACGAGACCCAGAAGGAGGTGGATCCCGACCTGATCGTGCCCCGTCCCTCCAAGGTCTACCTCCAGAAGCGGGGCATGAACCAGGTGGTGAGCGACTACTTCGAGAGCCAGCGCAAGCGCATCCCCTTCTCCAAGGCCATCATCGCCGAGCAGGCCATCGCCAACTTCAAGGTGCGCGGCAACAGGACCCTCTGGGCCGGACGCGCCGGGAAGTTCAAGGTCAACGTCCCCAAGATGGGCATGCAGTACGTCTACTGCACCGAGGGACTCCGCTGGCAGTTCAAGCGCGAGCTGCAGCATGAGGGAGCCTGGACCGTGGAGCGCATCATCTCGCTGGCCAAGATGTTCTTCACCGGCGAGGATGTGCCGAAGACCGCCCTCCTGCTCGCCGGTAAGAACCTCCTTGAGCAGATACAGTGCATCGACTTCTCGAAGCATCCGGAGATACAGATCTCGACCAAGGTCAACGCCATCGGCTGGACCGTCACCAACTTCCACACCGTGTTCGGCGACATCGAGATCAAGCGCGAGCCGACGCTCGACCGTCTCGGCTGGAGCAACAGCGGCGCGCTGATCGGAGAGAACCGCCTGGTCCACTATGTCTACAGCAGCGAGCACTCCTTCTCCGACCGCGTCGACGGCGAGGAGGCCACCCGCAACGGCATCCTTATCTGGGACGCGCTCGCCCTGAAGGGAAGCTGCCATATCTGGATCGACGGCGAGGGAGAGGGAGGCGCGAGCGACGCCTTTGTCTTCAAGATCTGGGAAAAGGAGACCGCTCCGGTGAAACCGAATCCCTCCGACATCTACTATCTCTGCCGCGACTGTCCCGGCATGTCGCCCCAGGCGCGCACGGGCCAGATGTGGTACGGCGAGACATCGGTGGGCGACGACCTCAAGGAGACCACCGTCTGGAGAGAATACAAGGGGGAGGTGGAGCTTTGACGGCTCCCCTCCATCTCCCGAAGTTAAACTTAACAAGACCAACAAGATAAGCCGATGGAAGCAAGAACATACGGAGTCTACGGGATGCTCGAATGGAGCGCCCTGATAAGCAACTCGCCGCACGGGCGGGTGTGGAGGATACCCTTCAGAGGGGGAACGTCGTCGGGCTTCGGCGATGTGCCGGCCACGTTCACCACGCAGAACCCGGTGATAATTAAGGTGATCGAGGAGAGCCGATATTATCACGACCATAAGATAGTGAGGCTGCGATGAACGTATCGGTGAGCGAACTGACCAACGCCGCGCTGATGCTGCTCGACGAGAACCGCGTCCTGCTCGAGACTCGAGTGGCCTACTGCGACCCCGGCACGGACCTGATCTCTCTGGTGCGCCGTCTCCTTCCGGAGGCGGCGCGCCTCGAGAGCGCGGAGGCCGAAGCCGGCGACATCAGCGAGGGACTGCCTCTCGAGGCGCCTCTCGGCTACGATGGCGACGGCGTGGCGACGGCCCGGCTCCCCGCCGGATTCATGCGGCTGCTCTACCTGCGCATGAGCGACTGGAGCGACGGCCTGACGCAGACCGTTCCGGCCGCTCAGGTCCCGCTGCTGCGGGCCACGGCGCGGCGACGCTCCGGCCGCCGCCACCGGGGGATTCACCTGCGCCATGGCGGCGACGGGCGCGTCCTTGACATCTACGGCTCGCTGCCCGGCGCGGTGATCGCCGAGGCAAGCTATCTGCCCCGGCCCGAGATCGCAGGCGACTCAATCTTCATCCCCTCCTCGCTCGTGGAGAGGGTGGCGCGGCGCGCAGCCGCCTCCGTGCGTGAGATACTTACACATAATAATTGATAACACAACGGCTGCGCCGCAGCCGCACACCGCTATGGACATTCAGGAAAAAACAGCCGAAATATTGGAAGAGAACCGCCGGCGCAACGCGGAGATTTCCCGCGTGTTCGACCCGGTGTCAGGCATGGGCAGCACCGGCCGGCGGTTCAAGGTCGAGGTCAACGACCTCGAGCAGGGGGCGCTGTGGCTTCCGGAGAGCATGCGCACGCTTCCGGAGATAAAGATACTTCAGGAATGCGGCTCGATGCGCGGTTATGCCCGGCGGCTCTGCGGCCACGAGCCGAGCATGAAGGAGCGGGAATCGGTGGCCGACCGGTTCTCGCGCCTCCGCGCGCTCCATGATTTCCCTTACTGGGCCGCCACACGCGCCTACATCAAGAGCAAGCTCGGCGGCGAGGATGTGCAGTTCCGGCTCAACAGGCCGCAGCGCAAGTTCGTGGAGCGGCTCGAGGAGATGCGCTGCGCCGGCAGGCCGATACGCCTTATCCTGCTGAAGGCCAGGCAATGGGGCGGAAGCACCTGCGCCCAGCTCTACATGGCCTGGCTGCAGCTTGTCCACAGCAAGGGACTCAACTCCCTCATCATAGCCCATCAGGGCGTCGGCAGCGACGAGATCAAGGATATGTTCGACCGCATGATCGGACACTATCCGGATAAGTTCCTCGTGGATGAGGGGGAGATTCCCGATCCGAAGGCCAGGAAGATTGAGGGCGTGGGGAGGTCGCGCCAGATGTTCAGGGTGCCCTCGCGCAACTGCAAGATAAAGATAGGCACGGCGGAGCGTCCCGACTCATGCCGGGGCGGCGACTACAGCCTTGTCCACTGTTCGGAGGTGGGGATATGGAAAGCCACGCTCGGCAAGACCCCGGAGCAGATACTGCGCTCCGCCTGCTCGGGCGTGCTCCTGAAGCCGATGACCATGATAGTCTACGAATCGACGGCCAACGGCACCGGCAACTTCTTCCACCGGGAGTATGACGCCGCGAAGCGGGGGCTGTCGCAGTTCGAGTCGATGTTCGTGGCCTGGTACGAGATCGACCAGTACTCCGCGCCTTTGGCCGACGCGGTCGAGTTCGCGGCGAGGCTCTACGCCGGCCGGGAATGCGACGCGGCCGAAAGCGACCGCGCGCAGCCGGGCCGCTATCTCTGGTGGCTCTGGGAACGGGGCGCCACGTTAGAGGCGATCAACTGGTACATCTCGGAGCGATCCAAATACTCCGACCACGGGCTGATGGCTGCCGAATATCCGAGCGACGACGTGGAGGCGTTCGTCCATTCCGGCGCGAGGGTGTTCGACCGCTACCGGGTGGAGGAGCTCCGCGCCGGCTGCGTCGCGGCGAAGCGTAGCGGGGAGATCGACGTGCCGGGAGCTGCCGACGCGGCGGGGCGCGTGGTGAGCGACCGGGAGCGCGCGGAGATGCTGCGCGACGTGCGCTTCACTCCCCTCCCCTCCGGCGGCTGGCAGATATGGAAACTGCCCGAATCCGAACATGACTTCGAGATCGAGAACCGATATGTGGCTGTGGTCGATGTGGGTGGTCGCGGCGCGCGGGCCGACTGGTCAGTGATAGTCATATTCGACCGCGAGCCGATGCTGCGCGGCGAGGGTCCGGAGGTGGTGGCGCAATGGCGCGGCCACACCGACTTCGACATCTTGGCATGGCGCGCGGCGATGGCGGCGCAGTTCTACGGCCATGCCCTGCTCGTGATAGAGAGCAACACACTGGAGACGCGCGATCCCGACCGCGATGTCGACGGCGACCAGTCGGGATTCATCCTCAACCGTCTGCGCGAGGTCTATCCCAACCTCTACGCGAGGCGACGAAGCGAGGAGGCGGTGCTGATGGGCGCGCCGGTGCGCTACGGCTTCCACACCAACATCTCCACCAAGCCCGCGATAGTGGCGACATTGGTGAAGGTGATCCGCGAGGGCCTCTACACGGAGCGCGATCAGAACTGCCTCGACGAATACCTCTCCTACGAGCGGCGGCAGAACGGGTCGTACGGCGCGATAGCCGGCTGCCACGACGACCTGCTGATGACACGCGCCATCGGGCTGCACATCTGCTTCCACGAGATGGATCCGCCGCGCCGCGCGCCCCGTACCGCCTCAGACTATCACGCCTACACGCGCCGCCGGCTCCCCGACGTACTCTGGTGATAGAGCAAGCCCCCGATGCTTCAGCATCGAGGGCTGCTTTTCAGTCAAATCCGTGTAAAAAATCAGCAGGCGGCGATCACCTCGATCTCCACCAGGGCCTGCTTGGGGAGCTCCTTGACAGCGAACGCGCAGCGTGCGGGGAAGGGCTCGCCGAAGAACTCTGCATAGACCTCGTTCATGGGGCCGAAGAGGCTCATGTCGGCGAGGAACACGGTGGATTTCACCACATTCTCCATCGAAGTGCCGGCAGCCTCGAGGATGGCCTTCACGTTGGAGAGGCTCTGACGGGTCTGGGCCTTGATGTCGGTGGGCATTTCGCCGGTGGCGGGGTCGATGGGAAGCTGACCCGAGCAGAAGAGAAGGTTTCCGGTCTTCACAGCCTGGCTGTAGGGACCGATGGCCGCGGGTGCGGCCGGAGTGGATACTGGTTGTTTCATGATATCTTTATTATAAGATGGTTTTGTTATAAGACGTTTTTTTTACAACGGCAAAGTTAGCGATTTTTTTCATACTTTCAGCTATATCATCCGTCGCACCCTCGATTTTTGTGCGCCGGAATACGATCCAGGCCATCACGGCGGCTGTCAGCAGCGCGATATCGAAGCTGTAATAGACACCGAGGTTGTGCCATCCGAACGTGTCGGCGAAGAGCAGCAGCACCGGTACGCCGACTATAATGTAGCTGACCACGCTGATCCAGAGCAGGGGCCTCACCTTAGAGGTTCCGCGGATGGCGTTGCAGAGCGTGAGCTGCAGGGCATCGAGATACTGATAGAGCACGAGAGGCCAGAGCAGAAGGGCCGCGCCCGAGATCACGTCGGGACTCTCGGAGAAGAGGGAGAGGAGATGTTTTCCGCCGACGAGGAACACGAGGGAGGCCAGCGTGGCGAGCAGGAGGTTGATATGGACTCCGGCGCGCGCGCAGCGTCCGGCTCCCGCCTCGTCGAGCACTCCTGCATAGTTGGCGACACGCACCGACACAGCCACGCCGAAACTCTGGTAGATCATGAATCCGAGCTGGCCGATTGTGTTGGTCACCTGATAGGAGGCGAGCTGCACCGCGCCGTACCATCCGCAGACCACCGCGCCGAAGGTCCAGAGCGAGCACTCCACACCGCTCTGGATCATAACGGGATAGGAGGTGCGCCAGACCTTCCGGCGCACCGCGCCGAGCCGGCCGGGGTTGGAGAATCCGGTGCGGAAGGGATGGTAACGGCGCGTGCAGAACACGATGAGGGCCATTCCGAGAAGGCCTGTGACGCGAGCGATCACCGTCGCGAGTCCCGCTCCGGCGAGTCCCATCTCCGGCATCCCGAACTTGCCATATATCAAAAGCCAGTTAAGCAGGATGTTGACTCCCACCGACAGGAGTATCATCCACATCGGCGACGCTGTGTCGGTCACGCCGTTGGCCCATTGCTGAAGGGCGTTGAAGAGCGACATCGGCACGAGAGTGAACATCAGTATGAGGTAATACCGACGGATCAGCGGCATGATCTCCTCCGGCTGGTTGAAACAGTCGAGGAAGAAATAGAGGGCTCCCATCACCATGGTGAAGAGCGCCCCGGCCATGAGGTTGATCTGAAGGCCTCCGCGCGCGATGCGTCCCGCCTCGGCCAGACTCCCCCGGCCGAACAGCGCGCCGACAAGCGGAGTCAGTCCCGCGGCCAGTCCCATCAGCATCACCAGCGGGATTAGAAAGACAGAATTGACAAACGCGGCGGCGGCGAGCTCGTTCACGCCGTAAAGCCCTACCATCATGGTGTCGGCGAAGCTGACGCATATCACCCCCACCTGTGTGAGCAGCACCGGAGCTCCGAGACGCAGCAGCGCACGGTACTCCCCGCTGTATTTCTTAAAAAAGAGAGAAATCGATTGCATATCACTTCAACGGAATGCAGGCCGAATTTATTTGAAGTAGCCGTATTGGTACACAATGCCATGTCATAAGGGCTAATTGTTGGTCAAATTGGCGCATTTTGCGTTATGCACCCCCCTGCCAAAACAATTTGGGCCGATTTTTTGTAGGAAATTATAGAAAACAGAATAAGAACCCCAGACTATCCATATTAATATGAACAGGAAATGTCTACTTACAGGAGCGGCGCTGCTGTGCGCGGCTGTCTGGCAGCCCTCGGCTCTGGCTCAGGGGAGCGTGAGTCTTGACTCATGCCGGCGGATGGCCCTCTCCAACAACAAGACAATCCGTATGGCGGAAGAGACGATAAGCGGAGCCGGCTACGACCGGAAGGCCGCCAAGGCCGCCTATCTTCCCGGCATCGACTTCACGGCCGCGTACGCCTACAACCAGCACGGCATATCCCTGCTTTCGGAAGACGCAATGCTGCCGACCAAATCGTTCAATCCCGGCACCGGCTCCTTCGACTGGAACATACTGACCGACCCGCTGGGCAATCCGATCAAGAATCCTGACGGAGGAGGGTATATCCCCACCGAGGTAGCGGTTATTCCCAAGGACGCCCTCAGCTTCGACACGCACAACGTGTTCGGCGCGGCGGTGACCCTCACCCAGCCGGTCTTCATGGGAGGCGAGATCAAGGCGCTCAACGACATCGCCAAGTATGCCGAGAAAGCGGCCGTGGCCGCGCGCAACACAGTGGTGCAGAATGTGATCTACACTGTCGACGAGGCCTACTGGATGGTGGTCTCGCTCAAGGCCAAGCAGCGGCTCGCGGCCAGCTTCGTCAACCTTGTCGACACGCTCCACTATGACGTGCAGGCCATGCTCGACGCCGGAGTGGCCACCCGCAGCGACCTGCTCACCGTCGACGTGAAGCTCAACGAGGCGAAGATCATGCTCACCAAGGTGGAGAACGGCCTCACGCTCTCCCGCATGTCGCTGGCGCAGCTCTGCGGCCAGCCCGTCAGCGCATCGATGCGCCTCGACGACGAGGATTTCGAAGGGTCCGGCGGCAGAAACACTCCGGCATATACCTATAACATGCAGGATGTGCTCGCGCGCAGACAGGACCTCGAGGCCGTCCGTCAGGGCATCAACGTGCTCGAGGGCCGCGAGAGGATGGCCATGGGCACGATGCTCCCCAAGTTAGGTGTCGTCGGCTCCTACTCCTTCTCCACGCCGAACCTGATAGACGGATTCAGCAAGCGCGTGAGAGGGGGCTTCAGCGTGGGTGCCGGGGTGACCATCCCGATATGGCACTGGGGCGGGAAGTACAACCACTACCGCGCCGCCAGGACCGCGACCAACGCCCAGCGCCTGATGCTCGAGGACCTCGAGGAGAAGGTGGAGCTCCAGGTGGAGCAGGCCAAGTTCAAGTTCCAGGAGGCCTTCAAGACCCTCGACATGGCGCAGACCAACATGAAGAGCGCCGAGGAGAACCTGCGCAACGCAGAGACCGGCTTCCATGAGGGAGTGCTCACCACCAACGACGTGATCCTCGCCCAGACCGGCTGGCTGCAGGCCAACTCCGAGCGCATCGACGCCGAGATCGGCGTGCGCCTCTGCGAGGTCTACCTCTCCAAGGTGCTCGGCACCCTCGGATACGAGCGCACCGCCGACACCGGAAAAGCAACCCGTAAATAAGATTACAACATAACAGAGAACAATAGAAGCTTAAGATTTTATGGCTGAGAACAATATACCGCAGAAAGGGGAGGACCGCAAGGAGAGCCTGCCCGTAGACAGAGAGGACCTGCAGAACAAGATCGACACTTACGCGGCAGTCGGCTTTCAGGATCCCCACGAAGTGACACGCAAGGACAAGACCTTGATATCCACCATCCTCATCATCATCGGAGTCGTGCTCGCGCTCGCGCTGGTGGGCTTCCTCTCGATCAAGCAGGGGCCGGAGACGGTGCAGGGTCAGGGAGAGGCCACGGAGATACGCGTCAGCGGCAAGCTGCCGGGACGCGTGGCCGAGATCTATGTGGAGGAGGGCCAGCGGGTGAAGGCCGGCGACACGCTGGTGCATATCACCTCGCAGCTCGTCGACGCGCAGATGGACGAGGCCAGGGCCATGGAGGAAGTGGCTCAGGCCACCAACCGCAAGGTCGATGCCGGAACGCGCCCGCAGGTGGTCAACGCCGCCCGCGAGATGTGGATGCAGGCCCAGGCGGCCTCCGACATCGCCGAGAAGACATGGCGCCGCATGGAGTCGCTCTACGCCAAGGGGGTGATCAGTGCCCAGAAACGCGACGAGGCCAAGGCGGCCTATGATGCCACGAAGGCCGGCGAGCAGGCCGCCAAGAGCAGCTATGAGCTCGCCAAGGCCGGCGCGCAGCCCGAGGATCGCACCGCGGCATCCGCCATGGTCAATGTGGCGAAGAGCGGCGTGAAGAAGGTCGACGCCATCCTCGAGGACCAGTATCTCACCGCCCCCTGCGACGGCGAGGTGATAGTGGTCTATCCCAACGTCAGCGAGCTAATCGCCACGGGCGCGCCGGTGGTTACACTCCAGAAGGATGACCATTGGGCGGTATTCAACGTCCGCGAGTTCCTCCTCAAGGACATCAAGGTGGGCACGGTGCTCCGCGTGAGGATTCCGGCCCTCGACATCGAGACCGACATGAAGGTGTTCTACATCAAGGACCTCGGCACCTACGCCAACTGGCAGGCCACCAAGGCCACGGGCGACTTCGACGCGCGCACGTTCCAGATCAAGGCGCGTCCCGAAAAGCCGATCGAGAACTTCCGTCCCGGCATGTCGGTGATCTATCTCGGAATAAAGGAATAACTGAAACACAGGCAACGCGATGAGCGACAAGGATAACAATATCGCGGTGACGGCGACGGAGCGGAATCCGGAGCGGAGCGGAAGCACGCCGATAGGCAGGCGCGGAGTGAAGGCCATCTTCCTCCGGTCGCTGGTACAGATAGTGCGCCGCCCCATCATGTGGGCCGGGTTCATCGGCATCCCGCTCTTCATGTTCCTCTTCTTCACCACGTTCCTCGACAACGGGCTTCCCACGCGAATACCGGCCGGAATCGTCGACAAGGACGGCACCAGCCTCTCGCGCGAGATAACCCAGACGCTCGGCGGAATGCAGATGGTGGACCTGACCATGTCGCCGAACTCCTACACCGAGGCCCGGCACGCCGTGCAGCGGGGCGAGATCTACGGATTCTTCCTTATTCCGGAGAATTTCCAGGCCAACCTCATGGCCGGCCGCAAGCCTGAGATCACCTTCTACACCAATGCCGTGTACTTCGTGCCGGCGTCGCTGCTGTTCAAGACCTTCAAGTCGACGGCGGTCTTCACCAAAGCCGGAGTGGCCATGAACATAGTGCAGATGGCCGGACAGAACGCCGAGGAATTAGCGCCCCTCATGCAGCCCGTCAACATCACGTCGCGCGGCATCGGAAACCCCACGCTCAACTACGGCATCTACCTCTGCAACTCTTTCCTGCCGGCGGCTCTGCAGCTGATGATCATGCTTATGACCGTGTTCACGCTCGGCCAGGAGATAAAGTACCACACCTCGACGCGGCTGCTGCGCATGGCCGACGGCTCCATAGTCAAGGCCCTGTTCGCCAAACTGCTGCCGCAGACGCTGATATGGATGGCGCTGGTCACCTTCCTGACCGTCTGGCTCTATAAGTTCAACCATTACCCCATGAACGGCTCCTGGTGCCGGCTGCTCCTGTCGGAGTACATGTTCGTGCTCGCCTCCCAGGGATTCGCGCTCTTCGTGTTCGGGCTGCTGCCCAACCTGCGCCTCTCCCTCTCGGTGTGCGCCCTCCTCGGAATCCTATCCTTCTCGATCGCCGCGTTCTCCTTCCCCGAGGAGTCGATGTACCCCGCGGTGGCCATCTTCAGCTGGCTCATGCCCGTGCGCTACAACTTCCTGATATACGTCAGCCAGGTGCTCAACGGCGATCCGCTGTACTATTCCAGGGTGTGGTACGCCGCCTATATCGTTTACATGATTCTCCCCTTCACCACGCTCAGGCGCATGAAGAAGGAAATGCTCAAACCGGTCTACGTACCGTAACACACATCAGCCATGTGGAATAGATTAAAGAAAATAATCAAAGGAATCTACATAGTCTACTGCCGTGAGTTCAAGCTCATCATCAAGGACAAGGGACTCATGCTGTTCCTCTGTTTCCTGCCTCTGGTCTATCCGGTGCTCTATTCGCTCATCTACAATCCGGAGCTGGTGAAGGATGTGCCGCTGGTAGTGGTCGACAACGACCGCACGCCCCTCTCGCGGGAGCTCGCGCGCAAGCTCGACGCCTGCGACCAGGCATGGGTGCGCGGCTATGCCGCCGACATGGGGGAGGCGCGTCGCGCCATGGCCGGAGGAGACTGCTACGCCATCCTCGAGATTCCCGAGGGCTTCGAGAAGGCAGTCGGCAATAACTCCACCGCGCAGGCCGTTATGTATTGCGACATGGGACTCCTGCTCCGATACCGGGGCTTCGTGGTGGCCACCACCAACGTGATGATGGACATGGGGGCCGACATCATGATGGAGAAGGTCAACGAGACGGTGCCGCTCGCAGGCACCGTGGCAAACGGAGACCTCCTCCCCATCGCCAACATAAACCTGGGCAACATACGCGGCGGATTCGACACCTTCATCATGCCCGGCATCCTGGTGCTTATCCTCCATCAGTGCATAGTCCTCGTGATCGGAATGGCCGGAGGCGCCAAGAGGGAGCGGCGGACCCTGGTGAGCTACAACGCCGACAACTATGAACTCTCCGTCTCGGGCACGATGTGCGGCCAGATGCTGGCCTACATCACCATCCTGATCCTACCCACGGTGTTCATGGTCCATTACGTGCCTCTCATATTCAAATTCCCCATGGCCGGAAATCTGTTTTATGAAATGGCGTTCCTCCTGCCGATGGCCATAGCCTGCTTCGGCATAGGCTTCGCTTTCCAGGGACTGGTGACGGAGAGGGAGTCGGTGTTCGTCTGCTGGGTGATCACATCGGTGGTGTTCCTCTTCCTATCCGGACTCATCTGGCCGCGCTACGACATGGCTCCGGTATGGAAGGCTCTAAGCGACATCTGCCCCTCGACGTGGGGTGTGGAGGGCTTCATAAAGATGAACACCAACGGGTCGACCCTGGCTCAGGTGAGCCACGAGTACCTGATGCTGTGGATTCTGGCCGCCGCCTGGTGGGTGGTCGGCTGGATAGTCCAGCGGACCGTGGTGCGTCCGGCGATGCTGCGCCAGGAGACAAGGAACGTCATCATCTTCAACGACCTGGCGCGCAGCGGCTACTTCAGCCGCAAAAGGGTGCCGGACACCAGAACCGAAGAAAGAGAATGAGATTCGGAAGAAAGAAATACACATTGGGCCAGCGCGCGGGATACCGCGCGCTGCGCGCCGTTTTCTACCCCCTGTCGCTGCTGCCTCTGCGCGCGCTCTATGTCATCTCCGACGGGCTCGCCCTGCTGGCCTGCGACGTGATCCGCTACCGCCGCCGTGTGGTCCGCGACAACCTGCGCAACGCATTCCCCGAGATGCCGGATAAGGAGCGCCGCAGGATCGAGCGCGGATTCTACCGCTTTCTCGGCGACTACATAGTGGAGACAGTGAAGATGGTTTCGATGAGCGAGAAGCAGATACGCCGCCGCGTCAGGATGGAAGGACTCGAGCAACCCTGCGACGCGTTGCGACGCGGCCGCGACGTGACGCTGATGCTCGGACATTACTGCAACTGGGAATGGGTATCCTCTATCCCTCTGCATATCCCGGAGAATTCCGTCGGAGTACAGGTATATCATCCCCTCAGCAACGCCGCCTTCGACCGTCTCTTCATGGACATCAGGACAAGATTCCACGCCAACAACATCGCAATGGACGATATACTTCGCCGCCTCGTGGAGTGGAAACGCGCCGGAACGCCGAGCATCACCGGCTATATCGCCGATCAGGCCCCGCACCTCGACCTCCATATGTTCACCGATTTCTTCCACCGCGACACCCCGGTGCTGACGGGCCCGGAGCGGATCTCAAGGTTTCTGGACTCTGAGGTTTACTTCGTCCATATCTCCCGGCCGAAACGCGGCTATTATACTTTGCGCTTCGTCCGTGTGACCGGCGCTCCTAAAAAGGAGCCGATGTTCGACATAACCCGGAAATATTTCCGGATGCTCGAGGACAACATCCGCGAGGCCCCCCAGTACTGGCTATGGAGCCACCGCCGCTGGAAAGTGACCCGAGAGATGTTCAACGACTACTGGGGCGACAAAGCCCCCGCGATGCTGTCGCACCTGTAAAAGTGTCGTAATCTGTCCCTCTCAAATCCGGTTTTTATAAGCGGGCCGTGGCTTTAGCTACGGCCTTATTTATTATATATCCGTCCAAAATTCAAAACCAAACGAAAGCCGCGATTTTCTACATGTTTTTGAGCATATTTAGTCCGAATCAGCCTTTTTTTTGGTTGATTCGGGTTTTTTATTTCAACTTTTTTTTATTTATTTTGCAACATCAATATACTTTTCCGAAAGATACTTTTTTCGAGATATTTTTTTCCGCAATTATTAATTATCAACTAAATTTCGCTATGAAGAAATTTCTATCATTATTGCTTGCCTCGGCATGCATAGTGCTCATAGCAGTAGCCAAAGACTTCGTGATCCAGCTGAAGTCAGGCGAAGAAGCACGTATTCCCGTGGAAAACATCAAGGACATCCGGTTCGACGAGACATCGGACCACGTGCAGCTCCCCGAGGATCCCTATCCGACCTCTACGGACTTCACGCGCAAGGTCCTCCTCACCCAACACACCGGCACCAACTGCGGCTATTGCCCCAAGATGGTGATGGCGCTCCGCACTCTCGCTGCCGATGAGAACTACAAGGATGCGTACACCCTCGCGGCCCTGCATTCATACGACAACGACCCGATGGGCACAGACCTGATCCGCGAGGTGTCGAAGCCGTACGTAGGCGCAGGTTATCCTTACACCAATGTCAACTGGAAGAACGACGGCGTCGGGGCCCTCCGCAACTACCAGTTGATGGCCGACAAGCTTAAATCGCTGATCGACGGCGAGCAGACCGCCACCGTGCCCTCCGGCATCGCCTCTGTGGCAACCATCAACGAGAGCACCATCGACCTCACCATAGCCATGAAGGCCGGCGAGAACGGCCGTTACCGCGTGGGAGCCATGCTCATCGAGGACGGCATCAGCGCTGACCAAGCCAACTATGACACCGACCTCGGCGGCGAGGATTTCAACACCCACAACAATGTGGTCCGCACGCTCGTAGGCCGTGACACCGACGGCGGATTCACCGGCATCAACCTCGGAGCCGTTCAGAAAGGAGCCGTGGCCTACACCACCCAGACAATCTCTATCAGAAACGCATGGAAGATGGCCAACAGCCGTCTGCTCATCTACGTCGCTGAGAAAGTCGGCGACAGATATGTGTGCGTCAACTCCGCATACGCTCCCGTCGACGGCGAGCTTCCCTTCAAGTATGACTCCGGCAAACCGGGCGCCGACGCCTACGTGCTCCTCAAGAACAACTACGTTGAGGCAGAGCCCAAGGGCGCTTACTATTCCGTAGAGTACACTATGGCCGAGGGAGCCACAGGCGTTCCCGAGGTTTCCACCGAATGCGAATGGATCGAGGACCTCGAGCTGAGAGACGGTGAGATCCGCTTCCACACGGTCGCCAACGAGACAGCCGGCACTCGCTCAGGCCGTATCCTCGTGGCTTACGGCGACGCGCGTCCCATCGCGGTGACCGTTCGCCAGAAATCCATGTACGACGACGAGGACGCGCTCTTCAAGATCTCCGTCGACATCCTCACCCCCTACAAGGCCATGGTGCAGATCGTCCCCAACGGATACACCGGCAACTACCTTTTCTTCGTGGCCAAGTGCGAGACCGTTGACAAATACATCAACGCCGGCAATCTCGAGGGCTGGATCGAGGGCGACCTCGACTATCTGCAGGGCCTCGCCGACTATTATGAGTCGACGCTCGAGGAGTTCCTCCCCAACTATCCGAACGCTTACGCCATGAACGGCGCGACAACCACCATGACGTACTCCAAGCTCACCAACGACACCGACTACTACATCTATTGCTACGGCCTCACTCCGCAGGGAGAGGTGACGACCGACTTCTACAAGAAGAAATTCACCACCACGCCGGTCAACAAGGTGGACCTCACCCTCTCGCTCGAGACAACGAACATCACACAGACTTCGGCAGACCTAAAGGTGATTCCCTCCGACAATGAGAACACCTATTTCTGGACGTACGTTTCCGAGATGGACTGGATCAAGTATGACCTGAACTTCATCATGGACAACATGGTGCAGAACGTGCTTGATGTTGTCGCCTCCGGAGCCGACATCAACACCATCATCCACCGAGGACCCTCCGGAGAGAAAGTGAAAGACCTCTGGAAAGGCACCCGTTACCACTTGGTGGGATGGGGTATGGACGAGATGGGAACTCCGACCACCAGTCCGATGGAGTTCGGTACCTTCACCACTCTCCCCGAGGATGTTTCCTCCGACTGCACCTTCAAGGTTGACTTCCCCGTGATCAAGGACAACGACATGCAGATCCACATCGTACCCTCCGACAACAGCGTGCGCTACTACACGGCGTTCGTCGAGGAGTCGAAGTGCGTGGGCTACGACAAGTACCAGATGGCGCAGCGCATCATCAACATGGAGGATGACCGTCTGAAACGCAACTTCTATGGCGCCGGCTATACCTGGGCCAACATTCCCTGGATGTACACCGGCGAGCAGACATTATGGGGCCGTGCGGACCTCGACTGGACATTCTCGCCCAACCGCAACTACAACATCTATGTGTTCGGAGTCGACGGCAACGGCAAGCGTACCACCGACGTATGCTACGAGCGCCGCACCACCCTCCCCGCTCCCGAGAGCGACATGACCATCGAGATGATCCCGGATGAGATCACCTACAACAAACTCCATGTGACGTTCAAGCCCTCGAACGATGACGAGTACTACATCCCCTTGCTCGTACAGAAGGAGGAGATGGAGTATGTGACCAATCCCGACGGCACTCTCGACGAGCAGACCATCTGCGAGGAAATCGAGCATTACTACGACGACACCCCGAACTACTACACCATGAAGGGTGAGGTGAAGCGCACCTTCAACGTCGTTTCCGAAACCGAGTACACGCTTCTCGTCTGCGGTTGGTCAGGCGGCAACACCACACACTTCTTCACCCTCGACT
Organism: uncultured Muribaculaceae bacterium; assembly: GCA_910584545.1. GTDB lineage: Bacteria > Bacteroidota > Bacteroidia > Bacteroidales > Muribaculaceae > Lepagella. The sequence goes on along the minus strand of CAJUBC010000003.1, from coordinate 24,085 downwards.
TCACCACTCCGAAGATTCCGTTCGGCGAGTCCAAGGCCGACGTGAAGTACACATGGGAACTTTTCGACGGCGCAGAACTTGCCGAGCTCGACTGGAACCGCTGGAAGGAATACACCGACTTCGCGGTGTTCCGCGTCCGCATGGAGCCCAATGAGTATGCCGATTACTACACCGGCGGCATATGGATGCCCGAAAGCAGCTATCTCGACCTCGGCGGCGACGACTACCTGCTTCACCTCATCCAGCTCGAGGGCATGAACATCACCAACGAACCCGAGGGTATGTACCGCACCCTCTCCTTCGGCGTTGAATACTCCTTCTCCGCTATCGCCAAGGATAAGGACGGCAAGCTCGGCCCCTGGCATTACGAGGTGATCACTCCCACCAAGGGCAAGAACATCACTCCGGCCTACGACTTCTGGTCCAACCCCGACAAGGCACCCGCTTATGTGGTGGCAGTATCCCCCGACGGAAAGATGAAGACCATCAGCGCTCCCGCCTTCGCGAAGAAGAACGTGAAGGCCGATGCCGACCGTCTGGCTCCGGCAGAGAAGGCGGAGAAAACCAAAGCCGACGATTCGCTCGGCCGCAACTAATCCATCCATCACAATCAAAAAGTAAAGAAAGATGAAAAAGACTATAGTGTTGATGGCGGCGGCCCTGCTCGCGGCAGGTGCCTCGGCCGACACAAACAAGGAACTCCAGATAAAGGAGTTCAACGGCAACACCACCCATTATGAACTGTCGAAGATAATCAACATCACGTTCGACGGCGACAGGATGGTGGTAAACCACACCACCGACGGACTTCGCGAGCATGACATCGAGGCTATCGAGGAGATGCGGTTCGGCACCGTCTCCGGGCTCTATGAGTTCGAGATGGCGGAGGGATTCGATGTAACCATCAGCGACGGAATCCTTCGGGCGACGTACCCGGAGACCGCGCTGACGCTCCGGATCTTCGACCTCAACGGCCGCGCCGTCACAGCAGTCTCGGCCGACGCCGAGCTCACCTACAACCTCAACGACCTCGCTCAGGGCACCTATATCCTGATGGTGAACGAGAAGGCCATCAAATTCATCCGTTAACGACATACCATCATGAAAAAAATAGCAATGTTCGCTCTGGCGCTGCTGCCCCTCGGCGCCGCCGCCCAGTCGCTCACAGTGACACTGCAGTCGGGCGAAACTATCAAATATCCCATCGACGAAGTGGTCACACTCTCTTTCGACGAGTCACAGCTTCCTCCCGAGCCTCCGCAGAACTATGTGCCCCTCACCGAGTTCACCGACCCGATGGTGCTCGCCGAGGTCTCGAAGGCCGACGCCGACAAGGACGGTCGCCTCTCCGAGTCCGAGATCGCATCGATCACTCTGCTGGACCTCTCCGGCAAGAAGATCTCCTCGCTTGCAGGAATCAAGAACCTCACTGCCCTCAAGCAACTTCTCCTGTCTCAGAGCACCGGTCTGAATGAGATCGACCTTACTGGAATCTGTCCCGCTCTCCAGGAACTGAATGTCGGTTTCATGAGCGGTCTGAAGACAGTGAAGCTCGGCGAGAAGAAGGAGCTGAAACGCATCTATTCGATGTACAACGGCGTGGAGAGCCTCGAGTTCACCTCCCTCCCCGCCTTGGAGGAGACGACCATCGCAGGAAGCAGGCTCACTACATTCCGTCTCAATGACAACAAGAACCTGACCCGCTTCACATGCGGAAGCACGAACCTGACTTCCATCGACCTGACCGGTTGCGACAATCTCAAGATCCTCTCCATCACCGGCCATGCCGGCTTCCAGGTGCCCGATCTCTCGGCGTTCCCCGCGCTTACAGAACTCTCTATGACCGAGACCTCCATCAAGGAGTTCACCACAGAGAGCAACCGTCAGCTCGTATCGCTCAATCTCAACAACAGCGCGTCGCTCCGCAAGGTGGACGTAAGCAAGAGCGTGAAGCTCAACAATCTCTCGCTTTTCTTCTGCGACCAGCTCTGGAAAGTGACCATGTACGATGGTCAGGTCATCAACTCGATGAACGGAGTTTCCGACGACATGATCACGCGTGTGCCCCGTGAATATCCCGAGGATGTGGCCGCCGAGATCGCAGACGCCACATTCCGCCAGCTCATGCTCGACGCAGCCGACACCGACAAGGATGGCAAGATCTCCATCGACGAGGCCAACGCCCTCACCTCTCTCGACCTCGCCGGCAAGGGCCTCAAGGCCGTCGACCTCTTCTACTTCGAGAAACTCGAGAACCTCGATCTCTCCGACAACGAGCTCACCGACATCGACCTCTTAATGCAGATGGGTCTCAAGAACCTAAACCTCAGCCACAACAAGCTCTCTAAGCTGAATCTCCAGCGGCAGACGGCTCTCGAGATTCTCGATGCGTCGAACAACGAGCTCACCGAGCTCAACGATCTCGCTTCGAAGCAGCTCGCTTCGATCGACCTCTCCTACAACAAGCTCTCCAAGGTGCGCATCTATTTCATCAACTCGCTTGTGAGCCTGAATCTATCGCACAACGAGCTTAGGGAGGCGGAGATCCGCGAGAATCCCAAGCTTGCCGACATGGACCTGTCGTTCAACCAGATTTCCGAAATGACGATGTGGTCGCTCAAGGGTCTGGTCAACGTGAAGTTCAACGACAACCCCTTCATCCAGCTTGACGAGACTACGAAGTGGCCGCTGCTCGAGACAATCGACTGCTCCAACACTTCCATCTCGAAGCTGAACCTTAGCGAGAACAGCGCGCTCACCAAGTGCGTCGCCACCGGTTGCCCCTCCCTCGGCACCATCTATATCCCCGCCGGCAGCTCGGCGGAGGTGGTGAAGGATGACAACACCGCTCTCGTGAAAGGCGCTCCCGCGGAGTAATCCTCCCGCGACACCGATACATAGCCCCGGCCCGGACAGAGCCGGGGCTATTTGATTAATCGCGGCTCTCCCGGAGACCGCGGTTATTTGTATAATCGCGGAAGTTAAGACCCCTTCCCATAAAAAATGTTAACGCAGGGGCGGCCGATTTTTGATGCAGGTCAGCAAGTTAAGGAGGGAGCGATGCGGGCATCGTGACTGACGAGACTTGGCTGAGATGCGCAAAAAGCGGACGGACCAGACATTTTTTATGTGGAAGGTAATCATCATGTCAATTATTATTTATAAATTTGTAAGACCCATTTCCCATGGACTCGCAGCTGCACCTCATCTTCGACCTTTTGGTTCAGTCACATAGCCCGCTATGCTCCTTCACCTGCAAGGTCAAACCTGAGGCACATCTGCGACCCCTGCGCTAACATTTTTTATGGGAAGGGGTCTTAGTTAAATTTGCGGAATGAAAGATCTGTTCTTTTTTCTCAAGAGATATGCCGGACCGTACGCCGGGAACATCGTCCTCAGCGTACTCTTCAATTTCCTGACGGCTTTCTTCACCCTCTTCTCCTTCGCGTTCATAATCCCGATCCTGCAGATGCTCTTCGGACTCGGGTCGACCGACTATGCGTTCATGCCCTGGGGGTCCGCGAGCCTCAAGGAGGTGGCCGTAAATAATTTCTACTGGTATGTGGCGGAGATGGTGCGCGCCGACGGCGCCTCCCGCACCCTCGCCATGCTCTGCCTCACCTTGGTTGTGATGACCCTGCTCAAGGTCTCCACAGGCTATCTGTCGGAATTCTTCACGATCCCGATGCAGAACGGGGTGATGCGCGACATCCGCCGGGAGATGTACGACAAGATCGTGACCCTCCCCATAGGATTCTTCACCAACGAGCGCAAGGGCGACATCATGGCCCGTATGTCGGGCGATGTCCAGGAGGTGCAGACCTCAGTCATGGCGAGCCTTTTCTCCATCATAAAGTATCCCGTCATGATAGTGGCCTGTCTGGGGATGATGCTCGTGATCAGCTGGCAGCTCACCATCTTCGTGTTCGTGATGCTCCCGATCTTCGGCTTCATCATGGGGGCCGTCGGAAAGAAGCTCAAGGAGAAGTCGATGAAGGCCCAGGACAAGTGGGGCGACATCCTCTCGAACGTGGAGGAGACCATCGGAGGACTGCGCGTGGTCAAGGCGTTCAACGCAGAGAAGGTGATGGAGCGCCGCTTCGACAACCAGACCGAAGACCTCTACCGGATCAACAACGCGGTGCTGAGGCGCACCACCATGGCGCACCCAATGAGCGAATTTCTCGGCACGACGGCCGTGGCTATCATACTCTGGTTCGGAGGCTCCCTGATACTCACCGACAGGTCGAGCATCGACGCGGCATCGTTCATCTATTACATGGTGATGTTCTACAGCATCATCAATCCGGCCAAGGAGATCTCAAAGGTAAGCTATCTTATCCGCAAGGGTATGGCGGCCAAGGAGCGCATCGACAAGATCCTCGACGCGGAGAATCCCATCCATGACCCCGCGCGCCCCGTGGCTCTTCCCGCCGACAGCGGCAAGTCGGAGGTGGCGTTCCGCAATGTAACGTTCTCTTACGACGGGGAGCGCGATGTGCTCCGCGACATAAACCTCACGGTACGTCCCGGCGAGACCGTGGCCATCGTGGGCCAGTCGGGCAGCGGAAAGTCCACGCTCGTCGACCTCATACCCCGCTTCTGGGATGTGGAGCAGGGAAGCGTGATGGTAGACGGCATCGACGTGAAGGACCTCCGCGTGAAGGACCTCCGCGGACTGATGGGCAATGTCAGCCAGGAGGCCATCCTTTTCAACGACACCATATTCAACAACATAGCCTTCGGTACGCCCGACGCCACGCCCGAGCGCGTGGAGGAGGCGGCCCGCGTGGCCAACGCCCATGACTTCATCATGGCGACCCCCGACGGTTATCAGACGGTGATCGGCGACCGGGGCTGCCGCCTCTCCGGAGGCCAGCGCCAGCGCATCAGCATCGCCCGCGCGATCCTCAAGGACCCCGCCATCCTTATCCTCGACGAGGCCACCTCCGCTCTCGACACGGAGAGCGAGCGTCTCGTGCAGGAAGCCCTCGAGAAACTCATGAAGGGACGCACCACGATAGTCATCGCCCACAGGCTCTCGACCATCGCCAACGCCGACCGCATCTGCGTCCTCAAGGAGGGTGCGATAGTGGAGGAAGGCACACACGACAGGCTCATAGCGAAGGGAGGCCTCTACAGGCATCTCGTCGACATGCAGCAGGTGTAATTTGAAATCTTACTCATTATGAAAAATATAGCGGTTTTCACATCGGACGGCGGCGCCAAGGGCGCGGAGCTGGTCAGGATCTTCAACAGCGGCGAGCGTTTCCGCGTGGTGCTCGCGGTGAGCGACAGCGCGTACATCCCTCTCGCCGACGGCTACGCCTCGGCCGGAGTGGAATGCATTGTCCGCCCCGCCGGAATCCGCGAGGAGGATTCGGCGGAACTTCTCGACATTCTGAGAGACCGTAAGGTTGACATCCTCCTCCTCGACGGTCTCTCCGGAGCGCTTCCAGAGCCATTGGCGGCGGCATATCCCGATGCCGTGGCAAGTCTCGACGGCTGCGCCTCCGCCGAGGCGCCCCGCATGGTGATGGACCGGTTTCCCGATGACGAGATGTATGCCGCCGAACGTCGCTGGGCCGACACCCTCGGCCTGAAGTTCGATCCGTCGGCCGTCACTCCCCCTCCGGTTCCCCCGGTCGCCCCGGTTCCTCCGGTCGCTCCCGAGCCTGCGGCAGCGCCCGTGCCTCCCGTCTCGCCGGAACCGGCATCGTTCCGGCAGCCGGCGCGTCCAGCTCCGGCGCCCTTCGAGACGCGGGAACCGATGCCCCCCACATATATGCTCTGGGCCATCCTCTCCACAATCTGCTGCTGTTTCCCCGCGGGCATAGTGGCCCTCTTCTTCAGCATGTCGGTCAGCTCGAGATATTATGCCGGCGACATAGAGCGTGCGCGGCGCAATTCCCGCATGACGGAAATATGGATCATCGTCTCGGTGGTTCTCGGCCTGATCGGAGGCGCCCTCTATTTCCCGATGCTGCTTATGCTCTGACGGGATGGAGCGCGACGAGGAGAACGGGAGGGGAAAGACTCTCCGGAGACTGTTGTGGGCCGGCGGCATAGCGGTTGCCGCCATTATCCTCGCGCTCTATTTCGCGTTCGACCCCGGGAGCGAGCGGTTCGCGCCCAAGTGTCCCCTGCTGATGGCCACCGGGCTGAAATGCCCCGGCTGCGGCAGCCAGAGAATGCTTCACGCCCTGCTCCACGGCGACATCGCCGCCGCATGGCGCTGCAATGCCCTGCTCTTCCTGCTCGTGCCCTTCCTGATAGCCCTCGGCGTGGCGTCGGCGCGGCGCAGGAGCCGGCCCCGCTTCTACCGCGTCATGAACTCCATCCCGGTGATCGTGGCCGTGACGCTGGCATTGATAGGATGGTTTGTGTTAAGGAATTTCATCATCACGGATTTATAATAAGACGACTCCATGGACGTGAGCACTGAGACTCCGATATTCATCATCGGCTATATGGCCTGCGGAAAGACCACGTTCGGCCGCGCGCTCGCCAGCGCCATGGGCCGTGATTTCATCGACCTTGATTTCTACATCGAGCAGCGCTTCCGGCTCAGCATTCGCGACATCTTCGCACAGAAAGGCGAGGTGGAGTTCCGCCGCATGGAGGCGGCCATGCTGCGCGAGGTCGGCGAGTTCAGCAATGCGGTGGTGGCCTGCGGTGGAGGCACCCCCTGTCACGCCGGCAACATGGACTATATGCTCGGCCGGGGGCTGACCGTCTGGCTCCAGGCATCGGAGGAGCGAACGGTGGCCAGGCTGATGGCCAACAACGCGCGGCGACCGCTGATGGCCGGCAAAAGCGAGGATGAGATCCGCGCCGCCGTGCGCGAAGGCCTGACCGAGCGGCGCACCCACTATGAACGTGCCGCCATCATCTTCTCCGGCGAGGAACTCGAGGACCGCCGCCAGATTTCCCGTACAGTCGACACTTTCCTCGCCCTCCCCTGACTGTCTGAGAGAGGCGGGAAGAGACTGTAGGCACGTATTTTGGAGGTGTTGAGCGTGTGTTATTAAAAAAAACTAACGAAAAAAATGCATTTTATTTTTTGATTACGATTTTTTTGTGTAATTTTGGGGCGGAATGTCAGGATAATGGCGTGTTTGCCTATAGCGCGACTGTCGCCATGTCACAGAGACGAAATGCGCATGCCGCTCTCCTAAACCTTGAATAACAGCTTATTATATAATAATGCTCACACCTTGGATTCTATTGTTAACCTTAATATTTCACAGATGAAAAAAATCTTTTCTTCAATTGTGGCAGTGGCGATGGCAGCCGCAGCTTTGCCGGCTTCAGCGGGAACTGTGACTCTGTTCAGTCCCAAGGAAGGCGATGTCACCAACGATGGCAATTTCCCGAACATCGTTCTTGATTCGGGCGAAGGGGTTGCCAACGTCGAAACGCTCGACATGGTATCCCAGGATGGGGATACAGTAGCATGTCCCATCGACTATAACTGGTCCGCATGGATGTATATAGTTGACTGCTCGAATGTGATAAAATCGGGCACATGGACTCTAAAAATACCTGAGAACGCATTTGACGGTGACTACACCGATGCAGTCGACTTCACCTGGAACTACACGAATCCCACTGAGGGAGAGGATCCAGTTCCCTTAACTTTCACGGCATACGCAATCGTGAATGATGCGGCCGGAACCACCCATAAGGCTGCTCCGGGCGAGTCATTCGAACTTTCCGAACCTTTCACCAACATCAACATTGTTCCGGAGGATTACGGTTTTGCCGTTTCCACAAAGCTTCTCCGTATCACAAGTGACAACGGTTACGACAGCGAGGTGCCGCTCAATACGATGTTCTACGATAATAAATATGACAAGACAATCATAGCTGCTGTCAGCGAGCTGAAAATCACCACTTCCGGCACCTATACCCTCCACTTCCCCGAGGGATTCCTGACAAAGGGAGCAAGGAAATCGGAGGCTCAGGATCTCTCCTGGACATACACCTATAAGGCAGGCCAGGGCGGCGGCGATGTGAAGGACCTCGTCCTCAAGAGCCTTTCCGTAGCCGGAACCGACCTTGTGACCGACCCTAGCCTCGCGGTTATACAGAGCGGCACAGAGGTCGCCGTCACGATCGACCCGATTGCGGATGCTGAGATGGTGACTGTGGAGTTCACCGACGAGAACGGCACAGTGATCCGCAACATCGAGATTTACGAAGGTCCCACGAAGGATGATGTCGTGGACCGCACCGCAGGTACCTACAAGACCACCGTCGGAGGTCTTGCAGTAAACAAGTTCTTTGTCGGCACAGAGTATACCGCCACCGTCACGGCTTACTCATCGACCAACGCCGGCAACCCGGCAAATACGGTATGGGGTCCTGTGCAGGTTAAGTTCGCCGGCACCACCGAGCCTTACAAGTTCAGCGACGTGACGGTCGTAAGCATCTCTCCCGAGAACAAATTCGATGTGATCGACCCCACGCAGCCGATAGTCATCACCTACAGCGCGCCTGTGGCGAGCGTGAAATGCGAGTATTCTTCCGGTGGCCAGGATGCCGTCCAGGGAACATTCGAAGCAAAACCCAATGCCGACAAGACGATATGGACCGTTACTCCCGGCAAATACTTCTGGGAGACTTCCGACACCTCCTGGATGTTCTTCTTCTACGCCAAGGATGCCGAGGGCCGCGTGGTCGAGGGTAACTCCGGCGAAGAAGCGGAAAGCTGCTATCAGGTTACATACGACTGCGTCCTCGCATGGCCTGAGGCAACGGTTCTCCCGGGTGCCGGCTTCGTGGAGGAGATCTATGAGTTCGCAGCTACCTATGAGACAGGAATCAATATTTCATGGAGCGCGACTCCCTATCTGATCGATGCTGACGGCAACGAGGTATGCAGGCTCGACATGAATGAGAATGCCATCACGCTCTATGACAAAGACGGCAAGCCGTTCGACGAGAACACCCCGATGAATGAAATCGCCATGAAGATGACATGCCATCTCACGGAGCATGTGACCACCCCCGGCGACTACGTGATGGTGTTCCCCCGCGCTTGCTTCGCTCTCGGTACTGAATCCAACGGTGAATCGAACCGCGAGATGAGAATCGCCTACAAGGTAGTCGAGATGCCTGTTGTCAATGTAGAGCTCGAGAACTTCGGTAAGGCAAGCTACAAGGTTCCGCAGGGAACTTCCACAACGGTCGCCCTGACTCCCGCCAAGGACTGGAAAGTGGCTACCCTCTCGCTCAACGGCAAGGATGTAACCGCCGATATCAAGGACGGTTCCTACACTCTCAAGGAAGTGGCTGAGGACGCTTCCCTCATCGCAAGCTTCGAATATGCCGAGGAGGTATCCATCGTGGAGACCGCCGGTATCGTGGAGGTAGGTGACAGAACCCTCACCGTCACCGCCGGCGAGGAATACATCACGATCAGCGGTGTAGTGGCTGGCGACAACGTGGCTGTCTACACCATGAACGGTATGGTGATCGGCCAGATCACCGTAACCGAAGGCAAGGACGAGATCAGGATCTCCGCTCCCGCAGGTCAGGTTTACCTCGTGAAGGTGAACGACAGCGCCGTCAAGGTTAAGCACTGATCCTGAAAATTGAAGTATGAATTGAGGGGATGCCAACGGCGTCCCCTCTTTTTGTGGGTTATGGCGAAATCAAGAAGCAGAAATCCTATTTTTAGGTATGGCGGATATGCGCGGAATTCAGTAATTTTGCGGGAGAGGGTATAAACCTCTATAGGAAGGTTATGATAAAGTCAACTGTAAGATATTCGGCCACCGACAAGCTGAGGGACATAATCGAAGACAACAACCAGTTGCTACTGGTTCTCAACAGGTTCAGGATTCCGTTCGGATTCGGCGACAAGACCGTGGGAGAGGTTTGCGACAAGCAGGGCATAGACTGCTCCACGTTTCTCGCAGTCGCCGACCTTGTGAGCGGGAAGAGTTTCGCCGGGATTCCGGTGGACCTCCCTACCCTGATGGCGTATCTGCGTCAGGCGCACTCCTACATATTGGACTTCCGGCTTCCCGACATCCGCGAGACCCTGATACTGGCCGTGCATCTTCCGCTTCTCGACAACGTGGCGATGCTCATCATCAAGTTCTTCGACGATTACGTGGAAGAGGTACGCAACCACATGGACTATGAGGACCGCGTGGTCTTCCCTTACATCGAGAGCCTGCTGCGCGGCGAGCCGTCGGAGTTCAGCATCGCCGAGTTCGCCTCGAAGCATGAGAGCGTGGTGTCGAAGCTCAACGAGCTCAAGGATATCTTCCTGCAGCATTACACCATGCCCAACACGCGGATGCTCAACCGCGCGCTCTTCAACATCAACGCCTGCGGCGACGACCTTGTCTCGCACTGCGAGATAGAGAACCGCCTTCTCGTCCCGGCCGTGGAGGCGCTCGAGAAGGAGGCCACTGTGCGCCGCGAGAACGCCTCGGTCAAGGAAGCGACAGGCTCCGAGGCGGAGCGTCCCGAGAACCTCAGCGACCGCGAGAAAGAGATAGTCTGCCTCGTGGCGCAGGGACTCACCAACAAGGAAATCGCGGACCGCCTCTTCCTCTCGTTCCACACCATCACCACATACCGCAAGAACATCAGCACCAAGCTCAACATCCATTCCACCGCCGCCCTCACCATCTACGCGATAGTCCAGGGCCTTGTCGACCTCAGGGAGGTGGAGCTCAAATAAGACCCTTCCTGTCATCATAACCTTATCCGGCATTAGTGCTCTTTCCATGATTGGTTATGTCGTAAAAAAGTTGTAATTTTGCGACATAAACGAAAGCCTCCTCTTTGGGAAATTCAATGAGGGGTATAAAATAACCTGTGTCATGGTTGATATTGATACGCTGAAGGCCAAGATTCTTGACGGCGGGAGCCTTACGGAAGCGGAGGCCTACAGCCTTTGCGAGATAGAGCCTTCGCAACATGAGGCTCTCTGGGAGGCGGCTGCGGAGATCACGCGCCGTTTCTGCAAGCCGGAGTTCGATTCCTGCTCCATAATCAACGCCCGCTCGGGACGCTGTCCGGAGGACTGCAAGTGGTGCGCGCAGTCGGCGCATTACAAGACTTCGGCCGATGTCTACGGACTGGTGTCGCGTGAGGAATGCCTCAAGACCGCTGAGGAGAACCGTCTCCACGGCGTGCGCCGCTTCTCGCTGGTGACAAGCGGACGCGCCCTCACGGGCCGCGAGCTTACCAAGGCCTGCGGATATTTCCGCGAGATGAGCGAGAACGGGGGCATAGGTCTCTGCGCTTCGATGGGTCTGCTCGGCCCGGAGGAACTGCAGAGCCTTTACGATGCCGGAGTGCGCCGCTATCACTGCAATCTGGAGACCGCGCCGTCGCATTTCGCCACCCTCTGCTCCACCCATACCATCGAGGACAAGATCCGCACGATAGAGACGGCGAGGAAGATAGGATTCGAAATCTGCTCCGGCGGAATCATCGGCATGGGAGAGACCCCGCGCCAGCGTGTGGAGTTCGCGCTGACGCTGCGCCGCGTGGCTCCGGATTCAATCCCCGTCAATATCCTCAACCCGATACCGGGAACCCCTCTTGAGCACAGCGAGCCGCTGAGCCCTGAGGAGGTGCTCGACACGGTGGCCCTCTTCCGGATGATCCATCCCCACACAATCCTGCGCTTCGCCGGCGGCCGCATATCCCTCTCGCGCGAAACCCAGATCAAGGCCATGAAGATCGGCGTCAACGGCGCCATCGTGGGTGACCTGCTCACAACCATCGGTTCGAAAGTGCGCCAGGACCGTGAACTCGCCGCAGAAGTCGGCTACAGCTTCTGACCCGACGGCACGTCATAGATATAATGTGAAACTCTGAAAACAATTAGATAGATGTCTTTAAAATGTGGAATAGTGGGACTGCCGAACGTGGGCAAGTCCACCCTGTTCAATTGTCTGAGCAACGCCAAGGCGCAGAGCGCCAACTTCCCTTTCTGCACCATCGAGCCCAATGTGGGCGTGATTTCGGTTCCCGACGACCGTCTGACGAAGCTCGTGGAGATGTGCTCTCCGAAGTCGGTGGTGCCCGCCACTGTGGAGATCGTCGATATCGCCGGACTGGTGAAGGGAGCCTCCAGGGGTGAGGGCCTCGGCAACAAGTTCCTCGCCAACATCCGTGAGACGGACGCCATCCTGCATGTGCTCCGTTGCTTCGACGACGACAACATCACCCATGTCGACACCACCATCGACCCGGTGCGCGACATGGAGGTGATCAACTATGAGCTGCAGATCAAGGACCTCGAGACAGTGGAGTCGCGCATGGCCAAGACCGAGAAGGCCGCCAAGGCCGGGGCCGACAAGACCGCGAAGATGCAGTTAGGAGTATTAGCTGCCTACAAGGAGGCCCTCGAGCAGGGTCGTCCGGCGCGCAGCGTGCAGATCGAGGGGAAGGAGGAGCAGAAATTCGCCCGCGACCTTTTCCTGCTCACCAACAAACCGGTGATGTACGTGTGCAACGTCGATGATGAATCGGCCGTCGAGGGGAATGCCTACGTCGACGCTGTCCGCGAGGCCATCAGCGGCGAGGGGGCGCAGATGCTGATAGTGGCCGCCAAGACCGAGAGCGAGATCGCCGAGCTCGACACATGGGAGGAGCGCAAGGAATTCCTCGAGGCCCTCGGACTGGAGGAGTCGGGCGTGAGCCGCCTGATCCGCGCTGCATACGCGCTGCTCGACCTGCAGACATATTTCACCGCGGGCCCCGACGAGGTGCGCGCATGGACATTCCTGCGCGGTACCAAGGCGCCGCAGGCGGCCGGAATCATACACACCGATTTCGAGAAGGGATTCATCCGCGCCGAGGTCATCAAATATGACGATTACGTGACGCTTGGCTCTGAATCGGCCGTGCGCGACGCCGGAAAGCTTGGGGTCGAGGGCAAGGAGTACGTGGTGCAGGACGGCGACATCATGCACTTCCGTTTCAACGTGTAGGCGCAGCAACGCGCCTACATGCGCTTTGCCTTACCCTCAGCGTCTGCCTCAGGGCTTGAATGTATAGATGTGACGGGCTTTCTTTTCCTCGTAGACCTGGTCGAGACGGATGAGAATGCCCGTCTCCTCTACATTGCCGAACTCGCGGTTGACCGCCGTGCCGAACGAGCGCATCGTGGGTGACAGCGACATATAGGCGTTGACGAGCGGCGGGATCTTGTAGCCGGCGGCTCGTACGAACTGCGACAGGATGCGCAGGTCCTCCTTGTAGTCGCCGGTGTAGAGGTTCTGTATTTCTGGCGAAGCCGCTATGCTCGGCAGCGGGTCAATCGGGGTGACCAGGGAGTCCGGGTCGGGGAAATGGCGGTGGATGAATCCGAGCAGCATCTCGCGGCTCTCGCGGTGGAAGTCGGGATACATGGTCACCTTTCCGAAGAGGTATTTGATCTGCGGATATATCACGGTGAGGGCACCGAGACCGTCCCAGAGATTGTCGAGCGCGTAGATCTGTTTCGGGCGCTCCCTGGTGTTCTGATAGACAGGCACTACGAACGAACGGCCTAACTCGATGGTGTTCGGAAGATAGTCGGACATGAACTGCGGGGAGAAGCGGAACATGTGGGAGGTGGCGATATGGGGCACGCCGTCCTCTACCTTGACATCCTCGCCGAGGATGAAGCGGTAGCCCCCGATAATCTCGTCTCCGTCGGGATTCCATACGATCATCTGGCGGCACGGCATCTCCATAGTGTCGAATTCATCTATGTCACATTCGAGCCCCGTGCCCCCTCCGGCCTCGCGGAAAGAGAGCTCGCGCAGTCGACCGATCTCACGCATTGTGGCAGGCGCGTTGAAAGCATCGACCACGTATATCTCGTTGCCCCCCTTGTTGGAGCGACGCAACAATCGGTCGGGTGTAAGTTCTGCTTTTATCAGTGCTGTGTCTACTTTGTCAATAATCGGCTGCATAATATGTAAACAATCCGCGGAGCATTTGTCCTCCTGTCTTACAAGTTGTCTTATAATGTGCAAAGTTAGAAAAAAATACAGTACGATGCAACTAAATTGCCGTCGAGGGCGGCAAATCGGACTTTGTAAGAAAGTTTTTGGGAGAAAAGGCTCAAAATTATTGTAGAAATATTTCTTTATTTGCTGAAAAATTCTTAATTTTGGCGCAACATGACGGTGCCGCGTTCCGACCTTTGGTCCGGACATGGTGCCGGAGTGGGAGAATTGTATAAAATCTTATAACTTAAATCTATATATCATAATGGCTAAAACGCTAAGAGTTAGAGATCTGACACTTCGCGACGGACAGCAGTCGCTTTTCGCAACGCGTATGAAGCAGGAGAATGTGGACCGTCTACTTCCCCTTTACCGCGATGCTAAATTCTATATCATGGAGGTCTGGGGCGGTGCGGTGCCCGACTCCGTGATGCGTTATCTGGGCGAGAGCCCCTGGGACCGCCTCCGCGAGTGCTCCAAGGCTATGAAGGGCATCTCCCTTCTCTCCGCCCTCTCGCGCGGCCGTAACCTCTTCGGTTACGTCCCCTACCCCAACAGCGTGCTCAAGGGCTTCTACGAGAAGGCCATCGAGAACGGTCTGAACGTGATGCGTATCTTCGACGCACTCAACGACATCAACAACATCCACGACTCTATCGTGATGATCAACGAGCTGGGCGGTATCGCCGACGCAGCCGTATGCTACACCGTCGACCCCAAGGATGACGCCTCCAAGGAGAAGATCTTCACCGACGAGTATTTCGTGAACAAGGCCGTCGAGATGGAGAAGATCGGAGCCAAGATGATCACCGTCAAGGATATGGCCGGCCTCGTCAATCCCGCCCGCATCTACACTCTGATGCCTAAGCTCAAGAAGGCCCTCAAGGTGCCCGTTGACTTCCACACGCACTGTACTCCGGGCTACGGCCTTGCGTCGGTGCTGACAGCCATAATCCAGGGCGTCGACATCGTCGACACCAACATCTGGTGGTTCGGCGGCGGCTCCGCGGCTCCCGCCATCGAGCTCGTCGACATCTTCTGCAAGAAGCTCGGCGTGGAGCTCGAGGCGAACATGGACGCCGTGGCCAAGATTCGTCACGAGCTCAAGGACGCCCGCAAGGCACTCGCCGACTTCGACCTCAACAAGGACAAATGGCCGAAGGACTTCGAGGAGGCTTTCGCCGCCATGCCGAAGGAAATCGACGCCGAGTTCGACCGCGCCATCGAGGCGGCCAGGAAGTGCGACGAGCCCGCTCTGCTCGACGCGTGCCACAAGATCGAGGAATATTTCGGCTTCCCCAAGCCCAACGAGATCGTCAAGAACGCCGAGGTGCCCGGAGGTATGTACTCCAACATGGTGGCCAACCTCAAGCAGCTTAACGCACTCGACGTGCTCGACGAGGCCATGGCCCTCATCCCGAAGGTGCGCCGCGACGCGGGTCTGGTGCCCCTCGTGACCCCGACATCGCAGATCGTGGGCTCGCAGGCCGTGGCCCTCGCCATGGACCGTCGCAAAGGCAACGCCGACTACACGAATAAGAACAACCAGTTCGTAGGCCTCGTAAAGGGCGAATACGGCCAGACCCCCGTGCCCGTGGATCCCAAGTTCCGCGAGCTCATCACCGGCAGCCCCGTGGAGACTCCCTACGATGTGAACAGCTATAAAAAACCGGCCAATCCGGAGCTCGAGAAGTTCGGTGGCCTGAAGCTCGCCCAGAACGAAGAGGAGTATCTCCTTCTCGAACTTCTCCCCAACGTTGCCAAGACATTCCTCCAGAATCTCCGCAAGGCCGAGTACGAGGCAAAGGCAGCGTCCGCACCCAAGACCGAGGCTCCGAAGGCTGCCACTGTGGCAGAAGCCGGCGACGGCCCCGTGTTCAAGGCTCCCATGGGCGGAACGGTGCTCGAGATCCGCGTTAAGCCGGGCGACACAGTTAAGCCGGGTGACACAGTGCTCGTCTACGAGGCCATGAAGATGGAGAACGACCTCGCATGCGACATGGGTGGCGTGGTCAAGGCTGTCCTCATCGGCGATGGCGACGTGATGGCCACCGACCAGCCTCTGATCGAGTTCGCAGCCGAAGGCGCTGCAGCTCCCGCGGCTCCCGCAGCCGAGGAAATCCAGGGCGGCGGCGAGATCATGAAGGCTCCTATGGGCGGTACGGTACTCGAGGTAAAGGTTAAGCCGGGCGACGCAGTCAAACCGGGCGACACCCTCCTCATTTACGAGGCCATGAAGATGGAGAACAACCTCACGGCTGACCGTGCCGGCGTCATCGCCAAGTGCCTCATCGAGGATGGTGACGTGATGGCCACCGACCAGCCCATCTTCGAGTTCGCAGCAGCCGGTGCAGCCCCCAAGGCGGCTCCGAAGGCAGCTCCCGCTCCCAAGCCCGCTCCTAAGCCCGCGGCTCCCGCTCCCAAGAAGGAGGCTGCTCCCAAGTGCGAGGCCAAGCCTGTGACCGGAATCGACACAAGCCGCGCTTATCCCACTCTCGAAGGTGGCTCCGCAGCTCCCGTGCTCCCCAACGCCCGCAAGGCCGAGGGCAACGCTCCGGTGCTCCGTCTCGCCGAGGGCACGACGCTCGAAATCAACGTAAGCCCCGACGGCGGCATCAACATCCGCATCACTACGGGCAAATAAACCAAAACCGATTTTAAATCCGTTATATAGAGGAGAAGACCCCGCCCGGGTCCTCTCCTCTTGTTTTGCCGGTTTCCGGTCAATAGAAATATTTTCTAAATTTAAAATGTCATGGCTGAGAAACGCCTTTTCCTTCTTGATGCCTACGCGCTCATCTTCCGCGCGTATTACGCCCTTATCAGAATGCCGCGCATCACGCAGGCAGGTTTCAACACCTCCGCTATCTTCGGATTCGTCAACACGCTCGAGGAACTCCTCCGCAAGGAGAATCCCACCCATATCGCCGTCTGTTTCGACCCGCAGGGTCCGACCTTCCGCAACGAGGCTTTCGACGAGTACAAGGGGGAACGCAGTGCCACCCCTGAGGACATCAAACTCTCCGTACCTATCATCAAGGAGATAGTGCGCGCCTACAACATACCCATTGTCGAGGTGCCCGGTTTCGAGGCAGACGACGTGATAGGCACTCTGGCGCGGCGCGCGGAGAAGGAGGGATTCACCGTCTACATGATGACCCCCGACAAGGATTTCGGCCAGCTTGTGAGCCCCTCGGTGCTCCAGTACAAGCCCTCGTATCGCGGTCAGGATTTCGAACTGCGGGGCGAGGAGGAGGTGTGCGCCCGCTATGGCATTGAGCGCACCTCGCAGGTGATCGACCTGCTGGCCCTCATGGGCGACAAGGTCGACAATATCCCCGGCTGCCCGGGCGTGGGCGAGAAAACCGCCGTGAAGCTTATCAATGACTTCGGCAGCGTGGAGAATCTTCTCGAAAATACTGATAAACTCAAGGGCGCGCTTAAGAAGAAGGTGGAGGAAAACGCGGAGAATATCCGCTTCTCCAAGTTCCTGGCCACCATCCGCACGGATGCTCCGGTGGAGGTGGATCCCGACAGCCTCGAGGCGCGTCCTGTCGACCGGGAGAAACTTTTCGCCATCTTCAAGGAACTGGAGTTCAAGAGCCTTATCGACCGCGTGGGACGTCGGCTCAATTCCGCGCATTCCGCGCCGGTTCCGCAGGCGGGTCTCTTCGATTTCGCCGACAGTGAGGAGGCCTCGGCCGATGCGGAGGAGGTTCCGCAGCGTCCCAAGCCGGAGGCGGTACCCGAGAATTACGTGCAGGTATCCGACGGACGGACGCTCGGCGAATTGCGGCGCGCTCTCGACGGTTTAGAGCGGATAGGTATACATCTGGCCGCCGAGGGTGAGAATGATGCCATGTCGAGGTTTACAGGGGCCGCTGTGGCCACTGCTCCTGGCAACGCATGGTATGTGCCGGCGGATTATGCCGAGGGGGTGGATTTCATCCTCGACCTGATGGCCATGCCGGCTCTGGCGAATGTGAGCGGAAATGCCAAGCGCGACATGGTGATCGCGGCGCGGCTGCGCAACGACAAGGCCGACGCGCTGGTGAACTATCGCGACACATCGCTGGCACATTACGTGCTCCAGCCGGAGATGCGGCACACCGCCGACGCCCTTGCGCAGATCTATCTCGGATGGGAGATTCCGGCTGCTCCGGCCCAGTCCTCGCGCAAGTCGCGGTCACTGTTCGAGGATGACGACATGAGCGGCGAGCGCATGCGCGCCGCCTGCATCCAGGCCGATGCCGCCCTCCGGCTCATCGGTCCCATCGAGGAGGAGGTCAGGAAACAGAACATGGATAAACTGCTCGAGGAGGTGGAGCTTCCTCTGGTGAGGGTGCTTGCGGGCATGGAGCTCGCCGGCGTCACTCTTGACGTGGCCGCGCTCAACGAGGCCGCACACGATATGGAGGAGCGTATAGCAGCACTTGAGGAGGAGATCTTCACCCTTGCCGGCGAACGCTTCAACGTCGGTTCTCCCGCCAAGGTTGGTGAGATACTCTTCGACAAGCTCAAACTCGACGAGAAGGCCAAGAAAACAAAGACAGGGCAGTATTCCACCAGCGAGGATATCCTCGAGAAACTGGCTCCGAAGCATCTCGTGGTGGGTAAGATCATGGAGTTCCGCGCGCTGAAGAAGCTCCTCACCACCTATCTTCAGGCGCTCCCGGCGGCCATCAACCCGGAGACGGGGAAGGTGCATACCAACTATAACCAGACAGTGACGGCCACGGGCCGCATATCGTCGTCGGCACCCAATCTGCAGAATATACCGGTGCGCGACGACGAGGGGCGGGAGATACGCCGTGCGTTCATCGCCGACCCCGGCTGTCTCTTCCTTTCCGCCGACTATTCGCAGATCGAGCTGCGGCTCATGGCCGATTTCTCTGACGACGGCATAATGCTCGACGCGTTCCGCCACGGGCGCGACATCCACGCCATCACCGCGGCACGCATCTTCCACAAGACTCCGGAAGAGGTGTCGGCCAATGAGCGGAGGAAGGCGAAGACGGCCAATTTCGGTATAATCTACGGAATCTCGGCCTTCGGTCTCTCCACGCGTCTCGGCATACCGCGCGCCGAGGCCAAGGAGATTATCGACAATTATTTCCTGACCTTCCCCGGGGTGAAGAAATATATGTCGGATTCGGTGGAGCATGCCCGCGAGAAAGGCTATGTGGAGACCCGTATGGGGCGCCGCAGGATGCTGCCGGACATCAACTCGAAGAACCCGGTTGTGCGCGGCTACGCGGAGCGTAACGCCATCAACGCGCCGCTGCAGGGTACGGCCGCCGATATCATCAAGGTGGCGATGGTGGCCATCGACCGGGAGATGCGCGAGCGCGGCCTGAAGTCGACCATGATCATGCAGGTGCATGACGAACTGAATTTCAATGTGGTCCCGGAGGAGCTTCCGGTGATGCAGGAGCTGGTGACGCGGCAGATGGAGAAGGCCTACAGCGGGAAGGTGCCGCTGACGGCGGCGAGCGGCGTGGGCTCCAACTGGCTTGACGCGCATTGAGGCAACGCCCTGCGATGCACCGGCTTGCGCCGATGCACACTTCAGTGGCCATCACAGGACGAAAAAAAGAGGGAAGCCCGGGCGGGCCTCCCTCTTTTTTGCTGTTGCTTCTGTTGTCAGAGGTTCGAGAGGTTGTAGTTGGCGAACTCGAGGTCGCTCTTGGCGCGGGCGAGGAGGGCTGAGTCGGCCTTCACCGCGTCGCGGAGGTTGCTGAGCACGCCGCTCTGGTTGTTGGTGCGTGCTGCCACGATAGCTTTCAGATATGAAGTGGTGGCGTCGGGAGCGGCGACATTGGCGAGGATATTCTCGGCTGCGGTGTAGTTCTTGGCCAGGATCTGGGCGAGAGCCGCGTTGTTGGTCTTGGCGTCGCCGAAGGAGTTGATGGCTTTCTGCACGTCGCCCTGCGAGAGGTAATATACGCCCATGGCGTCCGCGCTCTCGGGTACGCCTGCCGCGGCTCCGATCTGCTCGTTGGCCTTGGCGTAGTCATGGGTAAGCATGGAGATCAGACCGAGGTTCATCTCCGGTTCCTTGGCTGCCGGGTTGAGGCGGCGGGCATGCTCGAAGTTGGCTTTCGCACCCGCGTAGTCACCGGCGATGTACTGTGTCATACCGAGGTTGTTGAAGGTGCGGTAGTCCTTGGAGTGGATCTCGGCTGCGGTGTTGTAGACATCCATCTTCTTCATGTTGTCGTCGGTGAGGGTGGCCACGTAGAGCATCTCCTCTTCGGTGAGCGCCTTGGGGTTGGTGTTGAAGAGCTGGACGAGTTCCTGGTCGCTCTTGCCGAGCACGTTGATCTGGGCCATCACGCGCGAATAGCGGAGCTGGGGCAGGATCTGGTCGGCGAGTTCGTCGAACACGGAGGAGAGGTTGCGGATCTCACGCTCGCGCTGCACGGGATCGGGATACATGCGGAGCACGCTGAGGATAAGGTCTTTGTCCTGGATATTGCTCTTTTCCACGAGCTGCTCGAAGCCTTCCCAGTCCTCGGGGGTGAAGGATGACGTAAGCTCGCCGAACTCGGAGATCTTGTCCTTTTTCAGCTGGTTCTCCACGAGGCTGGTGGTGTTCTTCTCGCGCTTCTGGGCGAGTTTCTCGTTGAAGTCGTAAGCGCCTTCGGGCGAAGCGTAGGAGTTGATGTTGATGGCGGCGATCTCCTGGTTGGGAGCCGCGTTGGCCTCCATCAGACGCTTGTTGAGATCGATATAGTCGGTCTTGCTGGTCTGGTTGGCGCGTATGTTGGCCTGGTTTATGAGGAAGTGGATGTCGGCGGTGTACTTCTCGGTGATCACCTTCTGGAAATCATCCTTGGCGATGGCCGGGGTCACGGTCTTGGCGGAAGCGAGGGTCGAGGTGGCCACTACTCCGTATCCCACCTTCACGCGGGGCAGACGATAGATCTTGCCGTTCTGGTCGACAGTGAAGTCGAGGAAGAGCTCGGAGGAGGACATTCCGGGGTTGTAGGCCACCGAGAATGGTATTGTGACCTTGCCGCCGTTCTTGTAGTCCACCACCTGACCGTTGGCGCGGACGTTCTCGCCCTGGAACACCACTGGCTGGGCAGGAACCTCGCTGTCGGTGCCTGCCGATGTCTTCCATGTGATCACCGGGGTAGCGGTGACCTTGGCGTTCTTTACCATGAATTTGGCGGGTATTGCTCCGTTGACTGTTCCGGGCACGTTCTCGCCCACGGTCTCAAGCGGAGTGGGTACCGTGGTGAAGAAACTGCTCTTGAACTGACCCAGCTTCTTGTTGCACCCGGTGGTACCTACGAGCACCAGACCGAGGGCAAGATAAATGATTTTTTTGTCCATGACTTATAAAAAGAAATTGATATGAAAAAATCGGAACGAGATATTGACGCGACGCCGGAGCGTCGGTTTGATTCACGGCGTAAAGATAGTAAAAAATAGTGGTTTAGTAGGTAAGGGGAGCGAAAAAAGTGCGAAAAAGAAAAAATTTTGAAAAAAAGTGAGAAAAAATTTGGTGAGAAAAGAAAAAAGCACTAATTTTGCAATCGCAAACGAGGCTGAGAGCCGAGCACGCATGACTCCGTGGCTCAGTTGGTAGAGCAAATGACTCTTAATCATTGGGTCGTGGGTTCGAGCCCCACCGGGGTCACAAGACAAAATGGCAAATCGCCGCAAAGCACTGAAATCACTTGATTTTCAGTGCTTTTCTTTTTTGCCAAAATTTCAGATTCGCGCAGAATACAGAGGTGGTGAGTGAGTCATTAGTGAGTACTCACGTTTGTGAGTAATTCGACTCACGGTTGGCAAAATTCATCAGTGAGTCGGCTGAGTTATCGGCTGTTAGCCCCTTATCAAGCCTCTCAAAGTGGGGTTTTGAGCGCAGGATGGAACCTTTGACCCGGTTGAGGTCGCAATTTTCAGAGTTTATAAACACTCTTTAACTCTTGAAATATTCTTTAACTATAAATCCTGCCTGAAACCACTTATTGACACTGATTGCCCCACTATGCGCCATTTTAATCAGTGAGCCGGGCACACGGTTTGCACACATAAAGGGCGTGAGTCTCCTGAATGATTCGTATTGCTATGTCAGATGATTTTCTCAGTTTTGATATGTCGGTAAAAATGATTATATTTATATAACCATTAAACCCACAGAGAAATGACATCCGATTCTTATTTCACCCTGACTTTCTACGCCAGAAAGCCAAAGACCGACAAGAGCGAATATCCGCTTTACGCCCGCATCTCGGTCGGCGGGCAGATGACCGAGTTTACAATCGGCCGTTCCGTGAATCCAAAGCACTGGAACCAGAAACGCAACATGAGCGACGGCACATCGCGCCGCGACAAGGAACTTAACAAATTCCTCGAAATTGTGCGTGCCCGTTTCTGTGAAATCCACAATATGCTGATCCGCGAGAACAAGCTGGTCAATCCCGCAATCCTTAAAGCCCATTATCTCGGCACTATGGAAAAGCCGAAGATGATGTGTGAGGTGTTCCGCGAGGCTAACGAAAAACGCAAGGAGGAACTCGACCGTGGCGACATAGTTAAGCCCACCTATCAGCGCTGGACCCGATGCGCCGACTATCTGGAGGATTTCTTCCAGCTCCAATACAATGTCCCCGACCTCCCTATAAAGGAGGTAACATCCGGTATGCTTGATGATTTCGAGCATTTTCTACGCATGAAGAAAGGATGCGCCAACAATGCAGCCGTCCGTTATCTGCGCTGTGTAAAAAACGTGTTGCAGTATGCGCTGGCACACAAGTGGATCTCCCATGACCCGTTCATCGGAAAAAAGTATCAGCGCACATACAGCGAGCGCCAGTTTCTGACAGAGGCTGAACTCAAGGTCATAATGGATCTCGACCTGAAAGAGCTGCCCCGTCTGGAGATAGTACGCGACACTTTCGTGTTCTGCTGTTTCACCGGGCTTGCGTTCTGCGACATGAAAGCCCTTACATACGACAACATCCAAGATGATGACAAGGGCAACACATGGATACGCAAGGCCCGCGCAAAAACAGGGGAGATGTGCATCGTGCCCATGCTGGAGGTGCCCCGTCAGCTCATTCTTAAATATGCCGGGCATCCCGTTGTCAAGGAAAAGGGAGTGGTGATGCCTGTGATAACCAACCAGAAGATGAACGCATATCTCAAAGAGATTGCAGATCTGGCAAAAATCAAGAAGCATCTCACCACTCACGTTGCCCGCCACACATTTGCGTCTATGTCGCTCTGCAACAACGTATCAATAGAGGTCATATCCAAGATGCTCGGTCACAGCGATATAAAGACAACGCAAATCTACGCGAAGATGCAGGATCAAGCCGTGTATGATGGCATGGCTACGATGCGGAGCAAGTTCAACACACTTCAAATCATCTGACAACAACTATCCTAAACAGAAACGCGGTCATCGGGAAATTCCGGTGGCCGCGTTTCATGTTCAGTATCTGGGTCTATATGTGGATTTCAAAAATGTTTCCACATCGTCGTCAGCATATAGTATTTTGCCGTCAAGCCGATAATAGGCTATCAGTCCGCTATCACGATATTCCTGCAAGGTACGCCTTGAAATGTTGAGCTTTTCCGCGAGTTGGGCATCAGTATAGAATCTTTTACCCAAAAATAATGGCTGGATTCCTTCGTTCAGTCTTTCTACGATTTCAAGTATCGCCAGACTGTCAGCATAAAAATTCTCAATATCGCATTTACGAATGTTGTCTTTCATCAGAAATAGCTTCTACTCGTTCAAGAAGGCGAAAAGCATCATCGGCGAGATACAGATAACTTTTGCCGCTTTTTATAAATCCTATACGTCCGCTTTTCTTCAGAGAACGTGCTTTTGAAGGGGAGATATTGAGAAATTCGCAAAGCTGTTCCAGCGTAAGCCAATCATCAGGTTCTTTGTTGCGCACTCGCTCGTAAAGACCCGTTATTACCTTGCGTAGATAGGCAGTCCGATCGAGAATTTCCTCCAATACAGACCTTTCAATCTGGATAAATTCCGACATAAATTTCAGGGGATTTAGTGGTGGGTGGATAAGGGTTGTAAAAAGGCAGCGGGTATCCCTCCCGCTGCCTCACCACTAAATCCACAATCA
>CAJUBC010000002.1 GCA_910584545.1 uncultured Muribaculaceae bacterium | reverse complement strand
TACTCGCCCTTTTCTAATAGGCGACTACCTCAGCGTGTCCGCTGAACAGTTACTAATAAAGATATTTTATGTTAATATTTGTTAATTTCAATCATTTCATAATCAATATTGCTCACATTACGTCATATTGCAATTTCATGAGTATCCGCGCTTGCTATTCGAGTTTCTCCCTGATATGCTTCAATAGGTGTGCTTCGGAGTATGCTTCGATATTCTCCTAAATCAGGGATTTCAGCAGCCGCATGCCATTAATCTTGTGAAAAATGACTATATTTGCACTTCAAACCACGTATACGGCAAAGAAAAGAAGCATGGGTCTAAGAGAGTGTTTGAATTTAACACGAATTTATAATAGATAGATGAGGAGGAAATTCTTTCTATCCACCCGAAGGTCTTTTTTGGCTGTTTCCGCCAAGATTTCGTCGGTTACGGTGCCCGCACCGCGCCCTCCTCTACTTGCGCAAACATCTCAAAAAATCCTCTTCGGGTGAATAGAAGTTAAATCCAAACACTCTCTAAATGGTGTGACAATGGAAGAGATTTGGGGGATTGAATTTGAATATAGATTGTTATGGAGATAATTGTCGGGATATTGATTGGATTGGCGGGGGTGGCTGTCGGGTATCTGATCGGACTGAACAGGGCTCGGAGCCGGTTTGAGGCAGAGGCAAAGGTTACTGCCGACACTATCCAGCAGCTGAAGACTGAGAAGGCTCTGGCTGATGAACGGCTCGAGACGGAGAAAAGCGTAGCTGACGAAAAGGTACAAGCCGAACGACATAAGTTCGAACGCATACTTGCCGACCGGGAGGATACCAATAAACGGACCGCTGAACTTCAGGAAAAGCATCATCGCGAGGCTATGGACGCACTCCAGGATCGCTTTGACGAGACTGTGGCGAAGATGCAGGAACAACTGAAGAATGCTACCGCCGACCTCCTCAAGGACAGACAGCAGGAATTCGAGCAAAGCAGCCGCAATTCCATGGAACTTATCCTCACTCCACTCAATGAGCAGATCGGCCGCATGCGCGAGGCCGTATCGGAAAACACGCGCGTGCATGGTGAACTCGGTGGCAAGATGTCGGCCGACATCAGCAACCTGCTCCGCTCGAGCGAGTCAGCCCGAGAAAGCGCCGACCGACTCGCCAACGCCCTGCGCAACGGCGGAAAAATCCAGGGAGACTGGGGCGAGACCGTGCTCACGGAACTCCTCGAATCGCAAGGACTGCACGAGGGTGTGCATTTCGACACCCAGGCATTTATCAGAGACGCCGCCGGGAACATTATCCGCGAGGAGGGCGCCACAGCCATGCGCCCCGACGTAATCCTCCACCTCGACAAGGAACGGGATGTGGTGATCGACGCCAAGGTATCCCTATCCGCCTATCTCGACTATATGAACTCGGAAACCGACGAGGCCAGGAACCGCGCTCTCCGCGCGCACGTGGAGAGCATCCGCAAACATGTGGCGGAACTCGCAGCCAAGGACTATTCCTCCCATATAAAACCTCCGAAACGGAGCGTTGGCTACGTGATCATGTTCGTGCCGAACAACGCCGCGCTGCTTACAGCCACCAATGCAGCCCCCGACCTCTGGAGGAAGGCGATGGAAAGGAACGTCTACATCGCCGACGAACAGACTCTCTATGCCGCGCTGAAGATAATAGCCATGACATGGCAGCAGATCGCACAGGCGGAGAACCATGAGAAAGTATATACCCTCGCCAACGAGATGCTCGACCGCGTAGGGAAGTTCATGCAGCCCTTCATGGAGATCGGAGCAAAGCTCGAGAGCGCACAGAAGGCCTACGACAGCGCCATGAAGAAGCTCAGCGAAGGGGGACAGAGCATACCGCAGACATGCGGCAAGCTCATCAGACTCGGTGCAAAACAACAAGCCCGAAAAGGGGTCCCCGACACCCTTCTCGGACTTGACAATACTATCGAATTGTAATCTCGACCTCAGGCGAGGCAATCGTCCAGTGCCTTGGTGATGGCTTCCTTGTCCATGTCGCGACCGATGAACACCAATTTCTGCATTCGGTCGCCATACTCCTCATCCCAGTCACGCATCAGGTCCGGATTGTTGGCGAGAAGAACCCGCAGGTCCTCTTCAGGAGCAGTGGCATACC
Organism: uncultured Muribaculaceae bacterium; assembly: GCA_910584545.1. Lineage (GTDB taxonomy): Bacteria > Bacteroidota > Bacteroidia > Bacteroidales > Muribaculaceae > Lepagella. The sequence goes on along the minus strand of CAJUBC010000002.1, from coordinate 95,717 downwards.
ACTGCCCTGCCTCCACGAGTCTCTTCTGCGTTCCGGCCTGCTCGAACAGATAGGACATGTCGGGATTCTCCTTGAAGTAACATACACCCTTGGTCCTTATCACCGAAGCCGGCCAGTGTTTCGCGCAGAACCAGTCGAACTTATTGAGAGAAAACGGTTTTCTGTTGAAATAGACGAAAGTTCCGATGCCATATTCCTCCGTCTCGCCCTCATCGTGATGGTGATGATGGTGGTGATGATGTCCAGGATGCTCGTCATGGTCATGATCATGCTCATCATGGTCGTGGTCATGGTGGTCATGGTGGTCATGATGATGCTCATGATGATCATCATCTTCATCCTCGTCGACAGGCGATTCTATCTCGCGGATCCATGTGGCGCTCGTGGCCACTTTGTCGAAGTCGAAGTCGCCGGTGTTCAGGAGTTTTTCGAAATCCACATCGCAGTAGTCGCACTCGATGATCTCCGCTTTCGGCTGCAATGCCCTTATCACGGCCTTGATCTCGGCTGCCTCTTCAGGAGATACTTCAGAGATCTTGTTGAGAATGATAACGTTGCAGAACTCAATCTGCTGGATTATCAGGTTCTCTATGTCCTCCTCGTCGATATCCTTCTTCACGAGGTCGGCACCGGCGGAAAACTCATCCCTCAGACGGAGCGCATCCACCACGGTAGCGATGCAGTCGAGGCGAACCGAACCGTCCCGGTTGAACTCCTCCCCCATCATCGGCATCGAGCAGATGGTCTGCGCGATAGGTTCCGGCTCACAGATACCGCTCGCCTCGATAACGATGTAGTCGAACTTACGGGCCGAAACAAGGTCGGCAAGCTGCTTCATCAGGTCTGTCTTAAGCGTGCAGCAGATACATCCGTTCTGCAGGGGCACGAGGCTGTCATCGCCCTGACCCACAACGCCATCCTTGGCTATAAGGTCCGCGTCTATGTTGACTTCACCTATATCGTTGACAATAACCGCGAAACGAATGCCGCGGCGATTGTTCAGTATCCGGTTGAGAAGCGTGGTCTTGCCGCTTCCGAGGTAGCCTGTCAGCAAAAGCACAGGCAGAAATTTCTTATCTTCCATTCCTGTTTCAATTAGGATTTCAACTTCAATTATAACAAATCTAATGCCAAAAGTACCATATACAACGATATCTTGACATTCATAATGCATTCATCATTTTGCCATAATTCAAGAAATTTGTAATTTTGTGATATGGAAGTCAAGATAGAGAATGAGTTCGGTGAGAGGGTGCCGGGATACCGCGCCGTCATCATTACCTGTGATGTTGAGAACAGTCCGACATCGGATGCATGCCGCGCCGAAATGGACACACTCGCCGAGGAGATACAGTCTCGTTATAAAGTGGAGGAAATCAACAAGATTCCGGCTATCGCAGCCACAAGGAGCGCTTATAAGGCGTGCGGCAAGGACCCCAACCGATATCGTCCCTCGCAGGAACAGCTCATGCGCAGGATAGTGCGCGGTTTGGGCCTCTATACGGTCAATTCCATAGTCGACATCGGTAACATGCTGTCGTTGAGGACGGGATGCTCCGTAGGTTGTTTCGACGCCGACAAAGTTGATGGAGAAACCGTCACCCTCGGTATCGGGCGGCATGACGAACCCTACGAGGGAATCGGACGCGGTCCACTCAACATAGAGGGTCTGCCGGTGTTCCGCGATTCCACAGGAGGAATCGGAACACCGACCTCCGACAACGAGCGGACCAAGATCGAGCTCACCACCCGCCGCATGCTCATGACAATCCATCTCTTCAGTCAAGAAATAGACCTGGAGCAGACGGTGGCCACTACCCGGGAACTCTTCTCTCGACACTGCCACGCCACGAACTTCACAGTAAGTACGATAAGCGTTTGATCACGACAATAACAGTTAGCCATATAATCATCATGAAAAGAACACTCATAGCAATCGCTTTAACAGCACTGACACTCTCACCCGATGCGGTCGGTGCAAAAGATACCGGAGGCATCACCCCGCAGATGCTCGAACAGATGAAGGCCGGAGCGGACCGCACTCCATCGAGGAAAGCAATCCGCAATGCCCTCAGCGGCAACCATATCGACAAACTCGCCTCGAATCCAGACGCGAAAAACAATTTCGACACCCATTTCTCCCATAAGGTAGAGAGCAAGGGAATCACCGACCAGCAGAGCTCCGGACGCTGCTGGCTCTTCACCGGACTCAACATGCTCCGCTCCCAGATCATGGCCGACAAGGGTATGCCGGAACTAAAGCTATCTCAGAACTACAACTTCTTCTACGACCAGCTTGAGAAATCCAACCTCTTCCTGCAGAGCATCATAGACCTTTCCGACCGTCCGATGGACGACAAGACCGTAGACTGGCTCTTCATGCACCCCCTCAGCGATGGCGGGCAGTTCACGGGGCTTTCCGACAACATCATGAAATACGGCATCGTGCCGGCGGAAGTCATGGGCGAGACCTTCAGCGCCAACAACACATCGCGCCTCTCTTCGCTGATCGCTCTCAAGCTCCGCGAGGATGGTCTCGAGCTCCGCAAGATGCATGCCGACGGCAAGAGCGACAAAGAGGTAGCGGCACGCAAGCAGGAAATGCTCAACGAAGTGTACGGCATGCTTACAGTCACTCTCGGCACACCCCCGGAGACATTCACCTACACTCTCCGGGACAAGGATGGCAATGCAGTTAGCACAAAGACCTACACTCCGCAGCAGTTCTACAAGGAATTCGCCGGCAACGACCTGAAGAACGACTACGTGATGCTCATGAACGACCCCTCCAGAGAGTTCTACCGCCTATATGAGATAGATCTGGACCGCCATGTCTATGACGGCAAGAACTGGACATACATCAACCTTCCGGTGGAGGATATCAAGAAGATGGCCATAGAGTCGATCAAGGACAGCACCATGATGTATTTCTCATGCGACGTCGGTAAGTTTCTCGACCGCGACAGAGGCGTGCTCGATCCGGACAACTATGACTATGCCTCACTGATGGGCGTTGATTTCGGCATGGACAAGGCAGACCGCATCCGCACCTACGCCAGTGCCTCGAGCCACGCCATGACACTGATGGCAGTAGACCTCGACTCGGAGGGACGCCCGTTGAAGTGGATGGTGGAGAACAGCTGGGGACCCGGCGCCAACGACGGCCACCTGATAATGACAGACCGCTGGTTTGACGAATACATGTTCCGGCTCGTTGTCAACAAGAAGTATGTTCCGGCCAAAATCCTTGAAATCCTCAAGCAGAAACCGATCAAGCTTCCGGCATGGGATCCTCTCTTCGCACCGGAGGAATAACAACACAGAACATCTTCTCCATAAAAATTTGTTAATAATTGCGACGGCACAGGTTTTGGAATGATATTTGCCGTTGTACATACAGTATGGAGAACAAGTTTATCACGATAAAGGGAGCGCGGGTCAATAATCTCAAGAATATTGACCTGCGCCTTCCTTTGGGTAAAATGATAGTGATCACCGGCGTGAGCGGCAGCGGCAAGTCGTCGCTGGCCTTCGACACGCTGTATGCCGAGGGACAGCGCCGGTATGTGGAAAGCCTCTCGGCTTACGCCCGCCAGTTTCTCGGCCGCATGTCGAAACCTGAATGCGACTATATCAAGGGACTTCCGCCGGCGATTGCCGTGGAGCAGAAAGTCAACACGCGCAATCCGCGAAGCACCGTCGGTACATCAACGGAGATCTACGACTACCTGCGGATGCTATTCGCCCGAATAGGCCGCACATATTCCCCCGTGACCGGCATGGAGGTTCGGAAGCATGGCATAGAGGACATCATCCGCACCGTCCTCTCCTATCCGGATGGAACCCGCGCCGCCATCCTCGTCGACATCTCCCTCCCAGAGGGACGCTCGTTCGCCGACCAGCTCCGCATCTACGCCAAGGAAGGTTATTCCCGCCTTGAGAAAGACGGTGATTTCCTCGACATCACGGAAGTCGCCGGCAAAGAACCTGAGTTGAACGACGGATACCGGCTGCTGATCGACCGCATCTCGGTATCGTCAGACAAGGATACCGTATCACGGCTCACCGATTCTCTGGAGACGGCATATTTCGAGGGCCATGACGAGGCAATCATAAAGATCTGGGGAACCGACGGCCCTCACGAACACCGTTTCTCCAAACGCTTCATGGCGGACGGCATCGAATTCCGCGAGCCGAGTGACCTGATGTTCAATTTCAACAATCCCTACGGAGCCTGTCCCACATGCGAAGGTTTCGGACGCGTGCTCGGCATCAGCGAGGACCTCGTGGTGCCCGACAAGACAAAGTCGATCTATCAGAACGCGGTCCGCTGCTGGAACGGCGACAAGATGAGCGAATGGAAGAAACGGCTTATCCACATCGCTCCGAGGTTCAGCTTCCCCATACACACTCCATATAACGAACTGACCGAGGAACAGAGAGATTTCCTCTGGCACGGCAATGCCGTATGGGAGGGAATCGACGGATTCTTCCGATGGATCGACAGCCAGCAGGACAAGATGCAGTTCCGCGTCATGAAGGCCCGCTACCGTGGCAAGACCATCTGTCCCGATTGCGGAGGCTCAAGACTTCGCAAGGATGCATCGTACGTGAAGGTAGCAGGCCATACCATCACCGAACTTGTCCGTATGCCCGTAAGCGAGCTTCGCAGGGTATTCGATTCCCTCACCCTCACCGATGAGGAGATGAAGATTGCCGCGCGACTGATGCTTGAGATCAGACAGCGACTCGGATTCCTCGACGACGTAGGTCTCGGATACCTCACGCTCGACCGTCTCTCATCCACCCTTTCCGGCGGCGAAAGCCAGCGCATCAACCTCGCTACATCACTCGGAAGCTCGCTTGTGGGCTCCCTCTACATACTCGACGAGCCCAGTATCGGGCTGCATTCACGCGACACGCGCAAACTCATAGGAGTATTGCGCAAACTGCAGCAGACCGGCAATACCGTTGTGATAGTGGAACATGACGAAGACATCATGCTCGCCGCCGACGAGATCGTCGACATCGGTCCGGATGCCGGCCGCCTCGGCGGTGAGGTTGTATTCGAGGGAAATCTGCCGGAAGCGCTGAAAGGTGGCGATGCCAACGGTTCATATACGGTGGATTACCTGCGGGGCGACCGCCGCATCGAATTACCGAAACGTCGTCGCACCTGGAAGCGTTTCATCGAGGTGGCCGGAGCATCGCAGAACAATCTTAAGAACATCGACGTTAAGTTCCCTCTCGGCGTAATGACGGTGGTGAGCGGCGTGAGCGGCAGCGGCAAATCTACCCTTGTCCGTGACATACTCTACAAGTCGCTGCGTCGCGCTCTCGGTGACCCGGTGGATGTGCCAGGAACGCATCGCGAACTTCGTGGCGACATCTCTTCGATATCGGCTGTGGAATTCGTAGACCAGAACCCGATAGGAACTTCCTCGAGAAGCAATCCGGCCACATATCTGAAAGCATACGACGAAATCAGGCGGCTCTTCTCCGAGCAGCAGTTGGCTCGTCAGATGGGCTTCACTCCCGCCTACTTCTCCTTCAACACCGATGGAGGCCGTTGTGAGGAATGCAAGGGAGAAGGCACCATCACCATCCCGATGCAGTTCATGGCCGACATCAGCGTGGAGTGCGAGTCCTGCCACGGCAAAAGGTTCAAGCAGGAAGTACTCGATGTGGAATACCGAGGCAAGAGCATCCACGATTTCCTTGAAATGACCGTAAACCAGGCAATAGAGTTCCTGCGGGAATCGAACGGTGCCACCGAACGCAGGATTGTCAACAAACTACTCCCTCTGCAGGATGTCGGTCTCGGCTATGTAAAATTAGGCCAGAGTTCATCCACCCTCTCCGGAGGCGAAAGCCAGCGCGTGAAACTCGCCTATTACATTTCACAGGAAAAGCAGACGGACACGCTGTTCATATTTGACGAACCTACCACAGGCCTTCACTTCCATGACATCTCGGTACTGTTGAAGTCCCTCAACAGGCTCGTGGACAAGGGTAATACGGTGGTTATCATCGAACACAACATGGACATGATAAAGTCTGCGGACTGGATTATAGACGTAGGTCCGGAAGGTGGCGATGCCGGTGGCACAATCGTGGCAGAGGGGACTCCGGAGAAAATCGCGGAATGCAAGGAATCCTACACCGGACGTTTCCTGAAAGACAAGCTAACGGAATCAGGTGCTCTGGAATCTGTCACTAAGAAAAAGAAATCATGAGGAACGGACTGATGATATTACCGGCATTGGCAGTCGTGGCGACCGCCACTCTCTGCGGATGTGTACAGAAGGCTGAGAACTCGGAGCGTGCGGAAGCGAGAGCCCTTTATGAAGAGAGTCTGGCTTTGATAGACCGCTATACCGACAGCGTGTCGGCGGCAAAGGATTCCGCCACGCTCAACGGCCTTATGACACGTTATCAGGAGGAAATCGGTGACCTCAACTTCAGGCATGCCCCTGAGGCAAGCTATGCCATAAGCGAGGGAGAAAACGACACCCTCACCACCCGCACCCTGCGCTTGGTTAATTTAGCCGACTCGCTCCTGTACCGATACGCGCATCCGCTCGTCCTCCGCGCTAACTCACTCGCCAAAGACTCCATACCTGCTAAGCCAACAACACCTGAAAAGTAAAAAACACTGCATTATACTTTTCATAATCTCACCATACCAATCCAAAAGAACCTCCTCCGTTCTCTCACCAACAAGGAGGCAGATACCGACTCGGAGTCTGCCTCCTTGTTGTAAATATAACTTTGACTACATCAGCTAAAAATATTGCTAAAAAGTGTGCCAAAATTTGCCTTAATCAAAATTATTGAATAATTTTGCGGTGAAGGGAAACCTTCATTTTTATTGACAAGAAGCGTATTTTGCTTTTTCTTCATACCGAAATCGCCAGTTTCACACAATTAAGGAGAGAAAGCAGTCGTAGCTTCATGCTTGCCGAAAATGTCCACTCCCGGCAAGGGAGTGCCGATATATCGGATAGGCGTGGGAGTGGACTGTGTATTCCTTAAGAGGTGTTTGGCGATACCCGGTATGAAATGTGCAGAACATCGTTCCACGCTTCTTTTTTATCACGTAAATAAAGAAGCGGTGGTAGGGACGATGACACCGTTTTTCAGCACATCATGAAATTATGTAAAAAAATGATGGCCAGCATATTGCTGGCTACGGTTTGTCTGCCGCCTCCTGTTTATGCCTCAGGAAACGGCATCTCGGATTGGCCGGATTTTCCGGATCCTTCAAAGTTTCCGGTTGATGTCACCACGGATTTCCTTAAGTATTACGATGTGACAGGCGATGGCAGGATGGAGTACCTGAGCGGTTCCGGAATTGATAAGGTTGGCAACGACAAAGATGGCTATACAGGATTTCTGTCATGGGTGGAGACATCGGGAAATAAATTCATCGGGTTAGGTCCTGACGGGAAAATATATTCATATACCTATTGGGGCGCCTCATCTTGGAGTCTTGGTTCAAGCGCACTGTTTAGGTTCGACGGTAAGAATCCATCTATTGTAGAGACTCTCGTGAAAGACGATAATACGAGTTCGATCACAGCAGCAGACTTCAACCTCGACGGGAGTCTGGACTTCTATCACGAATCCGGAGACAAAACACTCATCAGCATTAAGCCTGATGGCACAGTATACAGTATTCCATGCCATACGTTGACCCCTGCGGAATATTCTGGAGTGCGCAGCGAACTGAAACTGACCACAGGAGGAGAGGGTATTCCCGGATGGGAAGACATGATCGGCAGAGACACATCCGTGCCATTCGCAATCAAGGATGCAGAGATGGTGGATGTCAATAACGATGGTCTTGTCGATATATTCTGCAGTTCCAACGGTAACTACCTGCTGAATACGGGCGATGGCAGATATGTCTCTTCCGGCTATGGAAGCCGGTCATGGCTTCGTGATTTTGACGGAGACGGAATCAACGATATCCTTCAGTATAAGGACAACAAATTGTGTCTTTATAGTGGAGTTTCTCCTGCCCAAGAACCAGTGGTTGTAGCTGACGGAGTGTCCTTGGCAATGCTGTGGCTTCGGGACATCGATTCTGATGGCGATGTGGATATCGTGTTCATCAGCGCGGGGAACTACAGCAGCGACCCGAGATATCTCATAGTTGCCGAAAATCAAGGCAGTCTCAAATTCAGAAAGAGAGAAAGGAATCTTGACATATACTCAAATGGAAGCCTCGACTCATACCACGTACAGTTTGTAGACATAGACTGCGACGGTCATTATGAACTGGTATACACTCTCAAAGATGATTCCAACGGGTATCCGTATAGCTATAAGTCTTTATCCCTCAGAATCGATGGATCATGGAGTTTTACTGACTCAGAACCGGTTGAACTTCTGGATTCTTCGTTATTTTCTGCCGAGAATTATGCCTTGACAAAGACAGTAAGTGCGGGTGGCTGGAAAATTTTAGCCCACAAAAAAGCGGCCGCAGTGATATGGTGGTAGGAGCAGACTTCAAGGCCGGTTCACGTCCCGAAACACCATCGGCTCCCAATCTCTCATACGATAAATCGACAGGCCGGCTTACCGTGACATGGAATCGAGGCTCCGATGCCGAGACACCGGAAGCGGATCTTACCTACGAATTGCGCATAGGAACTACTCCGGATGGAGATGATATATCACGTGCACATGCTCTTCCTGATGGAACCAGACGCAACATGCGACCCGGCCTATGCGGCTATTCCACCAAAATGGTATTCAACACAGAATCTTGGCCGGAAGGCAACATCTATATATCATTGCAGACCATCGACGACACTTTCCTTGGTTCTCGGTTCAGTGACCCGGCTGTATTCATAAAGGATAAATCTGCCTCTGACTTCATATACAGTGTCGACAAGTCCTTTGCCGTGAATCATACAGTGGAGTTAGCACTTGCCGCAAATACATACCCTTCATATTCTTATACATGGGATTTCGGACCGGATGCAGTTGTGGTTGATAAGAATACCACTATGCAGACCTATACAATAAAGTACACCGCATCCGGAGACAAAGACATAACTCTTATTGTAGAGAATGGCAACGGAATCAGATCCACGACCACTAAAACCATCAATGTAGAACCGGTTTTTGTCTTTAATGCCGGTGGCGGAGATGTCGCTTTTGACTTGAATGGCGACGGTGCGCATGAAGTGATGGATCGGTCATACAACATCCTCGCTGAAGATCAAGACGGCAATTATGTAAGGTTAAACAAGAGTTGGAACGCATTTAAGGGATCTCCCTTAATCGCAGATGTGAATGGCGACGGTATGGCCGACATCATCAGCAATCAGTCTCGATTGATCAGTCTCGGAGACGGAGATATGGAGTTGAGGAATATACAGCAGCCGGAATGGTCGATGTTCGATTTCAATAACGACGGCAAACTCGACAAATCATACAATGAACTAAACCAAGGGGATTATACTGCTGTCACAGAGACTGGAGAAGTCACTTCTCCGGCGCCAAACACTGTCGCGTGGTACAGTTCCGAACCACGTTTCTATCTTGATTTCAATGGAGACGGCCTCGTAGACATGGGGTATATCGCCGGAGAACCGGACCCGGATAACCCGCTGATTCCTAAAAAACTGGGCTTCCATGTTTTTGAAAATCTCGATGGAGTCAGATATCGTCTTATGGAAATAAAAGATAACATAGGGACCACACCCAGGGTTATAGATGACCTTGACAGCGACGGGACACTTGACCATGTGTTCTGTGACGCAAGCTATAGTTTCGGAGTGACATCGTATGTGGAATTCATTGCGGTGCTATGGGGAGATGGTTCCGGGACGACTAAATACCAGTGCCCCGACGGACTTCCATTCGAAAAGGTCATCGGCTGCTGCGACTTCAACAATGACGGAATGAAAGACATTGCTGTTACATTACAGGGTGGCAATACATGGATATTGACTCTTATGCCCGACAGGTCGGGATACACGTTTACGAATGCCGGACGGGGTAATCTTTATCATCACGCAATAAAGAAAAAAGACGGCTCCTATTCATTCGGTTCTTTGCTTCAGACTGAAGCCAACGAGCGTCCGACAGCTCCTACGGCATTGCGCTATTCCCAACATGATGGTTTTGTCATACTGGAATGGGACCGTGGCACGGATAAGGAAACTCCCGCACCGGCTTTACGATACAACATATCGTTAAAGAAGAAGGGGATGTCCGGCGAGGGGGCATATCTCATCTCGCCCCTTAACGGAGGAGAGGATGACAACATCCTTCCTGCACCGATATATCTCAATACCGCTCCGAGACTGACAATCCCTATCGCTTCTATTCCGGCCGGAGAATATGAGATAGCAGTTCAGTCGGTCGATAATTACAATGAGGCGAGCCCATTCAGCGAGACATTGACATTCACTGTAAGGGATGACGCGCAAATAGAAGTGCCTACTTCCGTAATGGTCAATACACCGGTGAAGGTAAGGATCTCGACAAATAGTCCGGATATCGAAGTGGATTTCGGACAGGATGCGGAAGTCTCAGGTAAGATTGGTAAAGTCACAACAGTCACTTGGAAATCGGAAGGAATACATGAGATAAGGATGGGTGGCCAAATCATGGCGAGCACTATGGTATATCCTGAGATCTCTGCGGGATTCTCATTTCCTCAGAGAGTGGTGAAGGGGGCTTCCGTAACCACCGGTATCTCCAGATCTGAGGATGAGCAGTGGCAGATTTCCTCTGACGGAAAGGAGTTCAAGCCAATTAATGAATTCGCGACCCTTAAAATCTCAGAGGATGGTCAGACATGCTTCCGCTTCGAAAAAGAAGGGAAATACATCATTCGCCACAAAGTGACCCGCGCATACGGCGAAGCCTCTGAGGAAACCACCACAGAAGTATACGATGCCGATGTAAGGATAGACCATGCGGATGTTCGTGATAATCATTATGCTGTTTATTATGATCCCCTTTCAGTCCCGGAAGATGCGCTTGCCGTAAGGATATACCGCGAGACAACGAGATTGGATGATTATTCACCAATAGGAGAAGTTGAGCCTGAAAACGGTATGTTTGTGGATATGGCATCTGATCCCTCGGTGAAGGCAGCGAGATACAGACTGTCATACATACTACCTTATGGAGAGACAATTATGTCTGATGCCCATCAGCCCGTACATGTTCAGTGCAACATATCGTCAGGAGGAGGGGTGAATCTTTTATGGAACGGCTATCAGGGATATGATATAGACACTTACTGTGTCATGAAAGGTTCCTCTCCCCAGTCATTGCGGAAGTTCGCAGAAGTCAGCGGACATCACACATCTTTCACGGACAATAATGAAGATGCACGGAAATCATGGTATGCCGTTATGGCCGTTCCGCAAGGCATACATGGATTATCGGTAACGGAAAAAGAGAATGCCGACGTTTACGGTATATCGAGCAATATAGTGGATGGCAGCGAAGCCCGAGCCGTCATACTCGCCGACAGTGTGGCAGTAACAGCAATTGGAGGTGGTTGTTTCGATGGCAGAAAGAGCTTGCAACTGCATGCCCGGATACTTCCTGTAACAGCCACTATGAACAGGGTGAACTGGGAAATAGTGGAGGGATCCGAGATAATGTCAATAGATAATCTTGGAGTAGCAGTACCTTCAGGATTCGGGAAAGCGACAGTAAGGGCGACCACACAAGATGGCTCTGGTGCGTATGGTGAATTTGAGATTGAAAACAATCTCGTTCCCATTACTTTCATTGATTTTGATACAGATGTGCATCCGGAAAACTTTACTCTTGAAGAAGGCGAAACCTTCCAGTATAAAATCGGGGAAATAGCACCGGATAATGCCAATGAATCACCATATTGGACGACTTCCGATCCGTCAGTGGCTACCGTAGACCAAAACGGCCTTGTGACTGCAGTCAGAGTCGGTTCGACAGATGTCAAGGTATCGTCTCCGAGTAATCCCGAGGTATATGTGCTGATGGCTCTGAATGTGGTGCGCTCGTCGAAATATGTTCCTGTATCCGGAATCAGTGTCGAACCGTCAACTGTAAATGGCGTTGTCGGAGATTGCATTCAGTTAAAAGCGACAGTGCATCCGGAAAATGCTACGGATAAGACTGTTGTATGGGATGTAGAGCCTTATCCATACGGCGAAGAGCAGGTCATTGTAGGAGAAATTACAGAAGACGGCCTTCTCACATTGACAACACCAGGTTCAGGCTGGGTGACAGCGACATCAAGCTCAGAACCTAACATCTGTCATATAGTCTCATGTTTTGTATCAGAAAACATCAGCGTAACTGATATCAAGGTTACGCCAGACGAATTCTCGGGAATCCCGGGAGAGACCGTTCAGCTTGTGGCGACCGTTTATCCGGAAGATGCCGCCGACAAGCGGGTTGTATGGAAAATGATGAAAGATAATGGTGTGGCTACCGTTTCAGACACAGGACTGCTTGAGATTCTGGATGAAGGACAGGATACAGTGGAGGCCAGATCTCTTTCAAATCCTGATGTCTATATTCACATTCCCATTTACGGAACCTCGGGTATAGCAGATATTCTCGGAGATTGTCGACAGGCTGATGTGTATGACATCCAAGGCAATCTTATACTTAAAGATGCCACGGTTGAGAAAATCGATAAACTGGAACCGGGATTCTACATAATCAACGGCACGACAATCCTTTTGACCGGCAAATAACTAAATCAAGTTTCGCAAGCTCAATTGAATAAGAGCTTGCGAAACTTTTATTCAGACCATTCAATATCTGTTCCTGACACTATTATAGTTCTACATTTTTTTGTTATTACAGGGGGAGCCGGAATCGGTCAGCAGACTCATCTCGCAGCGGGAGCAGTCGAAGGATAGGCGGAAGGAGTGTGGGCCGGTAGTGATAGAGAGTGGGCCGGAATATCTTGCTTTTTTTGCTTCCGATATGTTTTTATCGCGGAGGCATACTCCTAATTCGCGGCGGATGCAGTAGCGGGTTGTCATCACCGGCGTTCCGGCTGCAGTTTTTCCGCCAACCTCAAGTGCCGGAGTAATCTCCTTCACGCCATGGTCCGCATAAAATTCAGCCGCCAGACGGTTGGATACATTGTCGCGAGCATCAAGTGATTTATGAGGATATGGACAATCCTTATCTTCCTTACGGCGGTATTCGAACGGATATGTCGCATCATTCGCGCTGTCAAGTGCCTCTATGAGTCTGCGGCGCAAGGCGGTAAGTTGCGATGCCGGAATAAATACCGTCGGATCAAGACGGTTCTCGAACCGTCCGAGCCGATAGCATGTACCACCGAGTTTCTCGAACACCGGACGCGGATCGAATGGTTTGCGGGCCACATCTTTGTCCACGTCAAGCGGAAGCCGAACGCGCACTCCCCTATTATCGGAAGCCGATACACCGGTATCATCTATAGAGATATCCACGCGGATAGTCCTTACAGCCGTGGGCGCGGCAAGCATCGTCTGCCAACGGCGGTCGAAGGTACGGTGTATCTCAGCTCCTCTCGGCAGTCTGAAAGCTCTGGAACCGATGATTCGGCCATGGTCCACACCATTGACCGACACACCCTCATATTCCCCCTCGGCATTGAAGAAACTGATTCCGTCACCATTGTTGAGTTGCGACATATCGGTGACGGTCTCCCCCATCGATTTCGGCGTGGCGAGCGAAGCCATGCTCACTCCTCTGCGTCCATGAAGAAAATAGTCAGTGAATCCACGGTTGAAACTCTTTTCAAGAACCGGAGTGAACTTTATTTCACTTTTGCCATACGAAGCACGTCTGTATAGTTCCGGATTCGCGGCGATAATCTCATCCAGAGCCTTTCGGTATGCTGCAGTGACATTCTTGACATACGAAGCATCCTTGAGCCGTCCCTCTATTTTGAAAGAGGATACTCCGGCACGCACCAGGTCCGGGAGTGCATCGATCGTATTGAAATCCCTTAATGAAAGCAGGTATTTATCGCGCTGCAGCACATTGCCGCGTGCATCGCGGAGCGTGTACGGCATCCTGCACATCTGCGCGCATTCGCCGCGGTTGGCCGAACGTCCCACAGACACGGCACTGGCTCCGCATCGCCCCGAATAGCTGACGCAAAGGGCTCCATGCACGAAACATTCCACCGGAACCGTCACGCTACGGCAAATCTCCCTGATCTCATCAAGAGAGAGCTCGCGGGCAAGCACTATCTGCGAGAATCCAACTTCCTCGAGAAAACGGCATTTCTCGGGGGTACGGTTGTCGCACTGGGTGCTGGCGTGGATGGCTATAGGAGGCAGTTTCATGCGCAGCAGAGACATGTCCTGAACGATGATGGCATCTACCCCCGCGTGGTACAGTTCATTAACCAACCGCTCCACGTCCGCAATCTCACTGTCATAGACGATGGTGTTCACCGTCACATAGACTCGGGCCCGGAACCTGTGGGCGAACTCCACTGTCTCCCTGATATCCTCGATGGAATTAGACGCGCGACGGCGCGCGCCATGACTCGGACCTCCCATATAGACGGCATCCGCGCCATGAAGAATGGCCTCGCGCGCGACATGCTTGTCTGCCGCCGGAGCCAATAATTCGAGTGGTCTTGTCATTTCTTGAAAAAACGGTCGATCGAGCGCTTGTCCTCACGCTCACGTATCGCCTGACGTTTGTCGTACTGCTTCTTACCGCGTCCCACGCCTATCTGCATTTTGGCATATCCACGGTCGCTGATGAACACCTTGAGCGGAATCACGGTGTATCCGGGGTCCTCCACCGCCTTCGCGATCTTGGCTATCTCCTTGCGGTTGAGCAGGAGCTTACGGTCGCGACGAGCAACATGGTTGTTGTACGAGCCATAGAAATATTCCGAGATATTCATTCCCTTCACCCATACCTCGCCATTCTCGACAAGACAATAGGAGTCGGTAAGCGATGCCTTTCCATCGCGTATCGACTTAATCTCAGTGCCGGTCAGGACCATACCCGCCACATACGTGTCGGTGATCTCATAGTCGAACCGGGCCCGCTTATTGCGTATGTTGACTTGTTCTGCTTTCATTTCTCAAATCCATGTATGTCCGGCGACGTACGGTCACGGTACTATCCAGACATTCAAACTTACAAAGTTAACAAATTTTCCTTGAAGTCTGTCAGCCGACACCCTGATTTTTGCTATCCGAGCGGAATCAGATCAGTGAAAACCCAATTCCAGAGTATCGGCATACCAATCTCGAGAGCACATAGAAGCACCGTAGCCACATTGTCTTTCTCCTTCGGAAGCCTAAGGAAACGGACCCCTCTAAATACCATATAAATGGTCCAGAGCGGGAGGAACACGAGCACCGGACCGAGTATCGGCAGCAGACGGTAAAGCATATAGAACACCGGCAACGTCGTCATCGAGGTCATTATGAAATTCTTTCCGAAGGGACTGCTAAGCGTCTTGCGCACTGTCTCTCCCATGAGGATTCCAACGGCGGCGAGTACCGAATAGTAGCTGAAAAAGAAAGTCATGAAAGTCACCACAGCCCTTACGAGCACCTCGGTCAAGGTGACATTTGCCTCATAAACAAACGCCATGAACTCCGACACCGATGCGAGCGCCACGCAGGGACTGAGCAGAGAGCCCATCACTTTGTCAGGCTGGAACTTTGCCCGTTTGAGCGCTTTCCACCCCTCCACCGGAGTAAACATCGTCTTGAACATGACTGCTATTGGGGCAGATGCCTTACCGGTATCCTTATCGTCGGCCTTTTTTACGGACCGCGATATATTTTCCGGCATATCCTCCTCATCGGCCAGGCAATAGACTTCTGCAGCACCTTCTTCCTCTACCTGATAGAGAGGTCCCTCGGCATCCTGAGTCTGTTCTCCGGTCTCGTCCCCTATATTGTAAAGAGGCTCCTCGCCTCCAGTCTTACCGTTTCTTTCCATATCTATTACTATACGCGAAAAATGCTCCGATTATTGTCATGGCAGGTACGACAGAGCCGGCTTGAAACGGGATTCAAGCCGGCTCTATATTGATTCTGTTCAGTAGTGGATTACTGTGCGCGGTCCTCGTTGAGGATGCGGATCATCTCGATGGCGCTCTTCGGGATACGAGTTCCGGGGCCGAAGATGGCAGCGACACCCGCCTTGTAGAGGAAGTCATAGTCCTGAGCGGGGATCACACCGCCGGCAGTAACCATGATGTCCTCCCGGCCGAGCTTCTTGAGCTCCTCGATCACCTGGGGGATCAGAGTCTTATGACCTGCTGCGAGCGAGGAAACGCCGAGGATGTGGACGTCGTTCTCCACAGCCTGACGGGCAGCCTCGGCAGGAGTCTGGAACAGCGGACCCATGTCGACGTCGAAACCGCAGTCTGCATAACCGGTGGCAACCACCTTGGCGCCGCGGTCGTGACCGTCCTGACCCATCTTGGCAATCATGATACGGGGCTGGCGACCTTCGCGCTTAGCGAAGTCGGCCACAGCCTTGCGGGCCTCCTCGAACTCGGGATCGCCCTTCTCTTCAGTTGAATACACGCCTGATATAGTTTTGATTACAGCTTTATAACGTCCTACGACAGCCTCGCATGCGTCGGAAATCTCACCGAGCGAAGCGCGGAGACCGGCGGCCTTGACAGCGAGGTCGAGGAGATTGCCCTTCGAGGGATCCTTCACAGCCTCGGTGATGTCGTTGAGGGCCTTCTTCACAGCCTCCTCGTCGCGGTTCTTGCGGAGTTCCTCCAGACGGGCGCACTGCTCCTTGCGGACCTCGGTGTTGTCCACCTCGAGGATGTCGATCGGATCCTCATGGTCGAGACGGAACTTGTTGATGCCGACGATGGTCTGCTTGCCGGAGTCGATATGAGCCTGGGTGCGGGCAGCAGCCTCCTCGATCTTGAGCTTGGGAAGACCGGTCTCGATAGCCTTGGCCATACCGCCGAGCTTCTCGATCTCCTGGATGTGCTCCCATGCGCGGTGAGCTATCTCGTTGGTAAGGCTCTCTACATAGTAGCTACCTCCCCACGGGTCAACCTGCTTGCATACGTAGGTCTCCTCCTGGATGTAGATCTGGGTGTTGCGGGCGATACGGGCGGAGAAGTCGGTCGGAAGCGCGATGGCCTCGTCAAGGGCGTTGGTGTGGAGACTCTGGGTGTGGCCGAGAACGGCACCCATGGCCTCTACGCAGGTACGGCCCACATTGTTGAAGGGATCCTGCTCTGTGAGCGACCAGCCTGAAGTCTGGCAGTGCGTACGGAGAGCGAGGGATTTCGGATTCTTCGGGTTGAACTGCTTTACGATCTTCGCCCAGAGCATACGTGCGGCACGCATCTTGGCGATCTCCATGAAATAGTTCATCGAGATACCCCAGAAGAATGAAAGACGCGGAGCGAACGAGTCGATGTCCATGCCGGCGTTGACACCGGCGCGGAGATACTCCAGACCGTCGGCGAGAGTGTAAGCCAGCTCGATGTCGGCTGTAGCGCCGGCCTCCTGCATGTGGTATCCGGAGATGGAGATCGAGTTGAACTTAGGCATGTTCTTCGAAGTGTACTCGAAGATGTCGGCGATGATCTTCATCGAGAATGCCGGCGGATAGATATATGTGTTGCGGACCATGAACTCCTTGAGGATGTCGTTCTGAATGGTTCCGGCCATCTCCTCGAGGCTTGCGCCTTGCTCGAGTCCGGCGTTGATGTAGAACGCAAGTACAGGAAGCACAGCGCCGTTCATTGTCATCGATACGGACATCTTGTTCAATGGAATTCCGTCGAAAAGCACCTTCATGTCCTCGAGCGAGCAGATGGACACACCGGCTTTGCCGACGTCACCGACAACGCGCTCGTGGTCGGCATCGTATCCGCGGTGGGTCGGAAGGTCGAAAGCTACTGAAAGTCCTTTCTGTCCGGAAGCGAGGTTACGGCGATAGAAAGCGTTGGACTCAGCGGCTGTGGAGAATCCGGCATACTGACGGATGGTCCAGGGGCGCATGGGGTACATGGCGCTGTACGGGCCTCGGAGGAAAGGAGGAAGACCAGACACATAGTCGAGGTGCTCCATGCCCTCGAGGTCCTTCTCTGTGTACACCGGCTTGACGGGGATAAGTTCAGCGGTGAGCCACTCCTCACCCTCAACCGGTTTGTGGCTTGCAGGAGCCACTGTCTTTGTGATATCGATTTCTTTAAAATTCGGTCTCATGATATTGGGATTATTTGAGGAGTTTAGCGTTAAAGTCAACGAGTGTGTCGAGCACATTGCACTTCACGTGAATGAAGCTTTCGATGCCCTCCTTCTTGAGGTCTTCCATGCAGGCGGGAGCGCCGGCGACCACGAACATAGCGCGACCCGCGAGCTCCTTGAACGCCTCGGGAGCATACTGTGCGTACTCATCGTCGCTGGAGCAGAGAACCACGATATCGGCTTTCTTCTCCATAGCGGCGTCGATTCCCTCCTTGACGGTGTTGAAGCCTATGTTGTCGATGATCTCATAACCGGCGCAGCCGAAGAAGTTCGACGAGAACTGGGCGCGGGCGAGACGCATGGCGAGGTTACCGATAGTAAGCATGAACACCTTGGGACGGTGTGCGGCGCGCTCGGTGTCGAGACGGAGCTGCTCGAACTGGCTTGCAGCACGGTCAAACACGAGAGAAGAAACAGCGGCGTCGGCCACTTCCTTCTCGCCGCAGCCACAACCGCAGCCGCAGGACTTGCCCTGTACCTTGTCGAGAGCCTTCTCGTTGAAGTTCGGGAACTGGTTGGTGCCGAGGAGCGACTCCTTGCGGCGGGCAACATCGAGATGGCGCTTCACGCCGCTCTCGTTGACCTTCCCCTGGATCTCACCGTTGCGGAGCATGGCCTCGAAGCCGCCCTTGTCCTCGATCTCGTTGAAGATTCCCCAGGCCACCTTGGCGATGGAAGCCGTGAGTGTCTCGATATAGTAAGAACCGCCGGCAGGGTCGACAACCTTGTTGAGGTGCGACTCGTCGCGGAGCAGGAACTGCTGGTTGCGCGCGATGCGCTCGCTGAACTCGTCAGGGCACTCATAGCAACGGTCGAACGGCAGGGTCTCGATGGAGTTGACTCCGGCGAGAGCCGCGCTCATTGTCTCTGTCATGGAGCGGAGCAGGTTCACGTGTGAATCATAGAGAGTCTGGTTGAACTCGCTTGTCACGGCATGTACCCACATCTTGCAGCTATCCTCCTCGGCGGGAGCGTAAGCCTTCACGATCTCGGCCCAGAGCATACGGGCCGCGCGGAATTTGGCCAGCTCCATGAAATAGTTGGAGGAGATGCCCATATTGAATTTCACTCTGGCGGCAACTTCATCCACTGTCAGACCGGCCTCTGTCATCATGGTGAGCCATTCGGCACCCCAGGCGAGAGCGTAACCGAGCTCCTGAGTGATGTATGCACCTGCGTTGTTGAACAGGTAGGAGTCTACCGCAAAGCACCTGATTCCCTTGATATCCTTCACGGCCTCGTAGACCTTGCGGCCCTCTTCGGCGGCGTTCTTGTTGAAGGGAAGACCGTGACGGAGCAGACGGCGGAAAGGATTATAGTCGACAGCTCCGCGGAATTCCTTCTCTGCGCCAGCCTCCTTGACGAGCTTCACCAGTTCGGCAGCGACTTCGGCAGCCATTCCGGGGCAGCAGGACACGTTGACCTCGATCTTCTTCAGGTCCACACCCTGGAGGATATCACGAAGGTCGGTTGCGGCGAGGTTCTTGCCCAGGCTGATGCCGAGCGACTCGACTCCGCGGTTTATGATGTGGAGGGCGTGACGGTTGGCCTCGGCGGCATCCTTGCCGATCACGGCCTGACGTACGATCCAGTCATTGTTGTCGCGTGTGCCGCGAACATAGGGGAACTCACCGGGGAGTGTGCCGATACCGGGCAGTCCGGCGATGTCTTCTCTGCGATAGAAGGGCTGAACGTTGAATCCTTCGTTGGTGCGCCACACCAGCTTGCGGTCGAAGTCGGCGCCCTTGAGGTCGACATTGATTTTCGCCTTCCACTCTTCAGTGGTGACAGGCGGGAACATGTCAAACAATTTTTCCTTATTTTCTGACATTTCTAAAAATATTATAAATGTTTTATATTCACGATATTAGAGGCCCATCTGCAAGTCTCTGGGCAATATCTCTCCCCTCGTTTGGAGGGGTGTTCGACGAGTTTTCCACAAAATTATGGATTTTTTTATATAATTCAAAAACTTTTCGCCCAAATTTTACGTGGCAGCGCCTCAGAAGCTTTCCGTCTGGAGCCTCTTGTCGCCGCAGCGCATCAATGAAGCGGGGAAATCCTCCACCATCTGCATGTTGTGGGTGGCCATGAGCACGGCAGTGCCCTCCTCGGCCAGACGATGCAGCAGACTGACAATCTGATAGCCGGTCTGCGGATCGAGGTTTCCGGTTGGCTCATCAGCGAGTATGAGCCTGGGGCTGTTGAGAAGGGCCCTCGCTATGACTATGCGCTGCTGCTCTCCGCCACTGAGCTCGTGGGGCATCTTATAGGCCTTGTTCTCCATCCCGACTTCCTTCAGCACCTCGGCGATGCGGTCATCCATATCGCTCTTCGACTTCCAGCCCGTTGCCGCGAGCACGAAGCGCAGATTGGCTGCCGCGGACCTATCCTGAAGCAGCTGGAAGTCCTGGAAGACTATACCCACTTTCCGGCGGAGCATAGGAATGTCACGGCGACGCAGGTCGAGAAGATTGAAGCCGAGCACTTCGGCCCGGTCACCGCGTGGTATCTCCACATCGGCATACATGGTCTTCAGCAATGAACTCTTGCCGCTGCCGACGCGCCCCACCAGATAGCGGAACTCACCCTCCCCGATTGAAAAAGTCACGTTTTTCATCACGAGTCGGTCGGCCCGCTCTATCTCCACATTCTCGTATTCTATAATCGCGCCCATAGCTCTTTATGTTATCCTTATTTACTCTTTATGTTATCCTTATTTATATGTGCAAAATTAATAAAATTCCGTAAAACGCCAGCATACCCTCAGGGGATTTTAACTTATCGCTCGAAGAGGCTGCGGAACATGTCGGTTACCTTCGACACCTCAATGACCCTTATCCTGAAATCGCTTTTCACTCCCTTAAGATTACCGGCCGGCACGTAGATGGTCTCGAAGCCGAGTTTCTGCGCCTCGGCCACACGCTGGTCCATCCTGTTGACCGTACGGATTTCGCCCGATAGTCCCACCTCTCCCGCAAAGGCCGTCCGTCTCGGAATCATGAGGTCGAAATTGGAGCTCATCACTGCCGCCACCACGGCCAGGTCGAGAGCGGGATCGGCAACCTTTAGACCTCCCGCTATATTGAGAAACACATCCTTCTGTCCTAATTTGAAACGCGCCCGTTTCTCGAGGACAGCAAGCAGCATGTTGAGCCTCCGCTGGTCGAAACCGGTCACGGCGCGCTGCGGCGTACCGTAGGCCGCGGTCGACACCAAGGCCTGGACCTCGACCATAAAGGGACGCACACCCTCCACGGTGACACCGATGGCTATGCCGCTCATCTCTTCGTCCCGGTTGTCGGAGAGCAGCATCTCCGAGGGATTCTTCACCTCGCGCAGGCCGCGGTCGACCATCTCGTAGATTCCTATCTCGTTGGTCGAGCCGAACCGGTTCTTAATGGCACGCAGGATGCGGTAAAGATACTGCCGATCACCCTCGAACTGGAGGACTGTGTCGACAATGTGCTCGAGCACCTTCGGACCCGCGATAGCTCCGTCCTTATTAATATGTCCCACAAGAATGACGGGCACATCGCTCTCCTTGGCGAAACGAAGCAGCGCCGCGGCACATTCCCTGACCTGCGACACGCTTCCGGGGGCGGATTCGAGCTCGGGATTAAGAATGGTCTGGATAGAATCGACCACCACCAGTTCCGGCCTCACATTCTCAATCTGGGCAAAGATGGCATCAAGCTGCGTTTCGCAGAGTATAAGCGTATTGTCCGAAACTTTTCCGAGACGGTCGGCACGGAGCCTCAGCTGCGGGGCACTTTCCTCTCCAGATATGTAGAGAATCCTGCGGTTGCGGATCGAAAGAATGTTCTGTAGAAGGAGGGTGGACTTACCTATGCCCGGTTCGCCACCGATGAGGATGAGGCTGCCGGCCACGAGACCGCCCCCGAGCACCCTGTTGAGTTCCGACGACGGCATCCTGATACGCTGCTCTCCGGTGACCTCTATCTCAGACAGCTTCACCGGCAGAGAACTCTTCACAAGACCGCGCGCGGCGCCCTTCTTGACCGGGACGGTGACCTTCTCCTCGGTGAATGTGTTCCATTCGCCGCATCCCGGACATTTACCCAGCCATTTGGGCGACTCATAGCCGCATGCCGAACAGAAATATACAGATTTTGTCTTTGCCATTTAAAAACTGACCCCCTCCCGGTATAAAACTCCCATCGAGCAATCCTCCAATAAAGGAATGCAAGACTTTAATGAAAAATTTCCTTAATTTTTAAGGAATATCTGCAAAAGTAATAAAAAAAATCTTTATATTTGCCGAACGAAAGAACAAACCACAGATGAAGGTCGTTCATTTTACAGAAATTTAGGAAAAAACATACTGATAATTACAATATAGAACCCAAATATCAATTTTAAAAAGCTATGAATTTCTTAACAGACGAAAAGCTTCTTATCGTTGGTGCAGCCGGTATGATCGGATCGAACATGGCGCAGACAGCGCTCATGATGCACCTCACCCCCAACATCTGTCTTTACGATCCCTACGCAAAGGGACTTGAAGGCGTTGCCGAGGAACTTCTGCAGTGCGGATTCGAAGACGTGAACATCACTTTCACCGATGACATCGAGACAGCTTTCACAGGAGCGAAATATATCGTATCGTCGGGTGGCGCACCCCGTAAGGCAGGCATGACCCGCGAGGACCTCCTCCGCGGCAACTCCCAGATCGCCGAGGACTTCGGTAAGAATGTCCGCAAATACTGCCCCGATGTCAAGCACATCGTCGTTATCTTCAACCCCGCCGACATCACAGGTCTGGTTACACTGCTCTACTCGGGCGTGAAACCCTCCTGCGTCACCACTCTCGCCGCACTCGACAGCACACGTCTGCGCAACGAGCTGGCCAAGTACCTCAAGATTTCTCCGGACAGAATCGTCAACGCCCGCACATACGGCGGTCACGGCGAGCAGATGGCAGTCTTCGCTTCCACAGTCAAGGTTGACGGCAAGCCCCTCACACAGCTCATCGAAGAGGGCGTGATCCCAGAGAAAGACTGGGAGGAGATGAAAGTCCGCGTGATCCAGGGCGGAAAGAACATCATCGACCTCCGCGGCCGTAGCTCCTTCCAGAGCCCCGCATATCTCTCCATCGAGATGATCGCGGCAGCCATGGGCGGTCCCGCTTTCCGCTGGCCGGCAGGTGTATACGTGAACGACAAGAAGTTCCACAACATCATGATGGCCATGGAGACCACCATCTCCAAGGATGGCGTATCCTTCCGGCCCATCGAGGGAACTCCGAAAGAGAACTCCGAGCTTGAGCAGAGCTACAAGCACCTCTGCGCACTCCGCGACGAGGTCATCTCTCTCGGCATCATGCCTCCCATCGACAAGTGGGGCGAATACAACCCCTACCTCCTCGAAGAGACAAAATAAGTCAAAATCATCCAAATCGCATAAAATCCCCGGAAGAGATCCTCATCCGGGGATTTTTCATATAATAATGAACCTGAATTAATGATGAAGCAACAATCACTTTCCCGGCCTCAAGCCGAGTGGCCCTTTATCTTTTTGCTTTGCCTGACAAGAGAACCGAAAGCGCTCTCGTCGGTAATAACGTCTCTGCGCGTGTCGACATCATTACGCAACGACTTCGTGTCATCCTCCGTAGCGGAGAAATCTCCCGAGAAGAGATGACCGATTCCGAGCAGAATCAGGACCATCACCGCAAGGATCACTGCGACAAGCACTATCTTCAACAAAGTTTCCATAACATTATAACAATATCTCCTGATGAATGGTTTCACCTCTCTCCGGAGACAGCCCTGCATATGCGCCCGGTCAGCCGTTCCGAAAAATATCGAAAAAACAATCTTCTTAAAAACATTTAGACGCGATAGTTTTGAACCAAACAAAGTGTGAAATGTTATTAAGATAAATTAAATAAAACGAGGTCTCTTCCCGAAATGTGAAAACATACATTTATATATAAGGATAAATGATAGGTCTGAGTTTCCCGAAGGGTTTCAGTTACACAAAATGAAAAAACACATCAAAAAAACCAATAAATCATCAAAGTTATGAAAAGATCTGTATTTTTACTTTCGGCATTCATGGTATTAGGTAGTGCCATGGCTCAGAACCTCAACAAGACTGAGGCAAAAGCACTGCAGGCATTCTTCAACCAGCCGGCAGTAGAGAAAGCCACTAACGGAGCAGCCCTCGGATATACCGGTTCCGTGGCTTCGGTCCCCGGCATCAGTGTCTCCAACGGCCATGTGACCGCCATCGACTGGAAAGACAAACATCTCGCAGGTCAGCTCAACCTCTCCAACTTCCCGCAGCTCGTGAAAGTGGAGGTAAGCGGCAATAAACTTACGGCTCTCACCCTTTCGGGCAATCCAGCTCTCGTAGAGGTCAACGCCGGGCGCAACCGCATTTCTGAATTCACAGTCAGCGACTGTCCGCAGATCCAGATTCTAAGGCTCAACCGCAACCGTCTGAGCGACATGTCGGTTTCCTCGGTTCCCCTCCTCAAGAAACTGAACATATCCGGCAACCAGTTCGAAGCACTCGACGTGACCAACGCCGTCAACCTCGAATACCTCAACTGCATAGGCAACCGCCTCGAGCAGCTCACAGTGGCAGGATGCCAGAACCTGAAGAACCTCTACGCGTCGTACAACGACCTGACCGGAATCGAACTCGCCGGACTGGTCAACCTGCAGGCCCTCAACGTGAACGACAACAAAATCTCGAAACTCTACGTACAGAATCTTCCATCGCTCTTCACCCTCCTCTGCAGCGACAACCACATGGCCAAGCTCGCGGTTAACAACTGCAAGAACATCAACGAGATCTGGGCTCCATACAATGACCTTACCGCCCTCACCGTAGAAGGACAGCAGGCACTGCAGACCGTCAATGTGGAATGGAACGACCTGTCATTCCTCAACCTCTCGAACATGAACTTCCTGCAGCGCGTCAACGCGGCCAACAACCAGCTCATCACTCTTGACGTAAGCTTCTGCCCGATGCTCCAGACAGTGATCGTCTCCAACAACGACATGCTGACGGACTTCCGCGACCAGGGCGACTCGATGCTCCAGAACGTGGTTGGCCTCAACGACTGGGAAGCCGGTTATTGATGATCGCCTGAACTTACAGAATAAAAAAATATTACTGAAAAAAATCCCCTCTTGATAAAAAAAGAGGGGATTTTTTTTGCATGAATAAAAAATATGCATTAATTTTGTATGTTATGCAGTACCAACCGGCTCGTTTTCTTCAGAAAACGACGCTCTTGTCGTAGATAAAGCCATGAAGTTCAATCTAATAGCAGACGCAGGCTCCACCAAGACAGAATGGGCTCTTCTCCCGACGGGGGAAGAGGTCCCGGTCAGGTTCGTGACCGATGGCCTCAACGCAGTGATCGCTACGAGCGAAATGGTGCGAAAGAATTTCTCCGCCGCTGCGGAGGAAGCCATGACCACGGCTAAAAAGGCCGGAGCAGAGGCGGAGATCGGCTCCATTCATTATTATGGAGCGGGCTGCGCCACTCCGGAGATATGCTCGCGGATAGAGAACGCCCTTCTGTCGGCATTCGGAGCCGAGGCTGCCAGGGCCGACAGCGACCTGACAGGCGCGGCGCGCTCTTTGCTCGGCGATGACTCCGGGGTGGCCTGCATCATCGGCACCGGTTCCAACTCCTGCCTGTACGACGGCCGGAAGATCGTGGCAAACGTCCCTTCACTCGGTTTCATCCTCGGCGACGAGGGCAGCGGAGCCGCGCTTGGACGCCGCCTCGTCAACGCCACCTTCAAGGGACATCTGCCCTCCTATCTTGAAAAAGAACTCGCGGAAAGGCACGGACTCTCACTGCCGAAGATTCTCGATGCCGTATACAGGTCTTCCTCTCCCAACCGTTATCTGGCATCGCTCGTGCCGCTGGTAAAGGAATACGTCGGCGATCCCTATATACACTCCATAGTCCTCGAAGAGTTCGGAGCATTCTTCTCGCGCAACATCTCGAGATACAGAGGTGCGCGCTCACTGCCGATTTCATTCACCGGCGGTGTGGCAGCCGCTTTCAGCGATATCCTCGGGGAGGCGGCCGAAGAACAGGGCTATACCTTGGGAGACATCAAGGCCGCCCCTATGGATGGACTCATCGCTTACCACAGGAATCATAACGATATATAACGATCCTCGTCATGAACAATTATAAACGACATATATTTCCCTCAATCTTCCGGAAAGCCACGCGGACCGCAGCCGCTCTCCTCCTGCTCTGCACGGGCATGCCGGTGCCGCAGGCCAACGCCGATGAATACTGGGACCGTAAGGCAAGTCTCTTCGAAATCCTTCCCGTGAATGGCAACGACATCATCATGCTCGGCAATTCCATAACCGATGGAGGAGAATTCGGCGAGCTCTTCGGAATCCACAATATAAAGAACCGCGGCATATCGTCGGACGTGATCACAGGAGTGGAGAAACGCCTCGGACCTGTCACAGCCGGACACCCCGCGAAGATATTCCTGCTGATCGGCATCAATGACGTGTCGCACGGGCATAGTGTCGCCAAGCTTGCCGAACGCTATGAGAGACTGGTCAAAAAAATCCGGGAACAGTCGCCCGCCACGCGGCTGTACCTACAGTCGGTCATGCCGATCAACAATGATTATCGCCGTTATAAAGGACTCTTCGGCAAAGAAAAGACCGTCAAGGACTTCAATGTTAAGATCAAGGATATCGCCGGAGCAAACGAAGCCGAATACATCGACTTATGGCCCGAGCTCGCCGGTCACGACGGCAAACTCAGGAAAGAGTATACCAACGACGGACTTCATCTCAACGGAGCCGGCTACAGGGCATGGACCCGCGCCATAGAGAAATATGTCAGGGAATAACCCGCCAGCCATTAATTATTCCCGTAACTTACAATAGGCCCATATCTGAATAAAAAAATGAATGACATAAAAAGAATACTGCTTACCGCCGCGATAGCCGTTCCGACGCTTCTGTCCATTCAGGCGCAGGACACGGCTGCCGCTGCAGTCAGCGAAAACTCACCGATAGTAATCGAGCCTCTGTTCGAGTACCCGGTGGCTCCCGATTCACTCGGTACGCTTCAGGAAAAATCCACCTGGGTGGCCGAGAGGTTCTGGAACGCACTCGACATCAAGGACAGGCAGACGGTCGACCAGAACGCGCTCAACCACGCGATGGGCGTATTCGTGGAACTCACCCGCTGGGCCGACAGCGATGCCGTGATAAAGACTCTCGACAATCTGATACGGTCGCTTACGACGAATCCCACCCTCTCGCTGCAGTTCACCAAGGCCGCCGAGGAGAAACTGTACGGACCGAGGGCTCAGTACTGGAGCGATGAACTCTACCTGAAATTCATCGACAACCTACTTAAGACAAAGAAAATCAAGAAAGAGCGCACATTGCGCTACCAGCGCCATGCCGGGCTGCTGCGAAACTCGCTCGTAGGCGGCAAACCGGCAGAGTTCGACTATACCCTCCCATCAGGCACCACAGCGCACTACCGCCCCGACGGTGTGCTCACCGTCATAGAGTTCGGCGATCCCGACTGCGATGACTGCCGCTTCGCCAAACTGAAGATGGAGACCGATGTCGAGTTCAGCGAACTCGTGGACAAAGGTAAGGTCAATGTCCTCTTCATCATCCCCAACAAGAATGAAGGCTGGCAGGATAAACTTTCGGGATTTTCCACGAAATGGCACACCGGCGCCAACGAGGAGATTGACGACCTGATGGACCTCCGCACCACTCCTGCGCTATATGTGATCGATGAGGAAGGAAAGATCGCGGCGAAAAACATCTCCGTCGCCACAGCGATGGCGATAGTCAAGGCTAAAGTAAGGGAGAAAGAGAAAAACTGAAACATCCGTATGAAATGACCAATATATTCAAGACACTATATATAAAGTCGACCGGCTACTCATACACCCATCTCGGTCGCATGTTCCTGAGAATGTTCGTCGGGGTGATGCTGATACAGTTCGCATTGCGCCAGCTTGTACATCCTGACGATCTCTCCCGGATGTTGCCTTCCATTAATGGAATGATATCGGAGGGGACGCTTATCGCCGTATTAGTGGTGGAGATAGCATGTTCATTCTTCATCATGGTCGGGTTCATGACAAGAGTGATGGTGGTGCCTCCGTTCATCATCATGCTTCTCGCTGAAATACATAGCCTGGCATCGTCGGCCATTCCGGCCTACGATATGACATGGAACAGTCCTTGCTATATACCGATGTTCTTTCTCGGCATCTACTTCTTCATTCTGCTTGTAGGGCCTGGGAAAATATCGTTCGATTATTTCATTTCCCTTCATTTCATACATCTCGCCGACCATGACGAGGAGGAGGAGCTTGAAGAAGTGTAGACCGATGAAGATAGCTGTATTGATATCCGGAGGCGTCGACAGCGCCGTAGCGGTGGAGCTTCTTCACCGCGAAGGGCACGAGCTGCACCTGTTCTATATCCGTATCGGTAACGACACGGACGAGGGAGACTGTTCCGCAGAGGAGGACATCGAGATGTGCACGCTTATAGCGCGCCGTTACAACCTTCCCTTCCGCGTGGTGTCGCTCCATGAGGAATACTGGGACAGCGTGATGGCCTATACGCTACGCACCGTCAAGGATGGACTCACCCCCCATCCGGACATGATGTGCAACAAGCTGGTGAAGTTCGGCTATTTCGAGGAGCGCTGGGGCAAGGACTTCGATGCCACCGCCACCGGTCACTACGCCTCGGTGGTAGAGAAAGATGGCAAGCTCTGGCTCGGCACCGCGGTCGATCCTGTGAAAGACCAGACCGATTTTCTTGCCAGAATCTCGTATGACCAGCTACGCCACCTCATCTTCCCTCTCGGTAAACTACCGAAGAGCGAGGTGCGCCGCATAGCCGAGGAAGTCGCTCTTCCCAACGCCCGCCGCAAGGACTCGCAGGGAATATGCTTTCTCGGCAAGATAAATTACAATGACTTCATCGAGCGGCATCTCGGCACGCGTCCGGGACCGGTGATCGAGATAGAGACCGGCAGGAAGGTAGGCGAGCACCGTGGATACTGGTTCCACACCATCGGCCAGCGCAAAGGTCTCGGACTGAGCGGCGGCCCATGGTTTGTGGTCCGCAAGAACGTGCGCGACAATGTGGTGTACGTCTCCAACGGCTACGACACGCGCCGCCAGTATGGCCGCGAGATTCCACTCGAGCAGATGAACTGGATCACTGAGGATCCATTCCATACCGACCGCACAGCGATAAAGGTGGCGTTCAAGACTCGCCATACCCCGCAGTTCCTTTCGGGCACCCTCTCGTGCGAAGGCGGGGACACACTGACATTGATGAGCGACAGCGACGTACAGGGAATAGCCCCCGGACAGTATGCCGTGATATACACTCCCGACCGTACGCTCTGTCTCGGATCGGGCATGATTTCAGTGCCCGTCGCGAAGCGGCATCGCGCCGGCTCACATACCCAAACCAAAAAATCAGAAGAGAACCATGGATAAATGCAGGCTCGAATTGATAGGGATTACCTACAACCAGATAGAATCGGGCGTCTACGCAGTGATTCTTCAGGAAGCGGATGGGACCCGGAGGATACCGATAATAATCGGGTATCCGGAGGCCCAGTCCATCGAATGCAAGCTTCAGGAGGTGGTCACGCCGCGACCTTTGACCCACGACCTGATGGCGAACATGCTGAATGAGTTCGGGGTCACGCTCCTCGAGGTGAACATAAACAAGCTTCCCAACGGAGTGTTTGCCGCCGAGCTTCTGATGCGCGACAGCAAGGGACTGCACGTGATTGACTCGCGGAGCAGCGACGCCATAGCCCTCGCCATCCGAGTGGGGGCACCTATATATACGACCCGACAGGTGATCGACGAGGCAGGCTTCGAACCCGACTCGCGGACCGCCCAACCCAAGACAGTGAGAAACAGAAGCGCCGACATGAAACCCGGAAAGAGCCAGAAGCCGGCAGCCGCCCGCATCGACGACCTGAAAGCAGCCATGCAACGCGCCGCCGAAACTGAAAACTACGAAGAGGCAGCGAGGCTCAAAACCGAGATCGAGCGTCTCGAATCGCAAACGGAGTCCGGAGATTAACCCGGAACTCCATCCGTTGAAATTCTGTTAACTTACAAAACACTCAATTCTTAATTTCAAACTTACATCCAGAACGATGAAAAATCGCAAGCAACGTGTTGAGTTAATGGTAGAACTCATCAAAAACCAATGTATCGGAAGCCAGGAAGAACTTGCCGGCATTCTCGCAGAGCACGGCTACAATGTGACCCAGGCCACCCTGTCGCGCGACCTGAAGATGTTACGCACTACGAAAGTACCCACCGACAGAGGTACCTACATGTACATGCTCCCCGACAGTAATTCTCTAAAGGACAAGCTCCTGTCGAAGGGACAGATCCACCTCAAGGCCAACTATTCGAGCGGCTTCCTCTCCCTGACGTTCTCTGGCAACATCGCGGTGATCAAGACCCGCAACGGCTACGCCGCAGGAATCGCCTACGACATCGACATGAGCCGCTGTCCCGAAATACTCGGTACGATCCCCGGCAGCGACACAGTCTTCGCTGTGTTACGCGAAGACGTGACCCATGAGGAGGCACGCGATATTCTTTCGCATTTCCTTCCTCTCGACCACCACGGTCACGGACATCATCACTAAAAAACAACGAATGATACGCACTGCAATAATCGGAGGAGCCGATCCCGATGCCGGGGAATTGATCCGCATCCTTACGGGACATCCCGATGTCGAGATCATTGCCGTACAGGCCCCGGGGCTGGAGGGAAGGCAGATCTCCAGCCATCATCACGGACTGATCGGGGAGAGGCTCCCCGCATTCACCGCTACGCTCAACCCTGGAAAGTATGACGTGATATTCGTATGCGGCCCGGCTATCGGGGCTTCGGACTTCGCCCGGCTGCGCACAGCCGCGGGACCGGAGACGAAAATCATCTGCTTCAACGCACCGCTCGACACCGAGGGCCGCGCGGCATACGCGCCGCTATCGGAGAGCCAGGGGGTAGCCACCGCCGACACCACATCCGGCGTCTACGCCCTGCCGGAGATCAACCGCAAGCAACTCGTGCGCGGCGCCGCCAACGCATTCCTCCCCTCCGCTTTCGCCTCGATGGCGTTGGTTGCGCTTTATCCCCTGGCGCTAAACATGCTCCTGAAGGGGGACATCGCTCTCCACTTCTCCGCTCCGGAGGAAATCATAGCCCAGACCGATGCCAGGTCCGTGGAGGAGGAAATCAACGGTGTCATCTCAAACGTACAGAAAAGCTATGACGGCCGGATTTCGATTCTCTCTGAGAAATCCCCCACCCGGCGAAGCGCGCAGATGACCGCCAGAATAGGCTGTCAGGTCAATTCCGAGCACCTGCTCGAAATCTACGGTATCTACGACGACCACAACTTCTCGTTTGCCGTCGACAGGATGCCGGGGGTCTCGGAAGTGGCAGGAACAGACAAGTGCATAGTGTCAGTGGAGAAACCCGACGAGTCAACGCTACGGCTCGGCTGCGTGGCCGACTGCAGGCTTCGCGGTGCATCGGGCGAGGCTGTACACGTAATGAACCTTCTGTGCGGGCTGCATGAGAAAACAGGTCTCGCGCTCAAGGCCATCGATTTCACCCCGATAGAAAGCTGCTGAGACCATGTCGGTAAACAAAGTGATACTTTTAGGCCATGTCGGATCGGACCCGGAGATAAGATATCCGGAGCCGGACCGTCCCATAGCTTTCCTGTCACTGGCCACCAACGACCGCTATGCCAACTCCACCACCGAGATCACCGAATGGCATCGTCTCGTGATGGGAGGTCAGAACGCGCGCCTTGCCGAGAACTACATCCGCAAGGGGTCGAGACTCTACGTGGAGGGACGTCTCAAAAGCCGTGAATATACCGACAAGATGCAGGTGCGTCGCCGCATCACAGAGATTATTGTAGACAAAGTCGAGCTTCTCGGCCGCAGAGCCGACAATCCCGACAACACAACCAGATAAAACGGCCTGCCGCGCATGCGGAGAGGCCGGTCACGAGAAAAACTGAATATAGAAATGAGAAAATGGCGTATTGAAGATTCCGCGGAACTGTACAACATCTCCGGTTGGGGACTTAAATATTTTTCCATCAACGACAAAGGACACGTACAGGTCACTCCCCGCGAGGGATGCACGCCGGTCGACATCAAAGATGTGATGGACCAGCTGCAGCTACGCGACGTGCAGGCTCCACTGTTGCTGAGATTCCCCGACATCCTTGACGACCGGATACGGAAAATATCAGAATGCTTCCGCAAAGCCGCCAAAGAATATAACTACAATTCGGAAAACTTCATCGTCTATCCCATCAAGGTCAACCAGATGCGTCCGGTGGTGGAGGAGATCGTAAGCCACGGCAACAAGTACAACATCGGTCTGGAGGCGGGCTCCAAGCCGGAACTCCAGGCGGTGCTCGCCGTCAACACCCATGAGAGCTCGGTCATCGTCTGCAACGGCTATAAGGACGAGGACTACGTGGAACTTGCCCTCCTCGCACAGAAGATGGGTCGACACATCTACCTCGTGGTGGAGAAACTCAACGAACTGAAACTGATATCGCAGGTATCCAGACGCCTCGGCATCACTCCCAACGTAGGCATCCGCATCAAGCTTTCATCCTCCGGATCAGGCAAATGGGAAGAGAGCGGAGGCGATGTCAGCAAGTTCGGCCTCAACTCGAGCGAGCTGCTCGAGGCCCTGGCGTTCTTGGAAAAGAACAAGATGCAGGAGGGACTCAAGCTCATCCATTTCCACATCGGCAGCCAGATCACCAAGATCCGCCGCATCAAGAACGCTCTGCGCGAAGCGATGCAGTTCTATGTGCAGCTCTGCAAAATGGGATTCAACATCAAGTTCGTCGACATAGGCGGAGGCCTCGGTGTCGACTACGACGGCACCCGCTCCAGCTCGGGCGAGAACTCGATGAACTATTCCATTCAGGAATATGTCAACGATTCGGTATCGGCATTAGTGGATGTCTGCGAGAAGAATGACCTTCCGCATCCGCACATAATCACCGAGAGCGGACGCTCGCTCGCCGCGCACCATTCGGTGCTGATAATCCAGGTGCTCGAGACCGCACAGCTGCCTATCTGGCACGATGACGAGGTTCTGGGCGAAAACCCTCATGAACTCGCAGCCGAACTCTACAATATCTGGGACAAAATCGACCCGTCGCGCGTCTACGAGGACTGGCACGACGCGCTCCAGATCCGAGAGGAGGCCCTCGAGCGGTTCAGCTTCGGACTTCTTGACCTGCGCACCCGCGCACAGATAGAGAAACTTTTCTGGAGCGTGGCCCGCGATGTGCGCGACATGACCCGCTCCATGAAGCATCCGCCGGAAGAGCTGCGAAAAGCGGCCAGGATGCTTCCCGAAAAGTACTTCTGCAATTTCTCGCTTTTCCAGAGCCTTCCCGACTCATGGGGCATCGACCAGATGTTCCCTATCGTGCCTATCACGAGACTTGACGAGAAACCCACCCATCAGTGCACCATCCAGGACATCACCTGCGACTCCGACGGTAAGATCGACCATTTCGTGGCTCCACAGGGAAGCAGCTATTGCCTCAACGTGCATGACCTCAAGGCCAACGAGCCCTACTACCTCGGAGTATTCCTCGTAGGGGCATACCAGGAAATTCTCGGCGACCTCCACAACCTCTTCGGAGACACCAACGCCGTCCATGTGGCTCTCACCAAGGATGGCTACGAAATCGCTCAGGTGATTGACGGAGAATCGGTGGCCGATGTGCTCGACTACGTGGAATACAATCCGAAGAAGCTGGTGCGCAACCTCGAATCATGGGTGACGGTGTGCATGAAGAGAGGAGCCATTACGGCAGAGGAGGGTCGCCAGTTCCTCAACAACTACCGTTCTGGCCTGTACGGAAGCACCTATCTCGAACGCGACTGATAAGAAGACATGATGCGGTGGTTCATCAGACTCAGTTACGACGGCGCGCCATTCCATGGATGGCAGTCCCAGCCGAATGCCGTGAGCGTGCAGCAGACCCTTGAGGACGCGCTCGCCACGGTGTTCCGGCGCTCCGTGCCTGTGACCGGAGCCGGACGCACCGACACCGGTGTCAACGCGCGGGTGATGTACGCGCATTTCGATACCGAGGAGGATATAGCCGACCGCAGACGACTGATCGTCTCGCTCAACAGACTCTGCGGTCCGGCCATCTCCGTGGGGGACATTATTCCCGTAGCTGCCGACGCGCATGCCCGCTTCGACGCCACCAGACGCACGTACAGATATTTCGTGACGTTCGAGAAATCACCGTTTCTCTCAGCCATGTCATGGTGCTGCGGAACGATTCTCGATATCGAGGCGATGAACGAGGCTGCGCGGATTCTGATCGATACCGATGACTTCACCTCGTTCGCCAAGCTGCATTCCGACACCAAGACCAACATCTGCCGCGTAGACAGCGCGGGATGGAGAGAATGGAGCAACGGCTTCGGCGTTCCGGGAATAGTCTTCACCATCTCCGCCGACAGATTCCTGCGCAACATGGTGCGTGCCGTGACCGGAACGCTTGTGGATGTGGGACGCGGCAAGATCAGTCCGGATGATTTCCGGCATATCATAGAGAGGAAAGACAGGTGCGCAGCCGGAACATCCATGCCACCGCAGGCGTTGTTCCTGTGGGATGTGGAATATCCCTACCTGAAAAGATAAAACAGTGACAATGGACCCGATAGAAAGGATAAAGCAGCTCCGCGACGAGCTCAACAGGCACAATTACAATTACTATGTGCTCAATGCGCCGGAAATCTCCGACCGTGACTTCGACTTCATGCTCAAGGAGCTGGAGAAGCTCGAAAACGAGCATCCCGAGAGTTTCGACCCGCTTTCCCCCACCCGGCGCGTGGGATCGGATCTGTCGAAAGGGTTCGAGCATGTGGTCCACGAGCGGCCCATGATGTCGCTCTCCAATACCTATTCCATCGAAGAGGTCGACGAGTGGTTCGAGCGCGTACGCAAGGCACTCATGGGTGAGGTATTCTCAATTGTCGGCGAACTGAAATTCGACGGCACATCCATCTCGATAACCTACCGCAACGGCCGCATGGTGCGAGCCGTGACGCGAGGCGACGGAACGCAGGGGGATGATGTCACTGCCAACGTGAAGACCATCCGCAGCATACCGCTCCAGCTCCAGCCCGGCGACTGGCCGGAGGAGTTCGAGATAAGGGGAGAGATCCTTATGCCATGGAAGGAATTCGAACGCCTCAACGCCGAGCGATCCTACAACGAGGAACCCCTGTTCGCCAACCCTCGAAACGCCGCCTCCGGAACGCTGAAGACCCGCGACCCGCGCGAAGTGGCCCGACGACGCCTCGATGCCCGTCTTTATTATCTACTGAGCGACAATCTCCCCTGCGACAACCACTACGACAACATGCGGAAGGCGGCCGAATGGGGTTTCAAGGTCTCGAAAGAGATGGCTCTGCTCCATTCGCTGGAAGAGGTGGATGAATTCATACATTACTGGGACGGGCACCGCCGTGAGCTCCCGGTGGCCACCGACGGTCTGGTGTTCAAGGTGAACTCCCTTCGCCAGCAGCTCAACTTAGGATACACCGCCAAGTCGCCCCGATGGGCCGTGGCTTTCAAGTTCAATCCGGAGCGCGCATGCACACCGCTCCGCTTCGTATCATTCGAAACCGGACGCATGGGAATCGTGACTCCTGTGGCCAACCTCGAGCCGGTGCTTCTCTCCGGCACAATCGTGAAGCGCGCGTCGCTCCACAACGAAGAGATAATGCAGGAACTCGACATCCATGAGGGTGACAGCCTCTACGTGGAGAAAGCGGGAGAAATCATCCCTCAGATCACCGGCGTGGAAGAATCGCTGCGTCCCGCCGGAGCCGCAAGGATAGAGTTCGTGCATGAATGTCCGGAATGCGGCACTCCGCTGCGCCGCATCTACGGCGAGGCATCATGGGTATGCCCCAACAAGTACGGCTGCCGTCCGCAGATCACGGGGCGTATAGAGCATTTCTGCGCGCGCCGGATGATGGACATCGACGGTATCGGTGAAGAGACCGCCGAACTGCTCTATTCATGCGGATTAGTGAGGACCATCGGCGACCTCTACAGTCTCGACGAGGCCAAGCTCTCCGGACTGGACCG
Source organism: uncultured Muribaculaceae bacterium (assembly GCA_910584545.1). GTDB lineage: Bacteria > Bacteroidota > Bacteroidia > Bacteroidales > Muribaculaceae > Lepagella. The sequence continues at coordinate 59,238 of CAJUBC010000002.1, read as the reverse complement.
CATCGGGGAGAAGACCGCGCAAAGGATAATGGCCGGAATCGAGGCATCTAAGCAGGTGCCGTTCGAACGGGTTCTCTATGCCCTCTCCATCCCCAACGTCGGAGAGACGACTGCCAAGCGGCTCGCCATGGCGGTGCCCAGCATGGAGCATCTGCGCTCCATGTCGGTCGAGGAACTCTCCGCCATACCCGACATTGGCCCGGTGATTGCAGGAAACATCCATGACTTCCTGCGGGAACCGGTGAACGAGGCCAACATCGACACACTCATCGCCGCCGGCGTGACTATGAAAGTAGACGAAGAGCGGCTTGCCCCCGCCGGGGATGCCCTCGATGGAAAGACAATCGTCATATCCGGAACTTTCTCGCGCCACAGCCGCGATGAATACAAGGACATCATCGTTGCCCAGGGAGGCAGGAACTCCGGAAGCATCTCCAAAAAGACAAGTTTCGTGCTCGCCGGCGAGAACATGGGGCCCGCAAAGCTCGAGAAATGCGGCAAACTCGGTATTCCGATTGTGTCGGAGGATGAATTCCTGTCCATGATCGGCGAATAACGCTATCAAAAAAAACATAATACATCAATAACAAAAACTTTCTATAACCTTAATATATGTACCAATGAAAGTATCACCCTCACTTTTGGCAGCCAATTTCGCCAACCTTGAGCCTGACATCCGGATGATCAACGAGTCGGAGGCCGATTATCTTCATCTCGACGTGATGGACGGCGTATTCGTACCCAACATATCGTTCGGTTTTCCGGTGATGAAAGCCGTGTCGAAAATATGCCGCAAACCCCTCGACGTACACCTGATGATAGTGGAGCCCCAGAACTGGATATCGCAGGTACGCGACCTCGGGGCCGAGATCATGAACTTCCATCAGGAGGCATGCGTGCATATCCACCGCACCGTGCAGGCCATCCACGACGCAGGAATGAAAGCGGGCGTAACGCTCTGCCCCGCCACTCCGGTATCGACACTCGTCGACATCATCGGAGACCTCGACCTCGTGCTGCTCATGTCGGTCAATCCCGGATTCGGCGGTCAGCCTTTCATCAGGCACACTCTCGAGAAGACACGTGAGCTCCGTGAACTCGTGGACCGGACCGGTTCGCACGCCGTTATAGAAATCGACGGCGGCGTCAACGGAGAGACCGGAGCTGAACTTGCAGGAGCCGGAGCCGATATGGTCGTCGCCGGGAGCTATGTGTTCCGCCACGCCGATCCGAAGGCAGCTATCGCCGGTCTCCGCGCGCTCTGACCATACTGACGAGAGAGGGATTCGAGACGGGTTTTAACGAAGCGCTAACCCATATTCGCGTCATCTCTTGTCAACAATATATCGAATCATGAAACAACAAGCGCTTCAATGAAACTATCTATGCACAAATTCAAACAATTAGCAGTCATTGTCCTTGTTCTGCTCGCCGCTCTGCCGATGTCAGCGGACAAAGGGGAAATGAGGGTGTCGCTGCGCGACGGAACCACCGTCTCCGTAGAACTTGCCGACAAAATGCAGGGAACGTTCTATTACATTCTTGGGTTTACCCCCCACTACAACCTGCTGGTATATTCCGGTAAAATTGCTTTTGACTACACCGGCGAGCCGTATGAGGCCGAAGGTGATCCCAATACCGGAGAGGAGCACGGAAAAATCTATTTCGACATGGAGATGGACGAAATCAGCGATCTGTCGTTCGCCGACATCGTATCGGTGGATGAAATCCAGGGGGGGGCCGACATCGGCGTCGACCTCGAGAACGGAGTAGTCTCCCTTTCCGGAATAGTATCGCCGGTGGATGTGACGGTCCATTCCGTATCGGGCCAGCTGCAGTACGAGGAGAAAGTTTCATCCGACCGGAAAATCGACATCCGGCTTCTCGGGGCCGGTGTCCATATCGTTAAGGCGGGAAGTTCAACCTTTAAAATTCTAACGAAATGAGTATCTTCAGAATAAACAGAATAATGGGAATCATGGCCTGCATGGTTGCCGCATTCACATCCTTCATCCCTACCGCTTCGGCACAGATGAGTTTCGGAGGGGGTACCCGCATCGACTACATCAACGCCAAGGGAGAGAGATTCTGGTCGACAAGCCCGTATCCGGGCAACATATATTTCTCGGTTAACGGAGATAAGAGCTCCGGATTCTCGGTGAAATGCCCCCAAACCGTCGATGAAAAATCCACGCCGGAACAGATCCGTTTCGTTCAGCCCGATGGAATGAGCTACCCATTGACAGTTAGGTCGCAAAACGACGATGTCACGATTTCGTACAACATAGTCGGCGAATCCTCCACCCAAACCGGCGACATTCCTTCCGGGGCGGAAATAAAGCTTACCGTAACCGCCCCATCCGGTTCATTTCCGACAATAGCCTGTCATCTTGCCTACTCCTGGACTTATCCGAATGGAGAGACAAACACGTGGGAACTCTCATCGCTCGGATTGGAGGCTCTGTCCCAATACAGCGTCGAGCGCGACCATGAACAGGGAGAATACCGGAAGAATTATATCGACGCCATAGAAAATCCCTACGTATGGAAACGCGATATGTACGAAACCGACAAATGGTATTTTTCATTTTACATGCCCAACGAGCCACTTGACATCACCGCATCAGCCGTTCGCCCCGATTATGTCTTATTGCGCAACGCCGCCGACATGGCCCTGTCGGAACTATACCGCCAGCATAAAGATATGAATCTGTACTCAGGCAATAACGGAGAGGGAAGCATCATGAGCTATGTGGGAAACGACCTTTCGCAGGACTTTGTCAGCGAGCTTACGCAAAAAGGCCTTTCCATGAATTACCTCTATTATGCGAACTTAATGTACACGGCATTGCCATGGACCAACTCATTCTCGTATATCAACCATGCGAACCTGATTCTGAGATATCTTGACCAGTTCACCGCAGCGACAGAGGAGGAGCGCAATACCGTGCGCGGCCAGATGTATGTACTCCGCAGTCTGGGTTATCTGCGCCTGATGCAGTGCTACGGTCCCCGCTGGTCCGACCGGAACCGCTCGAGGCTTGTGGCTCCTCTCTACACCACATACTCCGCCCAGGACCTTCCTCTCGCCTCAATGGAGGAAATCTACGCGCAATGCAGAATGGACCTGATCGAGGCGGAGAAAATGCTTCCCGAGAAAAGCGATACATTTAACGAGCCGGACAAGAATGCGGCACGGGGAATAAGGTTGCGTTTCGAAATGCTTGCCGAGAACTGGACAGAGGTGACGCAACTTGCCGAAAGCATCTTGAAAGAGAAGCCTCTTACCACCGACGAAGATCTGAAATCCGGATTCTTTGAGCCTGCCGAATCATGGATATGGGGTGCCGACGGCACACTGTTTGGAAAAAACAACCTTTTCTATTGGTCCTGGAATGCAATCAACGCATGCAACGGTGCATATCCCGCCGCATGGCAGATGGGTGCCGGGGCAATTGAAAAAGACCTTTATCTCTCGATTCCGGAGAGTGACGTGCGCCGCGCGCTGTATGTGATGCCCGACCGATTCGAGGCGGACATGCAACCGTATGATGAGATGGCCGGCTGGTATGATTCTTCCAATATCGACATAAACAATCTCGCGGTTTCAAAAAAGCAGACAGGGTTCATAAACCATTATAAAAAACTAAAACCTGAAGGCGTAATCAATTCCGCGTTTACCTGTGGTTATGGCGATAACGTTCCGATACAATTCGGAGCGCAGGTGAAGTTCTATGCTCCCGATGCAAAATCGTATGAGGGAGCACTTCTCTTCATGCGTTCCGACGAGGTATACCTCTCCGCCGCAGAGGCGTATGCCAACCTCGGTGACGTTTCAAAGGCGGCAGAGCTTATCAACCGCTTCAATACGATGCGCAATCCTTCGGGAAATCTTCTTTCCCAGGACGATGATATTCTTGCCGAAATACACAAGGCGCGCAGAATAGAACTCTGGGGCGAGGGTCACAGCTGGTTCGACCTGAAGCGCTGGTCTCAGCCCATGAGATGCCGCCACTGGGTAGAGAACGACACAGAGTCCGGCAACTGGTATCCTACCGTCATACAGTATCTGGACACCGACTTCGCCAACGGCTGGCGCTTCCCTATTCCTGAATACATCACCGTTTGGAACCCATACATCGACGTGAACAAGCTGGATTACGAAGAGGTGTATGGATACACAGAAGAGCCGTGGCCCGCTCCCCGCAAGGCAGCGGTCACAATACCCTCTTCCGGAATGATGCCTACAGCACCCGTAAAGCAGGAGATGCTGTCCGCACCCTCGGACTTCCTCAAGACCGTCGAGGACTGAAAAAACCATAATGAATCAGTAAAAGAAGAGACTCCGCGATGCGGGGCCTCTTCTTATATTTGGCAATATCACTGTAAATTACTAACTTTGTTGACGATATCCTGATGACAAGGCTGAAAAGAGGGATTTAACGAAGCGCCTGCCCATCTTGACATCCTTTACATCTACACCCGAAACAATCATCAAATCATGAAACACCAGGCACTTCATCAAATAATATATGCGTAAAATCAGACAACTGTTAGTTGCCGGCCTTCTCGCTTTCGCAGCACTGCCGATGCTCGCGGTCAAGGGGGAGATGAGAGCGTTGCTGCGCGATGGAACCACAGTCTCCGTCGAACTCACCAACCAGATGACCGGAACTATCTGGTATCTTTATGAACCCGGATCCCCGTTCAATCTAATGGTATGCACCGGTATGGTGTCATTTGACGACAAGGGTCAGCCATACGAAGAGGCGGGAAATCCCGAAGCCGGACAGAATCCGGGTAAAATCCATTTCAATATGGAGGTGGAGAAAGTCAGCGATCTGTCGTTCACCGGTCTCGTATCTGTGGATGAGATAAGGACAGGGACCAATGTCCGCGTCGACCTCGAGAATGGGGTCGTCTCCATATCCGGAGTCGAGTCTCCCATAGACGTGACGGTTCACTCCGTGTCAGGACAGCTGCAGTACGAGAAGAGAGTTTCATCCGACTGTAAGATCGACATCCGCGCACTCGGCGCCGGTGTGCATATCGTAAAGGCGGGAAGTTCAACCTTTAAAATCCTTACGAAATGAGAATCAATAGAATAATAGTGATGGCGATCTGCATGGCAACCTCCTTCTGCCCCCTGATCCCAGCCGCCTCCGCACAGCTACGTCCCGGAGAGGACACACGCATCGACTACATCAACGCCAAGGGGGAGAGATTTTGGTCGACATATGCTTACCCCGGCTACGCGAATTTTCAGGTTAGTGGCTATGAGGATGTCGGATATAGCGTGGTATGTTCCCAGACCATGGACGAGAACTCGGTGCCTGTGCGCATCCGTTTCGTGAAACCAGGCGAAGAAAGCTATCCGCTGACAGTAAAGTCGAAAAACGATGACATAAAAATCTCATACGAGATTATTGACGATTCCTCGACACGTGCCGGAGACATACCATACGGGGCCACAATCAAAATTACCGTAACCGTTCCTAACGGATCATATCCAAAGTTAGCCTACTATCCCGTATATACCGGTACGAGTCCGGACGGAAGCGTCTCCACACCCTACTTCAGTTCTCTCGGAGTCGAAACACTTACATTCCTCAGGATACAGAATTACCAAGAGAGGAGTGAAAACCGAGCCAATACAATAAATCAGATAGAGAACCCCGCAGGATGGGAACGTTTGGATACCAACAAATGGAGTTTTACCATCTCAATGCCTAACGAGCCATTGGAGCTTACAGCATCAAGCGTTCGTCCGGATTATGCCATGCTGCGTAGCGCGGCAGACAATGCCCTTTCGGAACTATATCGCCAACATGATGACATATCTTTTTACAGTGGCAATAATGGAGAGGGTAGCATCATGAGTTTCGTAGGTAACTATCTTTCACAGGACTATGTCAATAACATGACGGCTTCCGGTCTCTCCATGGACTATCTCACCCATGCGAACTATACATACGATTGTCTTCCCTGGGCCAACGCTTTCTCTTACATCAACCATGCCAATCTGGTTCTGACATACCTCGACCGCTTCACCGACGCCACGGAAGCGGAGCGCAAGACAGTGCGCGGACAGATGTTGGTTCTCCGCAGCCAAGGCTACCTCCGACTGCTGCAGTGCTACGGCCCCCGCTGGTCTGACAAAAATCGCTCGCGACTTGTAGCTCCGCTCTATACTTCATATACAGCCGAAGATTTTCCTCTCGCCACAATGGAGGAAATCTACGCGCAGTGCAGAGAGGACCTGATTGAGGCGGAGAATATCCTCACAGAGAGCCGAAACGCCATCAACGAACCGACACGTAATGTGGCACGGGGAGTGAGGTTGCGTTTCGAGATGCTTGCTGAAAACTGGACAGAGGTTACCCGCCTCGCCGAAACCATTCTGGGCGAAAAGCCCCTGACCTCCAATGAGGATTTGAAATCGGGATTCATTGAGCCTAAGGATTCCTGGATCTGGGCCTCCGACGGCACACTTAACGGAGACAATATCCTATATTATTGGTCCTGGGGTGCAATCAACGCATGCAACGGTGCATATCCTTCAGCATGGGGAATTGGAGCCGGAGCAATCGACAAGGATCTCTATCTCTCGATTCCTGAAACTGATGTTCGCCGCTCGCTTTACGTGATGCCCGACCAGCTACCAAAAAGTCTGAGACCGTACAATGCAATGAGCGGATGGTACAATAGTAACTATATGGATGTTGCAAAACTCACGGCTACCATGAATCAGGATAGATTCATCAGCTATTATAAGAAAAGCAAACCGGAGGGTGCTGAATATTCCGCATTCTCCTATGCGCAGGAGAAGGTTCCCGTCCAATTCGGTGCCCAGATAAAGTTCTATGGTAAAGATGGGTATAGTAGCGGACCCTTGTTGTTCATGCGTTCCGATGAGGTCTATCTCTCGGCTATTGAAGCTGCGATCAACCTCGGAGAGCGAGCAAAAGCAACGGAACTTCTCAACACATTCAACACAATGCGTAACCCCGAGGGTCAGCTTCTTACTCCCGATTCAGATCTTCCTGCCGAACTTCGCAAGGCCCGCAGGATCGAACTCTGGGGCGAAGGTCACGGCTGGTTCGACCAGAAGCGATGGAGCATGCCGATTACCCGGCGCCACTGGATTGAGAGCGACGAGACTTCCGGAAACTGGTATCCGGTCGTTTGCAACCAATTCGACACGGACTACGCCAACGGCTGGCGATTCGCGATTCCGGCCTATATAGTAAAATGGAACCCGAACATCGACATCAACGCACTCGGTTACGAAGGCGTGGAAGGTTATGAGACACAGTCTCCATCCCGCGTGTCCGCACCCAAGGCGCCCGGTGCCGTCAAGATACAGACCGCAACAGTGATACAAGAGATGCAGACCGCTCCCTCAGACCTCTTCAAGACCGTCGAGGACTGACAGGCATTAGTGAAAAAGAAAAGGTCCGCGATGCGGGGCCTTTCTTTTATACCGGTGTTGGAGCTAAAGCTCACAACCTATTCAAAAATTAGTGTTTGAGGGTGAGGCGGCCGGCAACTTCGGCACCGAGTTTTCTGGCGGCCGCACGCGATTCATCGTCGAGAGTCTGCTTCATCCCCACGTATCCGACGGAATCGAGACCCATTCTCGAGGCGTATTCGTCCATCTTCGAGCCTACAACACCCTTGGCCCAGGTGAAGCTGCCGAAGGAGGCGAACACCTTGTTCCTTATCTCGCGCGTCTCCATCGCGTTCATGAACTCCTCAACCGGCGGGAAGAGGCGCATCGAGTAGGTTGCGCTTCCGACCACGAGTCCCTCGTAGCGGTAAGCGTCGGCGATCATCTGACTCATCGTGGAATGAGAGGCATCATGCATGATGATGTTGGTCACGCCGGCCTCGGCCAGCCCGCGGGCCACTTCCTCGGCCATCTCAGCCGTGTTGCCGTACATCGAGCCATAGACTATCACCACGCCCGGCTCACTCTCATATCGGCTCAGCCTGTCCACGAGTCCTACGACCTCCCCTATGCGTGAATGCCAGACCGGTCCATGGGTAGAGCATATCCATTTGATATCGACACCGGAGAGTCGTGCCAGAGCGCGCTGCACGAACTTGCCGTACTTGCCGACGATATCGGCATAGTAACGGTACATCTCCGGGAAATAACGGTCCGTCTCCATCTCGCAGTCGGTCACCGCGCCGTTGAGCGCGCCGAACGTGCCGAAGGCATCTCCGGAGAAAAGCGTGCCGCTCTCCTCCAGGTATGTCATCATGGTCTCGGGCCAGTGAACCATCGGAGTCAGGTAGAACTTCAGAGTCTTGCCTCCGAGATCGAGCGTGTCGCCATCCTTTACCTCGAGGAACCGCGAGTCATCGTCGATATGATAGAAACCCTTTATCATGCCGATAGTCTGTACGTTGCCGACAATCTTCACATCGGGATATGCGCGCACGACTTCGGGAATAGAGCCGGAATGGTCAGGCTCCATGTGGTTGATCACCAGATAGTCGATAGGTTTTCCATCCTGGATACGGCTGATGTTGTCGAGGAACTCGCGCACCTCGTCTATACGGACGGTATCTATAAGAGCCGTCCCATTCTCCCCTTTCACTATATAGGAATTGTAGCTAACACCCTCGGGGATGGGCCACAGACCTTCGAAGAGGGCAGTCACCCGGTCGTTCACTCCGGCGTAATATACGCCTTCGGTTATTTCTTTAACATTCATAAAGTTTTTGCTAAATTTTGGAAACCCGACAGAAAGACATGCCCCGTCGGGAGTTTTATATGGCAAAATTACAAAAAAAATTATTAACTTTGTCAATTCAATTAACAATTATGGAATAACCTCTGTCAATTAGGTATTCCCCAAAATTAGAAAAAAATGCTTGACCTCATACCGCTCGCCATCTTCGACGCGAGCTCTTTTTTCCAGTGGTTTGTCGACAATGCGAACTATCTCTTCGTGTTCCTGTTCATGATGATCGAGAGCTCCTTCATCCCCTTCCCGTCGGAAGTGGTGGTTCCTCCGGCCGCTTATCTCGCCTGCCGCAACTACGGTGTCGGAGCCGACATGAACGTATATATGGTGGTGGTTGTCGCCACGCTCGGAGCTCTTGCCGGCGCGTTTGTCAACTATTTCCTTTCCCTCTGGGTAGGCCGTCCGGTCATCTACCGGTTCGCCGACAGCAAACTTGGACACGCATGCCTCATAGACCGAGAGAAAGTAGAGAAGGCCGAGAAGTATTTCGACCGCCACGGGGCGGTGTCCACCCTGATAGGGCGGCTCATTCCCGCAGTCCGTCAGCTGATATCCATTCCCGCCGGACTCGCCAGGATGAACATCGCCCAGTTCGCGCTCTACACTTCTTTGGGCGCACTGATATGGAACAGCATCCTGGGGGTCCTCGGCTACTGGCTCTCCGTCCATGTGGACCCCGACATGCTTTTCGAGAAGGTAGAGGAATACAACCGTTACCTCACATGGGGAGGCTACGCTCTGCTTCTGCTCTGCATCCTCTTCATCGTCTGGAAAGCCTTCAGCAAGAAGAAAGCGCGTGCTTAAGCTGACCTAACGACACCATGACTATTAACTGTCACGCAGATGGAGATGAAGACAGTTCTTGCGAAGCTACGCCACATACTGTTCCCGAAGCGGCTCTGGAGCGGTGACGTCGAGATCAGCCTGATTACGGTATTCGCAAAGTTCATCATCTTCGACATCATCTGGGGCATGATGACCTCCATGATAGGAATGGTGCAGCCCCTCACCTACATCAATACATTTTTCATCGCATTCCTCTTCGTGATGCCCTACGGAGCATGGCGATCGAGGATTGCGCAGGTCTCAGTAGACATTCTGCTCGACATCTGGCTTATCGCCAATCTACTCTACGCTCGCAACTATACGGGGATGATTCCTGCATCGAGTTATGCGCTTGCCGGCAATCTCGCCGATTTCACCACAAGCGTGTTCAACTCGTTCCGCGTCGTCGACCTGCTCTTTCCCGCCACAACAGCGGCGCAGATAGTCTATTATGCGCGCCATAAAATGAAGAGTCGGAAGAGTCCCGGCGCTTATTTCGCCACACTCGGCGCATTCTTCCTCATCGCTTTCTCTATCACCGCCATGAAAGGAGGATTCATGGAATACCACCGCCATATATCCGCTTCTCCCAACAGGCATGCCACCGTGGTGCAGGTACAGACACTACCCGGCAACCTAATCTATGACATCATAGAGGGTTCACAACCGCTACCTCAGGAGGATCGGAATGGAATAGAGAGATGGCTCGCGACTAAAAAGAAAGTAAATCCGCTGCCTGACGGCGTTAAGCCACGGCGCAACCTCGTATGGATCATCTGTGAGTCACTTGAGGCATGGCCTGTCGGAATAGAGGTGGAGGGACATGAGATCATGCCATTCCTCAATTCCCTCGTCGCAAGGGATGAGGGAACCATATACTTTCCCAACATGCTCACTCAGACAGGAGCCGGACACAGCATCGACTGTCAGTTGCTGATCAACGCCGGACTCATACCATCCGCCACGGAATGCTACAGTTTCCATAACATAGACAACACCTACTTCACCGTCTCCAAGGCGATGAAGGAGCTGAAAGGGGCGAAGACCTACCTTCTGACCACGGACGGCCCGAATATCTGGAACCAGGGGAAAGTGGCCGAGGCATTCGGACTTGACGCCATCCTCTGGGGCTCTGACTGGTCACCCGGAGAGACCGACGGCGACAGGCTCACGGATTCAGCGCTGATGGACCAGATCATAGCCCGTTGCCGCGCCGGAGAACTATGGAAAGAGGGAGAGACAGCCTTCGTCCAGATTGTGCTTATGACCGGCCATGATCCGGAGGAATTCCCGGAACGGCTGCGGAGATTCCAATTCAGCGATGCCGTGCCTTTCTATCTCTCCGGCTATCTCAACTGCGCCAATTTCGTGGACGGAGCACTGAAAAAGATGGTCGACTATGTGGAGAGCCGTTCCGATGCAGCAGAGACCTTGGTGCTCATCACCGGCGACCATGAAGGACTGCACTGCAACCGCAAGGATATGCTCGCCACGGAACTCGGAGCAAAGATAGTCTCACCCAGAGAGTGTTCCCTTATGGCGATGGTCAATTCACCGGTGACCCTCAAAAGCGACGGCATCATCGGACAGATAGACGTATACCCGACGCTTCTGCAGCTGCTGGGACTCACCGACTATTGCTGGCATGGACTTGGTCATTCCATTCTCGGTCAGGATTCGATAAGGTTCGCTGTCGGTCAGGACACACGTCTCCATGGCAACACAGAGGGAACGTCGCCCGTTAAGATACGCGAGGTGAAGACGTCCCGTGAGGTAAGCAGCATGATAATAAAACATGACCTGCTGAAGAAGCCTGAATTCAATAAAAAGAATACGACCGGACTGAAATGAAGATACTGGAACAGATAAAAAGTGAGGTGAATTATCTCTTCTTCCGCCGGTACCGCTACCACCGCGTGGAGAGGCGGCATCTTGCCCACTATTATAGTCATGACAGCTCACCGGCAAGGAGCGACAAACCGCAGGTGATCTTCATGGCAGACGGACGGCGCATGCATGGAGGACTCGCCGACAGGTTGCGCGGCATCTGCTCGCTCTATGAGAGCGCCAGGAACCTCGGCATGGACTTCCGCATCTATTTCCGCTTCCCCTTCCGCCTCGAGGATTATCTTGTTCCCGCCGGCTACGACTGGAGGATAGCCGACGAGGACGTGTCGTACAGCAGCTCGACATCGCGCCCGGTCTACATGGACACTCGCGGAGAGACCGATCTGCGCGAGAAACGCTGGCAGAGACATTATTTCGAAAAAGCCGTAAGCGACCCGGCCGTGCGCCAGTTCCATTGCTATTCGAGCTTCTTTTTCGCCGAAGAGAGATTTGGAGAACTATTCTCCGAACTGTTCAAGCCGTCCCCCGCTCTTGAGAAAAGGCTGGCGGAAACAGAACCGTTGCTCGGCAAGCACTATATCTCGGTCTCCACGAGATTTCTCGAACTGCTCGGAGACTTCGACGAGCCGCGCAGGGAACGCTTCCCGCTCGCTCCCGAGGAACAGAAAAGGCTCATAGAGGGGGGCGTCAATAAAATCCGGGAGATCCGGACTATGGCTGAAAACCGGGGGAAGAAAGTGCTTGTCACCTCCGACAGCATGCGGTTTCTCGCCGCGGTATCCGGTGTGCCGGATGTAGTGACCATACCCGGCAGGATAGCCCATATCGACCGCAAGGAGAGTGACGGAGAATCTGAGATGAAGACGTTCGTCGACTTCTTCGCCATCGCGCGCGCCGACAGCTCATATCTGCTCATAGGCCCCGGAATGTACCGCAGCAATTTCTCGAAACGCGCAGCCCAGGCCGGCTCTCATCCCTTCAACGAGATATTTTTTGACCACGAATCAGACAATCATGCATGATTACTCCGTTTACTGACTATGACTAAATACGACATAAAGGAAATGTTCAGGCGGTTGTGGAAATCGCCGATGATGTGCGCGGTGTGCGACATACTGTGGATATATGTGCTGATGGAGGTGACGCGTCTGGTGTTTCTCTGGGAGAATATAGGAACATTCCGCATCACCACATCCTCGTTCATGCTGATCTCACACGGAGGTCTGCTTTTCGACACCTCCGCCATAATGTATGTCAACGCGCTATGGCTGGTGCTCGCCTTCCTACCGTTGCACCGGAAGGAGCGTCCCGGATGGTGGAAGAGCGTGAAATGGACATACGTCATCACCAACAGCATCGCTCTGCTCGCCAATCTCTGCGACTCCGTCTTCTACGGTTATCGCCATCAGCGGAGCACTATGTCGCTCTTCACCGAGTTCGGCAACGAGGGAAACATAGCCAGGATCATCGGCATGGAGGCCCTGACTCACTGGTATCTCGTACTTCTGCTCGCGGTGATGATATGGTCTATGTGGAAGTTGTTCCGCAATCCGGGGCGCCGACCGGCTCAGCCTCTCTGGCGCTACTATCTGGGCAACACCCTTCGGCTCGGTATCTGGGTGGCATTCTTCATCTTCGGTGTGCGCGGCTGCACATTCTCCTCGGTGACGCGCCCGATCGCCGTGGGTTACGCGCAGCGCTTCGCCACGAACCCCGAGGACGTTGACCTCGTGCTCAACACGCCGTTCGCCATACTGCGCACCACCGGAGCCTCCCCCGACAGATCGCCGGAGTTCTTCAGCAATCCCTCCGAACTCGCCTCCGAGTATACTCCGGACCATCCCGCTCCCGCCGACTCTGCGGCAATCCTGCGGGGACACAACGTGGTGTTCCTTGTCCTCGAAAGTTTCGGCGCGGAATATTCCGGCCTCCTCAATCCCGATCTGGAAGGCGGCACCTACAAGGGCTACATGCCGTTCCTCGACTCGCTGATGACCCGAAGCACCCGCTTCGAGCGCACATACTCCAACAGCGGATTCTCGATCGACGCCCTCCCCTCTCTGCTCGCCTCCACCCCGAGGATGAAGAAGAGCTTCGTGGTAAGCCCCTATTCGCTCAACCACGTGTCGGGTATCGGAGAACTTCTTGAGCGGAAAGGCTACCGCTCCTCCTGGTTCCTCGGAGCGGACAATGAGAGTCTCGGCATACAGGGCTTCACCCGTCAGGCCGGCATGAAGGACTATTACGGCAAGGACGAGTATGTGGCCGACAAGAGGTTCGACGGTCTGAAGGATTTCGACGGTACGTGGGGAATATGGGACGGCAAGTTCCTCGAATTCTTCCGAACGAAGATCGGCGAGATGCAGCAGCCGTTCGTCACCGGAATCTTCACCATCACCAACCATCATCCGCTGAAGCTTCCCGAGGAACTCGAATCGAAATATCCGGAGGAAAAACGGCCCAACTACCGCACAGTGCGCTACACCGACGACTGTCTGCGCGAGTTCTTCGCCAAGGCGAGCCGGGAACCCTGGTTCAACAACACTCTTTTCGTCATATCGGCCGACCATGCATATCTGCATACCCCCGAGCATGAGGAATACAACAATCTTTTGGGTCACACCAAGATACCCATCATTCTGTACGATCCATCCGGCAAACTCGAATCCCGCGTCCATCCCGGCATGATGCAGCAGATCGACGTGCTACCCACACTTCTGGGACTCTTGGGCTACGACCGTCCCTTCTTCGCCTTCGGCCGCGACGTATTCGCCGACGAGCGCAACGGCAAGGAGCCCTGGGCGTTCCGATGGGACCATACGCCACAGATCATCATGGGAGACTGGATGCTTGTTGCCGACACAGAGACATGGCAGGCAAAGACGCTGCACAACTTCGTGAAAGACCCGCTGCTGAAGAACAATCTCGCCGGCAAGGGTCACCCCGAGGAGGCGCGGATGCTCCGCAAACTCCATGCCATAGTCCAGACATACAGTGAGCGGGAACTCGCCAACAAGGTCTTCAGATGACCTGAAAACCGCATAACCGACACAGACCTCAACTTGTATTAGGATTATTTGCCGAAATTTCGTAATTTTGCATTTATATGTCGGTACGGGCAGAGAGATTGGCGCGTATCCCTACGATAACAACAAGGAGAGAATGTCGAAGCTATATAACGCCGGACTGAAATCCGCGGCCCGTCTCACGGCGATGGCCGCAGGACACCTGCCGGAAAACAGCAGCTCGAAGATGGTGCGGTTCCTGCGGGGCCGCAGCAACCTGCTTGCCAAGATCCGTGGAGAACTTGGCACGGACTGCCGCGTCCCGACGATATGGGTGCATGCCTCCTCGCTGGGGGAATACGCCATCGCAAGGCCCATCATCGCCGCTCTCAAGCGCCGTCATGCCGGGTGCCGGGTGGTAGTCAGCTTCTTCTCTCCCTCCGGCTACGAAGCTGTGATCCGCAATCCCGGACAGGCCGACCATGTGTTCTATCTGCCATGGGACACGCCGCGCAACGCCAGGGATTTCATCGACGCTGTGAAACCAGACGCGGCACTCTTTATGGTTTCGGAATACTGGCATAACTATCTCAGCGAGCTAAGTCGCCGCAAAATTCCCACCTATCTTGTCTCGGCCCTGATCCGCGAGGACTCGGCCTTCTTCAAGTGGTACGGCGGTGATTACCGTCGCGATCTTGAATGCTACACGCACATATTCACACCGGACATATCCTCGCTCGAGAATCTGCGTCGTCTCGACGACACACGCGCATCAATGTGCGGCGACCCGCTCTTTGACAACGCCGCCGCAATCGCAGCCTCACCCTGGAGCCATCCCGCTCTCGACAGCTTCTGCCGTGCCCGCAGGGTGTTTGTCGCCGGCAGCGTGAGCGACCGCCGCGACGCAGCCATGACCACTCGCCTCGCCAACGAAAACCCCGATACACGCTTCATCTTCGTTCCGCACGACATCAGCGACCGGAACATCCACTCACTCTCCGAAAGCCTCGAACACGGAAGCACGAGACTATCCGAATGCTCCGGTGGCACAGACTTCAACGGCGTGCAGTCGTTGATCGTGGACCATGTCGGCGACCTTCCGCGGCTATACCGCTACGGCACATGGGCATACGTGGGGGGAGGATTCACCCCCTACCTGCACAGCGTGATTGAGCCTACCGTCTACGGCATACCCGTGAGTTTCGGGCCGAGAATAGAGCGGAAGTCCACGCCGCTGCGTATGATTGAGCTCGGCATAGGCGAGAAAGTGGAGAATTACGAGGACCTGCGCGACTGGTTCGCGGGTCTCCGCGACAACGCACCTGAACTGGCACGCATTCGCGCAGCAGCCTCCGGATATGTCGAGGAGAACCTCGGAGCCACCGACGAGATCGTCTCCCTCATCGAGGGGGACCTCAAGGAGCGGGGATCCTTAAACAGACAAAAAATATAAACCGATATCGATATCAAGAAACAATAAGTATGAAAATAATATGTGTGATACCCGCGAGAGCCGAGTCTTCCCGCTTTTTCGAGAAACCTCTCGCTCCGATCTTAGGAAAACCCATGATACGATGGGTATGGGAACATTGCCGCGATGTGAATGAATTCGATGCGGTATATGTAGCCACCGACTCCGACAAGATTCGTGAAGCAGCCGAAGGGTTCGGCGCCGAGGTGATAATGACGGCTTCGGACCATGACACAGCCACCGAACGCCTCTATGAAGTGTCGCGCAAGGTCGACGCCGACCTTTACGTAATGGTCAACGGCGACGAACCGCTGCTCACCCGCGAGGCGATTCTGCAGTGCATTCCGGAAGGACTCGACCCCGATTCGCTGTTCGTGTCCAACCTCATGACCGATTTCCACAATCCGGTGGAAGTGGTGGACTCCACCAACCTTAAGATAGTCACCGCTTCCGATGACCGCTGCCTCTTCATATCGCGCAGCCCTATTCCCTACCCCAAGGGATCGCTCGATGTGATCTACCATAAATTCGTCGGCGTTGGAGCCTTCACCCGCAAGGCCCTCGACTACTACCACGCCACCCCGCGCGGACCGATCGAGAAGGTAGAGGAGAACGACTCCTTCCGGTTCATCGAGAACCACGTGCCGATCTACTATTACAACGCCCACTGCCGATCGCTGTCGGTAGACACCCCGAAGGACATAGCCGCCGTAGAGAAATACCTCAAAGATGAAGCTTGACGCCAAGAACCGCAAGAGGTATGCCGACCGTTTCCACTATTTCGCGTCGAACATGGGGATGTACTTCCTGCCTGACAGGATTGCCGACATCCCCTGGAGCAGGACGCAAGCCCGGCTCACCGATACGGAAAGGGAGGAGATAGCACGACGTGCCGCTTACTGTGTCAGGTTGCCCGCCGGAGCGAATGTCCCCTCCGGGGATGCGTTCGAAACCGGAAAATTCAAGTTTCCTTTCTTCGCACGCCATCATCACTCCTCCTATTTCTTCGACATCTACCCCCACCTGAGGATGATGCCGAAAGGAATGCGTTTCCTATACATGGCGGAGGATGTGGACTGGGAGCTCCCCGCACCGACATTCGTCAAGAGTCGTCCGGTGACCGACGGACCCTCGATGTCGGCGATATGCAGGATGGATTCCATTCGACATTTCCGATTCATCGAGGATGTGGTTCCATACGACAAGAAGAACGACATCGTGGTATCTCGCAACGAGGTACGCAACCAGCCATGGCGCGCACGCCTGCTGGAGATGTACTGCGGTGACCCGCGCTTCGACTTCGGGCAGGTCAATACCGATGCGGGACGACCCGAATGGGTGCGCCCCTTCATAAGCATCGACGAGCAGCTCGGCCATAAGTTCATAATGTGCATCCGCGGCCATGACGTGGCCACCAACCTCAAGTGGGTGATGTCGTCAAACTCGATAGCAGTGATGCCACGTCCGGACGTGGAGTCCTGGTATATGGAGGGACTTCTGCAGGGGGGTATTCACTATATAGAGATAAAACCTGACTACAGCGACCTCCCCGAACGGATAGATTACTATCTTTCTCATCCGGAAGAGGCCAGGGAGATAATCGAGAACGCCCACCGCTGGGTTGACCGTTTCCGCGACATAAGAATCGAGCAGCAGGTGATGCGCGAGGTGGTCCGCCGCTATTTCATACAGACAGGCCAGATTAATCCAGACACGCCATGAACAGACAACCGCGGCATATACTCGCGCTCCGCTTCTCTGCGCTCGGTGATGTGGCGATGACGATACCGGCCATCTACTCCTTCAGCCGCCAGCATCCCGAAGTAAAGGTTACTGTAGCTACGCGCCCTTTTTTCGCCCGTCTTTTCGCAGGTGCGCCCGCCAACGTAAGCGTGGAGAGTGTGGATCTTAAGGAGTATAAGGGAGCCAGAGGACTCTTCCGACTGCTGAAAAGGATGAAAGCCGTGGGTGCCGATGCCGTGGCCGACCTCCACGACGTGCCACGCACCAGAGCCATCAGCGCGTGGCTTCGTCTGCATGGGATGTCCGTGGCTACGGTGCGTAAAAACCGAAGCAAGCGCAAGCAAGCGCTGCGCAAGAAGATTCCGCAGCGTAATTTCATCGACCGCTATGCCGACACGTTCCGCGAACTCGGATTCGATATCACTGTCGATGAGCTGATGCCGTCGCCGGCTTGGCCCGCGCCGCCATTCGTGCCGGCGACCGGAGCGATAGGGATAGCTCCGTTCGCCCGGTACGCCACAAAAACCTGTCCTCCGGAACGGATGAGGGAGGTATGCGGCATACTTGCCTCGGAAGGGCATGACATCTATCTTTTCGGCGCACGCGGAGCAGAAGAAGCCGTTCTCGCCGAATGGGAGCACGACTCGGTGTGCATACACAGCGTGGCGGGTAAATACACTCTCGAGGAGGAAATCGCATTGATGGGACGGATGCAGGTTATGGTGTCGATGGACTCGGCCAATCAGCATCTCGCCTCGCTCGCAGGAGCAAGAGTGCTGACAGTGTGGGGAGCCACGACTCCCGCCTGCGGCTTCATGCCTTACGGTCAGAGCAGCAATGACTCATACGTGCGGAATTCCAGCTGTCAGCCCTGCTCGGTGGCGGGTACGAAAGAATGCCCCATCGGTCATCCATGCTGCGAGGCTTTCCCCTCAGCCGAGACATTGGTGTCATTCATACTGCAGCGAATCAATGACAAGTAACCATCATAAACATAAGATATGAACGCAGCACTCGCAACGGTAATACTTCTCGTCATCTCCAATGTGTTCATGACTCTGGCCTGGTACGGCCACCTCAAGATGCAGGAGACAGGCATGTCGAAGAACTGGCCCCTTTTCGTAGTGATTCTTATCTCCTGGGGAATCGCACTCCTGGAATACTGCTTTCAAGTACCTGCCAACCGAATGGGATTCAGGGAGAACGGAGGCCCCTTCTCACTCTTCCAGCTCAAGATACTTCAGGAAGTAATCACGCTGACAGTCTTCACGATCATGGCGATGTTCATGTTTCAGGGAGAGAAACTGCAGTGGAATCATCTCGCGGCATTCCTGTGTCTGATAGCAGCTGTTTGTTTTACATTTCTCCCCAAGGGAGCATAGCAGCATTCAATTATAATCATGATAATGGACAGCAAGATATACATAGCACCCATACAGGGACACACCGACGCTGCCTGGCGGCATTTCCACCGGCTCGCATACGGTGGCGACAATCTATATTTCACTCCTTTCATCAGAGCCGAACATGGAGGAGTTCGCGACCGCGACATCCGCGACTACAGCGGGCCGATGTCGGCGAACCACAGGCTGGAACCGCAGGTGATATTTCGCGACATGGAGGAACTCGACCTTCTTCTCACCGCACTCGGCCGCGAGGGAGCGGACCGCGTCAACCTCAACATGGGTTGTCCCTTCCCTCTGCAGACCGGCAAAGGACGCGGAGCCGGCTTCATTGCCAACTGCGAGGAGGCGGCTAAGCTGCCTGAAATCGCCTCACGCCATCCGGAGATAAGCCTGTCGGCGAAAATGAGACTCGGCTACTCAGAATCCGATGAATGGCGCGGCATCATGCCGATACTCAACTCAATGCATCTCCGCTTCATCGTTCTCCATCCCCGCGTGGCGAAACAGCAATATGGAGGAGAACTTGACCTCGACATGTTCGCCGGATTTCTCAGGGAGAGCAGTAATCCGGTGGTATTCAACGGGGAACTTAAGACACCTTCAGATGTAGCCGCAATCATGGAGCGGTTTCCGGCGATAGAAGGAGTGATGCTGGGCCGTGGACTCTTAGGCAGGCCGTCGCTCGCCGCAGAGGTGACCGCCGGAGAGGGGTGGACGCGTGAACGCCGCATAGAGGAGATGCTCCGTTTCCATGACGCACTGATGGCCTACTACGAGGAAACGCTGTGTGGAGAATCCCAGCTGCTATCCAAGATAAAACCATTCTGGGAATATGCCGAGGAGGAGATAGGACGCAAGGCATGGAAAGCCATCAAGAAGGCTGCCACCCTGCCTAAATACCGCACCGCTCTCGCCCTGATATAGCAATTGCGGGTGTAAACCCGCAACGCGAACCCACCTCAGACATCGCGGGTTTGCATCAGCAACATAAATCAACCTTAAAAATCCCATGTTATGAAGTGCTTTCGTATTCTTTTTGCCGCACTGCTCTTCATTTTTATGATGAAGACGGAGGCTTCGGCATCCGGTCCATCAAGGGAGACCGACTCGCTGCTGCGGGTAATCGACAGGCTTATAGCCAACAAAACGGAGACCGTGGCTGCAAAGCGCGCACGTATAAACTCCATCAACCGGCACCTTATCAGTTCCATCTCCGAGAAAGAGCGGTGGAAATGTCTCAACGACCTGTTTCTTGAATACCGCAACTTCTCGATGGATACTTCGCTGCTGATAGCCCGGGAGGCGAGGAAGATTGCGGAATATGCCGGAAACGACACCATGCTCTGGCAGTCGCGGCTGATGGAAGTGGAGGCCCAGAAAGGGATAGGCAACTACCACAAGGCCCTCGCCATGCTCGACTCGATGCCGGCTGCCGGCAGGAACGCGATGCGCGACAATATACTGAACCGCTACTGCTCCATCTATTATTCACTGTACGACAACACTTTCCCCCGATCCGACGCCGAACAGTACAAGAAGAGACTTATATGCTACCGCGACACGCTCGTAAAGGAGTCTGCTCCGGGAAGCATGGAGCGTTTCCTCAATCTCGCGGAGTACTACCTTCTTATGGATAAGCCCGACGCAGCAATCGAAGCAATCGGCAAAGCCGCACGCGCACTTGCGCCCGGCAGCGACACAGGAGTACTCAACTACGTCACCGCCAAAGCACTGATGAGACTCGGTCGCGAAGAGGAGGCGAAACTATACCTTTCGCGTGCCGCAGCATCCGACCTTCAGCTCGCCACCCGCAAGTACGAGGCACTTCCGAACCTGGCCAACCTCCTGAACAGCGAGGGGGATACCGAACGCGCCTACCGCTACATCTCCTGCTCGCTCGAGGACATAATGCTGGGCAACGCACGCTCGAGACTTTCGAAAGTGTCGGAATACCTTCCGATCATCAACGATGCCAACGACAACGTGAGGCGCTCATCGGCGCGCGGACTCTTCTTCTCGCTCCTCCTGACGGTGATACTGCTCGCAGGTCTGGCTCTGCTCGCCATCATGCTCGTGCGCAGATCTCGCCGGCTCGACCGTGAGAAAAAGTTACTCGCCGCCAAGAACGAGGAACTGGAACGCCTCCGCCACAAGCTCGACAGCGCCAACCGCAAGCTGGAGGATGCCTCCAAAGTGAAAGAGGAATATATAGGATACCTGTTCAACCTCTGCTCCGAATATATCGGCATCATCGACAACTACCAGCGCCAGATAGTCCGCAAGATCAAGACCGGCAAGACAGCCGACATCGACAAGATCCTCTCCACACCGGTATCGGAGACTTACCTAAAGCCCTTCTACAGGAAATTCGACCAGATCTTCCTCGACATCTTCCCCGACTTCGTGGACCGCTTCAACGGCCTCCTCAAACCGGAGTACAAGATCACGCCCAAGGAGGGAGAACTGCTCACACCGGAGCTTCGCATCTTCGCTCTTGTCAGGCTGGGCATCGGCGACTCGACCAAGATAGCCTCATTCCTGCACTATTCGGCACAGACCGTCTACAACTACCGCCAGCGCATCCGCAACCGCTCCGTGCTCCCGCGCGATGAGTTCAAGGAAGCAATCAAGACAATCTGACAGACAGTATACAGTCCCGTTTCAGGCTGATTTCCCCTACTTAAGCGTCTCCATTTCCTTGTGGAGACGCTTACTTTTACAATATGTCATAATGCTGATTATATGATACTTGATATTTACTCATGCTTACTTTTTAGCTTAACCGATATTGTAACCGGGCGCACGAGTAATTAATTTTGCACCCGTATAGTCCGAAACGCCATGTTATATAATCCGAAAAACTTCGATATATAATCTGAAACAATTCGCTATATAAACCGAAACAATTTCAGCATATAACCTGAAAGAGCAGCTACTCCGAATATATAATCCAGACTAACTCTGACATACCATCAATACTATAATTTCCTAACATGAAAAATCCCAGAAATTTTTCGAGACTGAGGAGGATATTGGCGGTGCTTGCGATCGCCCTGATAGCTCCGCAGCTCATGGCCCAGGTGAAAATCACGGGCCTCGTGGTGGATCAGGAACATGAGCCCGTCATCGGCGCCACAGTCCTTGTAAAAGGCACCACTATCGGAACCAGCACTGACCTCGACGGAAGGTTCGAGCTCAGCGTTCCCAAGTCCAATTCACTTCTGATGGTGACCTACGTAGGCTGCAAGCCCGTAGAGATCGCCGCCAACTCACCATTGCTCGCATCGGGAATCGTACTCCAGGAGGATGCCGAGATTCTCAGCGATGTGGTCGTGATCGGTTACGGTACGGTAAAGAAAGAGGACGCCACCGGTTCAGTGGCAGCCATCCGTCCCGATGACTTCAACAAAGGAAACCGCACCTCAGTCCAGGATGCCATGGTAGGAAAGATACCGGGCGTGAACGTTGTGAGCAGCGGCGGTGCCCCCGGCTCGGGAGCCACGGTCCGCATCCGCTCCGGCGCCTCGCTCTCCGCATCGAACGACCCTCTGTTCGTGATCGACGGAGTGCCTGTCGACAACTCCACCATCGAGGGAGGCTCCAACCTCCTCGCCGGTATCAACCCCGAGGATATCGAGAGCTTCACCGTCCTCAAGGATGCTTCCGCGACAGCCATCTACGGTAGCCGCGCATCCAACGGTGTGATCGTGATCACAACCAAGAAAGGTACCGACAAGGTGAAGGTGGCCTACAGCGGCACATTCGCCATCTCGCAGCGCACCAAGACCCTCGACGTTCTCACCGCCGACGAGTTCCGTCAGATCGTGCCCGGCATCACCGGTGTCCCGGCCGACGCAGTCTACGGCACCGCCAACACCAACTGGCAGGACGAGATCTTCCGCACCGCCTTCGGTACGGAGCAGAACGTGTCAGTGACAGGCAAGATCGACCCCATCTACACTCCGTTCCGTGTGTCGGTGTCGTACGCCAACCAGGACGGTATCATCCGCAACAACAACTACCAGCGCGTGAACGCCGCCCTCTCCCTCACTCCGTCGCTTCTCAACAACCATCTCAACATCGCCCTCAACGGCAAGGTATCGTGGGAGCGAGAGCGTCAGGTGGACGGCTCTGTTGTCGGCAACGCCATCAGCTATGATCCCACCCGCCCCGTCCGCACGGACGACACCGCAGGCCCGGGCCTCGGCTACTACATCTGGAAGAACGGCAACTCCCCCATGGCCATCCAGACCGACAACCCCGTCGCGATGCTTGATCTCGACGACCGTATCAACAAAGTGTTCCGTTCGATAGGTAACGCTCAGTTCGATTATAAGGTACACCGTCTCGAGGACCTCTCGTTCAACCTCAACCTCGGTTACGACGTGCTGAACAGCAACTACGACCGCTTCGTGCCCGAATTCGCCGGCATGATGTACACGGGCAACCAGAAGGACGGTACAGGTCTCGACGAGGCAGGCCGCCAGCAGAAGCGCAACTATCTGCTCGACTTCTACGCCAACTACAAGCACACCTGGGGCGAGAAGCATGACTTCTCCGCTATGGCAGGTTACGGCTGGCAGCACTTCTGGAAGAAGTATGACCTCTCCCAGAACGACCCCGAGGGCAACCAGCTCAATACACCGAAGCACTATGAATCGGAATACTATCTCGTTTCGTTCTACGGACGTGTGAACTACAGCTTCGACTCCCGCTTCCTTCTGACAGCGACCCTCCGCTCCGACGCATCGTCGCGATTCTCCAAGAAGAACCGCTGGGGCCTCTTCCCCTCCGTAGCGCTCGCATGGCGTCTGATCAACGAGCCCTGGCTCCGCGACCAGAACACACTTTCCGACCTCAAGCTGCGCGCCGGCTACGGTGTGACAGGCCAGCAGGACATCATCGACGACTATCCCTGGATGACCACCTACTCCATCTCCTACCCCGAGTCGAGCTACCTCTTCGACCAGTGGTACCACACCTACCGTCCCAACGGATATGACAACGACATCAAGTGGGAGACCACAACCACCTGGAACGTAGGTCTCGACTGGGGATTCATCAACAACCGGATCAACGGATCGATCGACTACTACAAGCGCTTCACCAAGGACCTGCTCAACACCATCAACGTGCCTGCCGGCGTGAACTACGCTCCGGTGCTCACCACCAACATCGGTTCGATGGAGAACCAGGGTATCGAGGTAGCAGTAAACGCAATTCCGATCTCCACCCGCGACTGGGAATGGACCATCGGCCTCAACTACACATGGCAGCAGTCCAAGATCACCAAGCTGAACGTGATCGACTCCGACAACAACTTCGTGAACACGGGAGCCATCTCCGGCACCGGCAAGACGGTCCAGGTGTTCATGGTCGACAAGACCCCCTACACCTTCTACCTCGCAAAGCAGGCATACGATGACAACGGCAAGCCCATCGAGGGAATGTACGTACAGCCCGACGGCAGCGTATCGGCCACCGAGACCAAGTACGCCGGCGACAAGAGCGCACTTCCGACATCTCTGCTGGGCTTCAACACCCGTCTGAGCTTCCGCAACTGGGATCTCGCCATCGCGGGCCACGGAGCATTCGGCAACTATGTATACAACTACGTTCGCGCCGACCAGTACCTGCAGCAGGCATACTCCGATCAGGGAAGTTTCTCCAACCTGCTCAAGAGCACCGTCGAGACCGGATTCGACAACCAGCAGCTCTATTCCGACTACTGGCTCGAGGATGGATCCTTCTTCCGCATCGACAACATCACGCTCGGCTACACCTTCCCGAAACTCTGGAACAGCAAGAGCTCGCTCCGCATCACGCTCGGCGTGCAGAACGTATGCACATTCACCAAGTACAGCGGCGTGGACCCCGAACTTTACAGCGGACTTGACCGCGACGTATATCCGCGTCCCCGCACTTATACACTCGGTCTCAAACTTCTCTTCTAACCTCTCCCCTAACCAATCAAACAAGAAAATAAATTATGAAGAAATATATTTTCACCCTTCTTCTGGCCATCGTCGGCGCGGTTTCGTTCAGCTCCTGCGTGAACGACCTCGACACGATGCCTATAGACGACAACAAGCTTGTTAAGGACCAAGTATATTCCACCAAAGAGGGATACATGGGCATGCTGGCCAAGTGCTATGCATCGCTCATCCAGACCGGCCAGCAGGGCGGCGACGGCGGCGACGGCGACCTGTTAGGCGCCAACGAGGGTTACTCGGGCTACGTACGCCTGCTCTTCTACCTGCAGGAGCTCAGCACCGATAACTTCATCATGCCGTCGCAGTCCAACGGTCTGCGACGCTGCCTGAACCTCACATGGGACGCATCGAACGCATCGGTCGTGACATGGACCTACCAGCGCCTGTATATGGCGATCGCATACAGCAACGAGTTCCTCCGCGAATGCACTCAGGAGGCACTCGAGAGCCGCGGCCTCTGGAATGACTTCAAGGACAACTACCGGCAGTACCGCGCCGAGGTCAAGATGATCCGCGCTTACTGCTACGTGATGCTGGCAGACCTCTTCGCCAATGTGCCCATCATCGACGAGACCGTAGGTCCGAAAGATCTTCCCGTACAGAAGACCCGCGCCGAAGTGCTTGAGTTCGCAGAGAAAGAGCTTCTGGCCATCTGCGGCGACACCCAGTCGGACGATGTGCTCGCCAACCCCGGCGCAGCCGCCCACGGCCATGTGGACCGCGCGGCCGCCTGGTTCCTCCTCGCCCGCATGTACCTCAACATGCAGACATGGACAGGCACAGACCGCTACAACGACGCCCTCACCTACTCCAAGAAGGTGATAGACTGCAGAGTATATCCCCTCGCCGACGATTACCGTCACATCTTCCTGGCCGACAACGACCAGTGCTCCGAAATTATCTGGGGTCTCGCTCAGGACGGCCTCCGCGCCCAGAGCTCTGCCGGCACCAACTTCTACGTCAAGGCCTTCGTCAACGGCCCGATGGATGAACTCTACCGCACCGGCGTCGGCTCGAAAGGCTGGGGCAACGTGCGTGCCAAGACAACTCTCGTCGACATCTTCGATCCCTCAGACGTGACTTTCCGCACCGACGACACTTGGGGTAACACCAAGAACGACAAGCGCGCCCAGTTCATGACCGCTCTTCCCAACCAGAAGAAGGAAACCTGGGACGACAACGATGCGATGACCTCCACCTACACCTGCGGTTTCGGCTACATCAAGTGGCGTAACGTGACGCGCGACGACCAAATCTGCGCCTCCGGCGACACCTATTCATCGATCGACTTCCCGCTCTTCCGTACCGCAGACGCCTACCTGATGGCGGCAGAAGCTATCCTCCGCGGCGCCAACGGTACCAAGACACAGGCTCTCGATTATGTCAACGAGGTACGAATGCGCGCCTACATGAGCGACAAGTATGCCAAGAGCGGCGTGAAATCGGATGTGTCCGGAAAGATCCAGCCCGCAGAGCTCACCCTCGACTTCATCCTCGACGAGCGTCAGCGCGAGTTCGCATCCGAGTGTCTCCGCCGTACAGACCTGATCCGTTTCGGCAAGTTCACCAAAGGCCGCAACTGGGACTGGAAGGGTGGCGAGCGCCTCGGATGTGACGTAGACGACTACCTGAAGGTATTCCCCATCCCGGAGGCCGAGCTGATGAACAACCCGACGCTCGAGCAGAACGACGGCTATAAGAGCACCATCGCGAAATAAGAGCTTGAAATGAAAAGAATCTTATCATTACTGACAGTACTGGCAGCGGGGGCACTCGTGGCTCCCGCCCAGACTTCTTTAGAAGAAATCCGCGAGAACCCCGACCGCGCGGGCGGAGTCTACCTCGCTTATCCCAACATCGACGGCGCGCCCGTCACTCCCGCACCCAAAGGTTACGAACCGTTCTACATCTCCCACTTCAGCCGCCACGGCTCGCGCTATCTCATCAGCGACACCGACTATTCGAGGCTGATAGAGAAGATGGAGGCAGCAAAACAGGCGGGCGCGCTCACCGATGTGGGTCTCGATATGCTCGACCGCCTCAACAAGGTATGGCTCGAGGCGGAGGGTCGCGGCGGAGAACTCACACCGCTCGGCCATCGCCAGCACCGCGCCATCGGCCGCCGCATGATCGAACACTATCCCCAGGTGTTTGCCGGAGACCCGCGCATCTTCGCCCGCTCCACAGTGGTGATGCGCTGCGCCCACTCCATGAACTCCTTCTGCGAGGGACTCAAGGAAGTGAAGCCGACGCTGCACATAGACCGCGAGTCATCGCAGCGCCACATGTCTCACCTCAACTACCATACCGACGAGGCAAACCATTTCACCCGCCGCGAGGGTCCATGGGCTGAGACCTCCCGCAAGTTCGAGCAGGAGCAGACCCGACCCGAACGGCTGCTGAAGCTCATATTCAACGACCCTGCGTATGTCTACGCCAACATCAATCCGCATGACTTCATGTGGAGCGTATACTGGGTGACCGTGGACATGCAGAACATGGAGAGTCCCATACGCTTCAACGACATCCTCACCCCCGAGGAACTGTTCGATATGTGGCAGGCGTTCAACTGGCGCTTCTACGCGACCAACAGCAACAATCCGATGGCGGACGGTCTCCTTCTGGACTGCGCCCGCCCTTCGCTGAAGAACATCATGGAGTGCGCGCGCAAGGCCATCAAGGAGGGCTACAACGGCGCCGACCTGCGCTTCGCGCACGACGGCAACATCATCCCTCTCGCAGGGCTGATGCAATTAGAGAACTGCTACGGGCAGGAAAGCCGTCCCGGCGAGCTCTATAAGGTCTACTCGGACTTCAAGATCTCCCCGATGGCGGCCAACATCCAGATAGTGTTCTTCCGCAACAAGAAGAACCCGGAGGACATCCTGGTGAAGTTCCTGCTCAACGAGGAGGAGACGCGCATTCCTATCGCAACGGATCGCTTCCCTTTCTACGCATGGCGTGACGTAGAAGCCTTCTACGACGGCATCCTCGCCGGGGCCACCGCCAGCCGTCCGGCACTTGCCGAGTTGGACTGAACCACATACAAGCCAAAAATAAAGAGGACGTATCGATTTTCCGATACGTCCTCTTTTTCTTTTATATTTAGAAGGTGGTTATTTCACCATCACTGTGGTTGCGGTGCCGTTGCGACGCTGGATGTAGAGGCCGGCGGCGGGATTGATGACGCGGCGGCCGAGCAGGTCGTAGTATTCAGCTTCGCCCGATTCGGCGTCAACACCCTCTATGCCGGTCTCGTTGCTGTAGGCGGATACGATTGTATCGCTTGGGAGGAATCCCTGGGCTACGGCAAATGCCTTTACTGTCGTTACCTTCTCAATCATCAGTCTGTCGCTGAGGATTTCGGAATCCATAGTGGGCTCGGTGCCGTCCATCGTGTAACGGATCACCGCTCCGAGAGTCTCGCTGGTCACGCTGACTTCCACGGGGAACTCGTACTTACCTCCTTCCGGCTCGAACACGGGAGCAGCCGTCTTATCGGCTATAGCCTCGGTGAAGCTGAAGGGGATGAACTGATAGATGGTAATGTTGTCGTCACTGCCAGTCTCCACAGTCTCATAGATTGAGGTCACTCCCTTGACATCATACCATCCTTCCATCGCGGGAAATTCCACGGGAGCTGCAAGGGAAGACTGGGTAAGCGCGTTGTAGATCGGGGCTTTGTCTCCGTTTGCGAAAATCAGCCAGCCATTGACCGTATAGTCCTCGGCATCCTTGTTGTACTTGAAGAATACGGTGTTTACAGCGTAGGGAGAGCAGTTAGACATCTTTCCGAAATCTGAAAGATCGGCGTATGTGCCCTCTTTCCATACATAAGGTTCATTGCGAAGCGCATCCTTGAAGCTATCGGCTACAGCAGTCATACCGGTCTGCGAACGGAAATCACCGTATCTTCCGCAGAAACCTGTGATCACATCGCCTTCCTTATACTTACCGGAGGGAACACCGCCCACATAGAGGCCGTTGTAACCGTCGGTGACGAACATCACCGGTCCGTTCTGATAGACAACGGTGCAGTCACATGTCATCTCAAACGCCATGCCTTCGGATGTCGGGCTATCCTGCAGGAACTGATAGATACTGTGGCACTTTGTGGAATGACTTACCTGATATTCATTGATCACGACCACACTGGGCAGATAGCCGGGGGCCACCGCAAAAGCCTTCACTGCATACTTCAGGTATGTGGCGGGAAGGGATATCATACCAGCATATACATCGGACTCAACAGTAGGCTCCGGCACTTCATTGTTGTTGAGTGAATAAGTGCCCTTGGTGTAGTAAATCACCGTTCCTTCAGGAGAACCCTCTCCGGGGGCGACCGTCACGTCAAGATTGTTGAAATAAGTTCCGGCTGCCGGCGTGATTACCGGTGCGGGGGTAACCTTGGTCTCGCCGGAGAAGAAAATCCGGACAGACGTGAACGCGAACTTGTCGGTGGAGTTGTTCACCAGTCTGACGGACTGCGCGGCAGTGCCTTCCCATGTGAATGTGCCGCCGCTGACAGGATATACCTGATCGTTGACAGTAACCTCCGTGGTCTTCGTCTCTGTCGTATTGAGGGTAAACTCAACCTTGGAAATATTGTTACCATCCTTGATGGAAATATCAAGATATGATCCATTCTTGATCTGGAAATACTTGCGGACCCAGGAACAGTCGCCTTTAGTTTTCACGCACACGAATTTCAGTGTGATTAGCCCATCATTTACCGACTTGGAGACCTCGTTCCCGGCGTTCAGATGGGTCAAGCCGCTGAACTGGGTGGAGAGATCCACTGTCACTTCACTCTGGCTGAAGGCCGGCACAGCGGCGAGTATCAGCATGAGCATCAGAAGTAGATTTTTTTTCATAAAACTGAATTTAAATATTAAGAAATTATAGTGTTCTTTTTGCTATTACTATTGACTGACTGATATCTTTGCAGCCGCAAATATATAATAATGCACCCGCAATGCCAAATATTTTAGCCAAATAATCTCAATAACCATAAAAAAATGCAAAGATCGCTCCATTGGGAACGGTCTTTTACCTATTTACCGGATGAATGGGATACCGTACGAAGAGTTTAGCGGATGAAGAGAAGCTCGCGGTATTTGGGGAGGGGCCAGATTTCGTTATCCACCATCAGCTCGAGGCTGTCGATGCGGGCCCGGATATCTTCCATCAGCGGAGCCACAGCGTCGTGGTAGGCTATGGCCTTCGAGCGCTCATCGGTCATACGGTTGGCCTTATGGCGCTCCTTCACCATCTTCTCGACCCCGCTCTTGATGGCGGAGATGTTGTCGGCTATCTCCTCGATGTTCGACATGTCCTGAGCGGAGATGCGGTCGGCTTTCTCTCCCTTGAAGAGCTGCCTGATCTTGTAGACATTGTCGAGCAGCAGCGACTGGTAACGCACAGCGGCCGGTATGATATGGTTCACAGCGAGATCTCCGAGCACGCGACTCTCTATCTGCAGTTTCTTACTGTACATCTCCCACTTCACTTCGTTGCGCGCCTCGATCTCCTTGAACGACAGCACACCGGTGCGCTCGAACATGGCGACAGACTCTGGACGTGTATAAGCGTCGTACATAAGAGGAGCGGAGGTCTCGACATCAAGGCCGCGGCGTGCCGCCTCTTCCTTCCACTCGCCGCTATAGCCGTTGCCGTCGAAATGGATATCCTTCGAGGTGACGATAAGTCTGCGGACCTCATCGAGGATGGCACTATTCTTGTCTTCGCCAGCGGCCACGCGGCTCTCCACAGCATCGGCAAACATGTTGAGCTGGTCGGCAACGGCTGCGTTGAGCGCAATCATGGCCGAGGCATTGTTGGCCGAGGAACCTACGGCCCGGTATTCAAACCTATTGCCCGTGAAGGCGAAGGGGCTTGTGCGGTTGCGGTCGGTGTTGTCGACGAGAATCTCCGGAATCTGGGCTACATCGATGTTGCGGTGCTCCTTGCCTCCCATATTGAGCGCCTCGGTGGAATCGGAGGCGGCGATGCGGTCGAGCACGCCGGAGAGCTGCGAGCCGAGGAACATAGAGATGATGGCCGGGGGTGCCTCGTTGGCACCGAGACGATGGGCATTGGTGGCGTTGATGATCGATGCCTTTAGAAGACCGTTGTGGCGGTGTACGGCAGCCATCACATTGGCCACGAAGGTGACGAACCGGAGGTTGTCCCCGGGAGTCTTGCCAGGGCCGAAGAGAATCACGCCGGTGTCGGTGCCGAGGCTCCAGTTGTTATGCTTGCCGCTGCCGTTGATTCCGGCGAAGGGTTTCTCATGGAGCAGCACCCGGAAATTGTGGCGGCGAGCCACCTCTTCCATCACCGACATGAGCAGGAGGTTATGGTCGTTTGCAAGATTGCATTCCTCATAGATTGGAGCCAGCTCAAACTGGTTGGGAGCCACCTCGTTGTGTCTTGTTTTCGCCGGTATGCCGAGCTTGTGGGCCTCAATCTCGAGGTCAAGCATGAAAGCCTCCACACGGCTTGGGATGGACCCGAAATAGTGATCCTCAAGCTGCTGGTTCTTGGCGGATTCATGTCCCATCAGGGTGCGTCCGGTCATCACCAGATCGGGACGGGCGGCATACAGTGCCTCGTCAACGAGAAAATACTCCTGTTCCCAGCCAAGGTAACAGCTCACGTGTCGCACCTCCGGATTGAAGAAATTCACCACGCGGGTAGCGGCGCGGTCCACGCTGTTTAGGGCGCGGAGAAGGGGGGTCTTGTAGTCGAGGCTCTCACCGGTGTAGGAGATGAACACGGTGGGGATACAGAGCGTGTTGTCGACTATGAATGCCGGCGAGGAGATGTCCCAGGCCGAGTAACCGCGAGCCTCGAAAGTATTGCGGATACCTCCGCTTGGGAAACTTGAGGCATCCGGCTCCTGCTGAACAAGCAGTTTGCCCGAGAATCGTTCGATCACGCCTCCCTTGCCGTCATGCTCAATGAAAGCGTCATGTTTCTCGGCGGTGCTTCCGGTGAGAGGATGGAACCAGTGGGTGTAATGGCGGGCACCGTTATCGAGAGCCCAACGTTTCATGCCTTCAGCGACACTATCGGCAAGCTGGCGAGAGAGAGGCAGCCTCTCGTCGATGGCCTTGACGAAAGCTTCGTAGGTTTCACGGGGAAGGTACTCGAACATTTTTGCGCGGTTGAAGACCTGCTTCGCATAATAGCGGTCGGCGCGCTCGTCGGGGAGGGCGACCTTCACGGCCTTTCGGCCGGAGGCCTCCTCGACGCTCTTGAATCTCAAATTAGACATAGTAACTGATTATAATTTTGAATTTTGAATTTGGAATTTTGAATTATCAGCCTATGGCGAAACCGGGTATTTTGATTTATTATGATGACGGGGTAATCAGCGGGACATCATGGCTGTCAGGCGGCGCATGGCTTCCTCAGTCTTCTCACGGGTGTTGAAACCGGTGAGACGTATGTAGCCTTCGCCGTTGGCTCCGAAGCCAACTCCGGGAGTACAGGATATGTTGGCCTCACGGAGACACTTCTCGAATAGTTCCCAGGATCCCTCTCCACCCGGCATGCGCATCCATACGTAGGGGGAGTCGGTGCCTCCGAACACCTTGAATCCAGCCTTGGAGACGCTGTCGCGGATTATGCGGGTGTTCTCGAGGTAATAGGCCACGTTTCGCTCGGTCTCGTCGCGACCCTTCTCAGAATAGAGAGATTCCGCGCCGCGCTGGATTATGTAGCTGGCACCGTTGAACTTAGTGGTCTGACGACGGTTCCAAAGTTTGCGGAGCTGCACCTTGTTGCCAGCTTGGTCGAAACCATAAAGGGAATCCGGAACCACAGTATAGCCGCAGCGAAGTCCGGTGAATCCGGCTGTCTTCGAGAAGCTGCGGACCTCGATGGCCACCTCGCGGGCACCCTCTATCTCATAGATGGAGCGGACTACGTCGGGGCTGGTGACGTATGCGCAATATGCCGAGTCGTAAATGATTAGCGCGTTGTTGCGTCGGGCATAGTCCACCCATGCCTCGAGTTCGGACCGCGTGAACGCCACTCCTGTCGGGTTGGCCGGAGAGCAGAGGAAGATCACATCCGCGTGGCCGGCGGGAGGAACGGGCTTGAAACCGTTCTCCTCGGTGCAGTCGAGATAGAGGAAATTGCTCCAGCGACCGTCAAGCAGTCTGCCTCCCCGACCGTCGATCACGTTGGAATCCACGTAGACCGGATAACCGGGATCGGTCACTGCCACTATATTGCCGGTTGCGTAGATGTCTCCGAGGTTCCCGAGGTCGCTCTTTGCTCCGTCGCTTATGAATATCTCGTGAGAATCGATATCAATGCCCCGGGAACGATAATCGCCTCCGGCTATCGCGTCGCGAAGGAACGCATAACCCTGCTCGGGACCGTAACCGTGGAACGTAGCCTTGTCGGCCATGTCATCGACTGCACGGTGCATGGCATCGAGAGCGCTCTGCGGGATAGGCAGAGTAACATCTCCGATATCCATACGTATAACGTCGGCCGAGGGGTTGGCCTCCTTGAACTCTCTGAGTTTGGCCGCCACGGTCGAGAAGAGGTATGACTCCGGCAGCTTTTCGAAATTATCGTTGATTAACACCCTTGATTAATTTTGAAGGTTGAATTTTGAATTTTGAATTAAAGCCGTTGTGGGACTTTGAATTAAAGCCGTTGAGGGACCTTGAATTAACTACTCAAGGTAGAAGATGCCGTCGCAGATGAAGGCGGCGGGACCGGTCATGAAGACATGGCCAGACTCTTCGTTCCAGCGGATGTGGAGTGTGCCGCCGCGCAGACGGACATCCACCTCGCGGTCGGTTAATCCGTTGAGGACTGCCGCCACAGCTGTGGCGCAGGCACCGGTGCCGCAGGCGAGCGTCTCGCCCGTGCCGCGCTCCCAGACGCGCATCCGGATGGTGGAGCGGTCAAGGACCTCGGCGAACTCGATGTTGGCCTTGGCGGGAAAAATGGGGGCTACCTCAAGCAGAGGACCCTGCCGCAGCACGAGATCATCGTCGATCTCATCCACGAAAATCACGCCGTGGGGATTACCCATGCTGACACCGGTGATGCGGTAGGTCCTGCCGTCGACGGTCTCCTCCTCTGCGAGACGGAGCTTCGGGTCACGGCTGAGAACCGGTACCGAAGCCGGTTCGAGAACCGGGGCTCCCATGTCGACAGTTACCGACTCCACGATGCCGTCGCTTACATGGAGATGAAGAACCTTGATTCCGGCGAGGGTCTCGAGAGTGACGGTCTCCTTGTCGGTAAGACCTTTCTCATAAACGAACTTGGCGATGCAACGGGAAGCATTGCCGCACATCTCGGCCTCGCTGCCGTCGGAATTGAACATCCGCATACGAAAATCAGCGATGTCGGAGGGCATAACCGCCACCAGACCATCGCTGCCAATTCCGAAATGAGGGTCGCTCATCCTGCGCGAGAGTTCCGGGAGGTTCTCCGGGGTCTCGCGTGTCGCATCGATATAGATATAATCGTTGCCGGCACCATGCATCTTGGTGAACCGGACTTCCTTACGCGCTATACTCATAATGCTCAAAAACTATGAAAAGCCGAGGGTCAGAAGCCTCGAGCCATTAAAAAGACAAAATTAGCACAATTTTTTCAATCTCACTACAATTCAGGCTTAAAATTTAGTACATTCAGAAGAGTGAGGAGATGACTTCATCGCTCAGCATGATGCCGGACTTGGTTAGGGAGAGACTGGAGTCAGTCCGGGAGAGAAGAGGCTCGGATCCGGCTGGGGCGGTGAATTGGCGTGCCTGTCGGAGGAGTCGCGCACGCTCGGAGGCACCGAAGCTGCGGGCGAAGTCATCGAGCGAGATACCCTCGCGGGTGCGCAAGCGCGTCATTATATACTCCTCGCGGAATTCGTCGTCACTGAGGATTTCTTCGGTATAGGGGAAGCCACTCTCCGCACCCTGCCATGCTTTCAAGTCGGGGCGATTGGCGCGACGCGTCCGCAGACCGTCATAGCTGTGCGCGCCAGGACCGAGTCCGAGGTACGGCAAACCGTGCCAGTAGGCTGAATTATGAATGGAACGGTAGCCGTCGCGGGCATAGTTGGAAATCTCATATTGCTCATAGCCGGCATCTGCAAGCATCCCGCTCACCATTGAAAACATCTCCACTGAATCAACCTCCGGAGTCTCGGCGATGGCTCCACTGTCACGCATTCGTGTCAGCGCGGTCTGTTCCTCATACATCAGGGAATATGCCGAAATATGTTCCGGAGACATGTCGAGAAAACCCTCCACAGTATGCAGCAGCGAGTCTTCGGTCTGCCCCGGCAGACCGAAGATAAGGTCAAGACTTATGTTGCGGAACGACTTCCTGAGCATACCGTATGCCTTGACGGCGGCGTCAGCCGTATGGCGGCGCCCGATGGTTTGCAGTTCGGAATCCACCAGCGACTGCACACCCATGCTTACGCGATTGACTCCCGCCGCCCTCCAGACTGCGGCCTTATCGGCCGACACATCGTCGGGGTTTACCTCTATGGTGAACTCCTCCGGTCCATCGGGAAATAGCTCAAGGAGACCATCCGCAAGGCGACGGAACTCATCTGCGGGCATCAGCGAGGGTGTGCCTCCGCCAATATATAAGGAGGAAGAGGAGACTGTGTCGGAGTCGTCGTCGGCAAACGAGCCGACCCGCTGACACCCCTCGGCAAGCAGCGAACCGACGAAAGCCGGCCAGTCCGCAAGCCTCTCCCCCACAGAGAAGAAATCACAATAGATACATTTGCGCCGACAGAACGGCACATGGACATACATGCGCATGAATCTTTCAATAAATTTTCTACAAAATTAGCAAAAATCCATCAATATGTTACAAAACATATTTCCATACATTTCATTTGTTCATTTTTTTTGCTAAATTGCGTTCGGTTTTGCCAATGTACCCTGTCAAGAGCAGGCAGAGCCATCCGAAAATACGCAAAACAATTTAAATCCCAAATCAGATGAAGATTTATAAGTCAAACGAAATCAAAAACATAGCCCTTCTTGGATCGAAAGGCTCGGGTAAAACCACACTCGCGGAATCGATGATCTACGAGTGTGGTGTGATAAAACGTCGCGGCACGATTGAGGCCGGCAACACAGTTTCGGACTATTTCCCTGTAGAGAAGGAGTACGGCTACTCGGTATTCTCCACCGTATTCAATGCGGAATTCAACGGAAAGAAGCTGAACATCATCGACTGCCCCGGATCGGATGACTTTGTGGGCAACGCGTATACCGCACTGGGAGTATGCGACATGGGACTGATCCTCGTGGATTCAGAATACGGTGTTGAGGTCGGCACCCAGAATATCTTCCGCACCACAGCCGAGTTAAAGAAGCCGGTGATTTTCGCCCTCAACCAGATGGACGGCGAAAAAGCGGATTTCGAAAACGTAATGGAACAGATGCGCGACAACTTCGGTCCGAGGGTTGTGCAGATCCAGTATCCTCTGGAGTCTGGGCCCAACTTCCACTCGATGATCGACGTGCTTCTGATGAAGAAATATGAGTGGGGTCCCGACGGAGGCGTTCCCACGATATCCGAGATTCCGGAGGAGGAGATGGAGAAGGCGCGCGAATTGAACCAGGCTCTGGTAGAGGCCGCCGCCGAGAACGATGAGACTCTGATGGAGAAATTCTTCGAACAAGGCAGCCTGACGGAAGATGAGATGCGTGAAGGAATCCGCAAGGGACTCGTGGACCGTTCCATCTATCCGGTGGTTGTTCTCAGCGCGGCCAAGGACATGGGTGTGCGCCGTCTGATGGAATTCCTCGGTAACGTATGCCCATTCGTTACAGACATGCCGGCACCGGTGGACATCACCGGCGAGGAGGTCAAGCCTCTCGCAGAGGGCCCTGTTTCGGTATTCTTCTTCAAGACATCAGTAGAGCCTCATATCGGTGAGGTCAGCTATTTCAAGGTTATGAGCGGCACCCTCAAGGCCGGAATGGACCTTGACAACGTGAACCGCGGCAGCAAGGAGCGCCTTGCCCAGATATTCACCATCTGCGGCCAGCTGCGCACACCGATCGACGCACTTGAGGCTGGCGATATAGGCGCCGCCGTGAAACTTAAGGATGTCCGCACCGGCAACACCCTCGACGAGAAGGGATGCGAATATCAGTTCGACTTCATCAAATATCCCGCGCCCAAGTATGTACGCGCCATCAAGCCTCTCAACGAGAGTGACTCCGAAAAGCTGTCGGGCATCCTGACCCGCATGCATGAGGAGGACCCCACGTGGATGGTGGAGCAGTCGAAAGAGCTGAAACAGACCCTCGTGAAAGGTCAGGGAGAGTTCCATCTCCGCACACTCAAGTGGCGTATCGAGAACAACGAGAAACTTCCCGTGGAATTCCAGGAGCAGCGTATTCCCTACCGCGAGACCATCACCAAGGCCGCACGTGCCGACTACCGCCACAAGAAGCAGTCGGGAGGTTCCGGACAGTTCGGTGAGGTACATCTGATTATCGAGCCCTACACAGAGGGAATGCCTGAACCCGACACCTATAAATTCGGCAATCAGGAATTCAAGCTCAACGTCCGCGACAAGCAGGAGATACCATTGGAATGGGGTGGGAAATTAGTAGTTTACAACTGCATCGTGGGCGGCGCGATTGACGCCCGCTTCATCCCGGCAATCGTCAAGGGTCTTATGGACCGCATGGAGCAGGGACCTCTGACCGGATCGTACGCCCGCGACGTAAGGGTGATGATCTACGACGGCAAGATGCACCCGGTTGACTCCAACGAAATCTCCTTCCGTCTGGCAGGACGCAACGCATTCTCGCAGGCGTTCAGACAGGCCAACCCGAAGATTCTCGAGCCTATCTACGATGTGGAAGTGCTCACTCCGGGGGACACTATGGGCGATGTGATGAGCGACCTCCAGGGACGCCGTGCCATCATCATGGGAATGTCGTCGGAGAACGGCATCGAGAAACTCAGTGCCAAGATTCCTCTGAAGGAGATGGCTTCCTATTCCACATCACTAAGTTCAATCACCGGCGGACGCAGCTCCTTCTCGATGAGCTTCTCCGGCTATGAGCTGGTACCCTCCGACGTGCAGGAGAAACTGCTCAAGGAGTATGCAGCAACGCAAACAGAAGAATAAGCTTAAACGACTGTTTTCATTACGAATAAAAACTGGCAAGTTCAAGAACTTGCCAGTTTTTTATTTTCACAATTAATATCTACCTCTATATCGGGATTATTACGTTTAATACCTGGTTCTCTACGGAGACCTACGGATGCTATATGGTGTCAGAACCAGCGGACGTATGCGAAGTCCTGACGATGGGGAAGTCTGTCGTTCTTAGGATACATCCTGAGAGAATACCGGAACATTCCGGCCTCCTTCATCTGATCCTTAAGCTCGTAGTGATAGATATCGCCGTCATGGCCGGTAACCGCGAGGTCCTTTCGGCCTACGTAGGTGCTGACACCGTCTTTTTCCTTGTACATCACGAGCTCCACGCCGAGAGACTCGCCGAGGCCGTTGGTGTTGACGGTACAGCGTACATCGAAGGAGTCACCGGTACGGGCAGCG
Organism: uncultured Muribaculaceae bacterium; assembly: GCA_910584545.1. Lineage (GTDB taxonomy): Bacteria > Bacteroidota > Bacteroidia > Bacteroidales > Muribaculaceae > Lepagella. The sequence goes on along the minus strand of CAJUBC010000002.1, from coordinate 20,609 downwards.
CCCTGGGCGTTGCTGTCGGTGAACTCAGAGCCGAGCACCTGAACGCCATCCCAGCGGGAAGCGAAGTTCTCCTTCCACTCCACGATCTCGCGGGCCACCTTGAAGTTATTGGCTGCGAGAGCGTGCGAACGACGGGCCTCGGGCTCGTAGAAGCGGGAGATATAGTCATCGAGCTGACGCTTCATGGTGAAGTGGGGAGCGATGCGGCCGATAGAGCGCTTGATGTACTGAATCCACTCGGGGCTGTAACCCTTGTAGTTCTTATTGAAGTAGAGAGGTACGATCTCGTTCTCGAGCATCGAGTAGATCGTAGCTGCGTCGAGTTTGTCCTGCTGCGCCTGGTCGGTGTAGGTGCGCTTGTCGGTCAGCGCCCATCCGGCGTTCTCGGCGAAACGATATCCTTCGCACCACCATCCGTCGAGCACAGAGAAGTTGAGCACTCCGTTCATCTCTGCCTTCTCGCCCGATGTGCCGGAAGCCTCGAGAGGACGTGTCGGGGTGTTGAGCCAGATGTCGACACCGGTCACGAGACGCTTTGCCACGATCATGTTGTAGTCCTCGAGGAAGATGATCTTGCCTGCGAACTGAGGCATCTTGGAGATTTCTGTGATGCGCTTGATGAGGCCCTGGCCGGCGCCATCGGCGGGGTGAGCCTTGCCGGAGAAGATGAACTGCACGGGATACTGCTCGTTGTTGACGATCTTGGCCAGACGGTCGAGGTCGGTGAAGAGCAGATGCGCACGCTTGTATGTGGCGAAACGGCGGGCGAAACCGATGATTAGGGCGTTGGGGTTGATCTTGTCGAGCACCCTCACCACCTCGCTGGGGTCACCCTGGTTCTTGAGCCATTTCTCCTTGAAGTCGTTCCTTACGAAATCGATGAACTTGTTCTTCATCGTCATTCGCATGTTCCAGATCTCCTCGTCGGGCACGGAGAAGATATCATCCCACATCTCAGGATTGCTCTGGTCCTGGAAGAGGTTCTTGTTGAGATTTTTGCGGTAGAATGTCTTCCACTCGGAAGCGGCCCATGTAGGCATGTGGACACCGTTGGTGACATAACCTACGTGCGACTCCTCGGGAGCGTAGCCTTTCCATACGCCGGCGAACATCTTCTTGGAAACCTCGCCGTGAAGCCAGCTCACTCCATTGGCCTCCTGACAGGTGTTTAGCGCGAACACGCTCATGGAGAAGCGCTCGTTGGTGTCGGGGTTCTCGCGGCCCATGTTCATCAGGTCGGACCATGAGATGCCGAGCTTCGCGGGGAATTCACCGAGATACTTGCCGAAGAGCGACTCCTCGAAATAGTCGTGGCCGGCGGGAACGGGGGTGTGGACGGTGTAGAGCGAGGATGCGCGCACCATCTCGAGAGCCACGTTGAAGGGGAGGTGGTCATTGTTGACATAGTCCACGAGACGCTGGAGGTTGAGGAGCGCGGCATGGCCCTCGTTGCAGTGATAGAGGTCGGTCTTGATGCCGAGCTTGTTGAGCATAAGGATACCGCCGATGCCGAGGAGATACTCCTGCTTGATGCGGTTCTCCCAGTCGCCACCATAGAGCTTGTGGGTGATCTCACGGTCCCATTGCGAGTTTGAGTCGAGGTCGGTGTCGAGCAGATAGAGCTTCATGCGGCCAACGTTGACACGCCATACGTGGGCGTAGACGATGCGGCCGGGATAAGGCACCTCGAGCACCATGGGCTGGCCATCCTCACCGAGCACGGGCTCGATGGGGAGCTGGTCGAAGTTCTGCGACTCGTAGTTGGCGATCTGCTGTCCGTCGATTGAGAGGGACTGCGAGAAATAACCGTATTTATAGAGGAAACCGACGGCAGTCATGTTGACGCGGCTGTCGGAAGCCTGCTTGATGTAGTCTCCGGCGAGCACTCCAAGACCTCCGGAATAGATCTTGAGACAGTTGCAGAGGCCGTATTCCATCGAGAAATAAGCCACCGAGGGAATCTTGTTGTCCATGGGCTGCTTCATGTAGTCACGGAACAGCTCATAGGTCTCCTTGATGCGTGCCATGAGGATGTCGTCGGCGAGAATCTGCCGGTAACGCTCGTAGCTCATCTGCTGGAGAAGCATCACGGGGTTCTCCCCTACACGGCGCCAGAGGTCGCGGTCGAGGTCATGGAAAAGACGTTTCCCTTCCTGGTTCCATACCCACCAGAGGTTCTTAGACATCTCTTCGAGAGGCTTGAGCTCCTTGGGAATCTCGGCGCTGACGGTTATGCTGCGCCAGTTGGGCTCGTTGGAGTTACTGACTTGAAGTTTCATAATATACTAATGTGTAATGATGATTAATTTTTGCTGAGGGTAATGTTTATTGACGCGGCTTATTTGCGCGCGTTGCGGTCCAGCGCTATCTCGAACGCGCGGTAGTAGTTCTCGATGAAGAACTTCCAGTCGGCCTTGGCTGCGGTCAGGAACGCCATGTTGCGGGCCTGCCTGCGTCCGTTGGCGTCCTCGGCCTCGTAAGCCAGGGCATCCCCGACGATACGGTTGCGCGCGTCGATGTAATTGGAATCCGTGCGAGGCTCCACTGCCACGCCGCAGCTGTCTATGCCGTTCTCGAAGTTGTCGATCACCCACTGTCCGAATCCAGCCTTATCGTCGGTGACGGTGGGGACCCCGAATGCCACGCTCTCGAGCGGGGTATAGCCCCAGGGCTCGTAATAGGATGGGAAAAGTGTGAGGTCGAAGGCGGCCAGGAGATCGTAGTACGAAATGTTGACTATGCCGTCTTTGCCGTCGAGATAACTCGGAACATAGATCACCTTGACGTGGTTGAGTCTTCCTTCGGCCTGCAGCTGGCGGATACGGACGCATATCTCGTCGGAATCCTCGTTGTTGAGACGATGGGTAAGGAAAGCGGGCTCTATCTTTACGGCCTGTGGGGAACCGCCGTTGCGGAGGGCAACCTCAAGCTCGGCGGAAGGACACTTGGTCCAGCCGGGCACGAGAATGAACGCGAGAGCCTTGTGTCCCTGCGGAACGCGGGGGTCGAGGGCTGCCACACAGTCGAGGAAAAGGTCGAGACCCTTGTTGCGGTACTCATGTCTTCCGGAGGTGGCTATCATGAACGTTGAGTCGTCATACTCCTGACCGTCGAGGAGCGATGCGATGCGCATCAGCGCCTGCCTTCCTTCACGGCGAAGACGGTTGTAGCGTACGGTCTTGGGTACGAAGCCGGGTTCGAATCCGTTGGGTGTGACCACCTGGGGACGTATGCCGAGCAACTGGGCGCATTCGCGTGCCGTCACCTCGCTGACTGTGGTGAAGCAGTCGGCCTCGTGGGCCGCGGTCTTCTCGAGGGAGTGCTTCGCCTCCATGTTGAGCTCCCGGGCCATCTGGTCGCCGTTGTAGTTGGTGAAATAGTCGTAGAGCGGCTTGCCGTTTCCGCAGATGCTGCGGCCGATGCTCGTGGCATGGGTGGTGAAGACCGTGCTTGCCTTGGGCTGAATGAGCTTGAGATAGAGAAGTCCCATGCCTGTGGTCCATTCATCGAAGTGGGCGATGACACGACCCGGATTGACACCGAGATACGTTGTCAGCTCACTGATGACGATGGCAGAGGCGATGGCGAAAGCGCACGACTCGTCATAATCGCCATAGGCATGGAGAGAATCCACGCCGAAGTTCACCCACATGTCGCCGTAGATGGATGGAAGATGCCGCGAAGTCTCGCCGGGATCCACAAGAATCACCTGCGGCGCGCCGGGAATGTCCCATCGCCCTGTCCGCATGCGGATACCCCATGGGAGCTCCAGCCGGGCGGACGCCGACTTGAACATGGTCTTTCTTTCCTTGAAATATGGGGAGGGGGTTTCTTCTGTCCAGAAATCAGGACCTATGAAGACAAGCTTGTCACCGAATTTCTGGTTGAGCACTTTGGCCTTGGTAGAGAGAACGGCGTAGATGCCGCCCACTTTATTGCAGACCTCCCAACTGGTCTCGAAAAGCATCTCGATCCTGTTTTCAAGCCCGGAGGATGCCGGAACCTCGGTCCCGGCCTGTTTTTTTCGGGTTGCCATAAATATTAACTCGATCTTAGTAATAAGTTCTATTGACCTTAATAGTAAGTTCTGTGAATTTCCTTAACGGAAGATTTCTATCAGGTAATGACAGCGCAAAATTAATAAAAAAATGGGTGCGATGATAATTTTTAGGCCAAAATATAACGAAATGTAAGGATTTTTCACAAATTAAGGCAATATATTGCATACTAATGCAATATATTGCCTTTTATTGGAATGTTTTAACTTTCAGAAAGGGAGATCATCGGTGGAGTCGCCAGCGGCGAAGGGGTCGGCGGCCGGAGCCTGCTGCATGGGGGCGGCGCCGAATCCGGGGGCCGGAGCGGGCTGAGCCGGCTGGGCGGGGGCTGCATCGACGGGACGGGCTGCGTAGGCACTGAGGTCGGTGTACCATCTGCCGTTATACTCGCGGCTCTCGGCATCGATAGATACTATATAACGCTTGCCGATCTCGAGACGGAGGTTGTCGATGCGTGAATTGAAAGCCTGAAACATGACGCGACGGGGATACTGCCCGTCAGTCTCGAGAATCCACTGCTGCTTTCTCCAGGGATTGCCGCTCTGTTTCGACACGCCTTCCTGAAGGGGAAGAATCTGAACCAATGTTCCTTCTAATTCCATATCTTAATAATTTCTTGTGTTTCTAAATATTATCGTTCACAAGGCTCATTCATGCCTAATTGCAGGAAATGGGTCTGAACTGCAAAGTTACGCAATTTTAAGTCAGATTCAAAACATTTTTTGTATTTTTGTGTGTTAATTGTGTGAGCACGTTCCAAGGAATCACCACTGCAGGAACCGCTCCCCTATCGCAAATCTATATGGCAGAAAAAATAGAGAGATATTTTCCCCGTCTGAGCGAGCGCCAGAGGGAACAGTTCGACACGATGCTGAGACTGTACCCGGAATGGAACGCCAAGATAAACGTGATATCGCGCAAGGATATCGACAATCTGGAGGTGAACCACCTGCTCCATTCGCTCGCGATAGCGAAGTTCCTTCAGTTCTCGCCCGGTTCGCGCATCCTTGACTTCGGTACGGGCGGAGGACTCCCGGGACTGCCTCTCGCGGTGATGTTTCCAGACGTTCAGTTCCTTCTCGCGGACCGCACTGGCAAGAAGCTGAAGGTGGCCGAAGAGATTGCCCGCGAATGCGGCCTGACCAATGTGGAGGCGCGTCACGGCGACGTGGCCGAGATCAAGGATAAATTCGATTTCGTGGTCAGCCGTGCGGTGATGCCCCACCCCGACCTGTTGAAGATATGCCGCAAGAACATATCGGCCGAGCAGCGAAACGCCCTCCCCAATGGTTTGATAGCCCTGAAGGGTGGAGAACTCGGTGCCGAGTTAGGACGACTCGCCTCGCGAAGCGAGGTTGTGGAGATATCGGACTATTTCCAGGAGGATTTCTTCAAAACCAAGAAGCTCGTTTACACCACGGCCTGAAGAGCGTGCAGCCGGGTCCATAAATGTATCCCTTACCCAAAATAATAAATAATAAAGACATGAAGATAATAAAGTTCGGATTCTCGCTATTCGGAATCAATACATACGTTGTGGTGGACCCCTCCACCGGCAAATGCGCCATAGTCGACCCCGGAATGATCGATCCGGAGGAAGAGAACGCACTCGCAGACTACATCGAGCGCAACGAATATCAGGTGACGCATGTGATCAATACCCATCTGCACATAGACCATGTGGCGGGCAACCATTTCGCCATCGAGAGGTTCCATGTTCCGGTGCTGGCACATCAGGATGACGAGAGCCTCGGGGAGCGCATCGACCTCCAGGCGGCGCAATTCGGCATGAGCGAGAAAATCGACAATGTGACCATCTCGACCTATCTGCACGACGGCGATACCATAGAGATCGGTGAGGGACGGCTGGAGGTGCTTCACGTGCCGGGACATTCGCAGGGAAGCGTGGCACTCTACGACAGAGAGGGGGGGGTCGTGATAGTGGGCGACGCGCTCTTCGCCGGCTCCATAGGCCGCACGGACCTGTCAGGAGGCAGCTACCCGCAGCTTATCGACTCCATCAAGAGCAAACTGATGTCACTGCCCGACTCCACGGTGGTCTATCCCGGCCACGGCCCCGCCACCACCATCGGCATAGAGCGCCAGAGCAATCCTTTCCTCCGATAGACCCGACCGGGATTCAGATATTGAGATTACTTATAGAGTTGAGTTTTAGACCCCTTTCCATAAAAAATGTTACGCAGAGGCGACCGGTTTTGATGCAGGCCAGCAATTAAGTATGATATACTTAAGGAGGGAGCAGTTGCTATATTGCGACCGTGCTTGTCAGCCGGGGTGAACCGACAATAACAAAAAAAGAAAAGTCCATAACTTGTGGTTGTTTTCCACAAAGTTATGGACCGTCTGAGTTGCGCGAAAAGAAGCTTATTTTATGTCATGGGTGTGGAAAGTGTAAATCATTGGAATAAGGCACGTATTTAATCCATTCTTTCATATTGCTGTCAACGGTTAGCCTTGTAAAAGTATATTTATCACCGCATCCGTTGAGTTCAATAACGTCAGGAGAAAAAGAAATTAAAGACCAGTAAATGCCGCCGTCAGGATTGAACGTGCAGGTATTGGGCTGGAATTTCGAATTGTCGATTTCAAGGTCATTTTGAACGATTGACAGGTTATTCGGATAGATTTCACTCGTAAACTCGCCGGTATTTTTATTCTTCATCATTCGTATGTTCTGAAAGAATAATGTGCCTTTATTATTACTTCTCGCAGCTGCAGCACGAATATATACCATATTGGCATTGACAAGATAAACGAACATATGGCGGTTGGTATTAACCTCGCAGTATGGCATTCCGTCATTGTTGCCGTATGCCACACCCATCTGCCACTCTTGCAGACATCTGCCGACATCGAAAGCCGATTCACACTTCTTCATTTCATACGGCTTTACGGTTTCTATATCTTCTACTTTTTTCAGACGCTGACCGCATATAACAAGCATATCTTCAGATTTACTCATTTCAAGCGGCTTGACATTTCCAGGGAAAGACACCGACCCGTCTGGAGAAAAAACTGTGCTGTGTAATATCCCGGCACCTGGAACTTCAAGAACTGCCTGCATCGTGGAATCCACTTTTGAGTAGAAAATGCAAATTGAGTCAGTAATGACAGCTTCGGCATTGTCGTTAGCCCAAACGCCCTTATATATGGGGAAATTTGTACCTGCATTAGCCATAATTACAGCAACGAGGCAAAATATAGAGAAAACTATTTTTTTCATCATTTATGGTGTTGAATGAACGGCTGCCATCGGCAGGAACATCGTGTGGCTTTCTGCGCCAGTTATCACAGCACAATCGAGATGTGCTGGTTGTCGCACTTCTTGCCGTCAAGGTAAACCTGAGTGGTGCGGTTGGGGCGGTGATTAACCCACTTGAAGCTGTTGACTACGCGGATATCAAACTCCTTGTCCTTGTATTTCAACGGAAACGTGATGTCGTAATCATCATCGCCCGGCCACTCTCCGATCTCCAGAATCCAGGGATTCTGGGCAGACGCAGGCTTATAACGGTCATCCGGATGATGAAGCATGCCGAAGAACCGGGCTAAATATGCCCTTGTATAACCGGGCCACGGCGTATCCCATTGCACTCCATAAACATCGCCTTGATACTCGATCGTCAGGGTTTCTCCCACGATATTACCATTGACAGCCGGATCCAGAAGATTGTTTCCCGCAGCATCGATTACATCGGCGTAAACAAGTACCGGTGCGATATCCCATATTGCATCGTCATCATCATCGGAAGAAGATTTTGTATTTTTTACTTCTGATGAATCAGCAGGCTCGTCCTGCGATGAGCAACCTATTGGCAGAAGCATGACCATTCCGGTTGCCAACATTAGTAAATTACGCATCAACACTTTCATAATAGTTTCGTTTATAGTTGAACTTCACCGGCAAAGGTAACATAATTCCACCAAATAACAAAAAAATTTAGAGTTTGCGCACTCTAAGCCCCCTTCGGATATTGATTTTTATGGAATATGGTCAAAACATCGCGCAAGATGACAAAACAAAGGCGGGAGTCCTCACGGATTCCCGCCTTCCACCTTAATCATAATCTTTATTATGAATAAAAAAATCAAACGATTTTTTTGTCTTCGATATTTGTCAGCGACAGGCCGCCAGAATCACCTCCGAGAGAGTGGGATGACCGAAGATGGTCTGCTCGATGTCGCGACGCGTGCGACGCGCCGTGATGAAGTCGCAGCACTGCTGCGCGAGCAGGGCTGACTCCGGGCCCATGATATGGGCGCCGACAAGCAGTCCGGTCTCCTTCTCGAAGATGAGCTTGCAGAGGCCTTCGGTCTCTCCGAGGGCGAGGCTCTTGCCGTTTGCACGGAAGAAGCTCTTGCCTGTCTCGATCTCCATGCCGCGTGCCTTGCAGTCCTCCTCGGTGAGTCCCACCATGCCGCATTCGGGATTGGTGAACACAGCCGAGGGAACCACGTCGAAGCGGATGTCGTCGCTCACGCCGTCGATGGCGTTGAGGGCGCGCACGCCCTGGAACGAGGCCACGTGGGCCAGCATCATGCGGGCGTTGACATCGCCGATGGCGAAGATATGGGGCACATTGGTGCGCATATTGTCGTCAACCACGATACCACGCGGGGAATAATCCACTCCGGCGGCCTCGAGGCCGAGACCCTCGATATTCGGCTTGCGGCCCACGGCCATGAGCAGGTCGGTGGAGACTATGCTCTCCTCCTTACCCTTTAGGTCATAGGTGGTGACGATCTCGTAGTCTGCGTTCTGCTCTATCTTCTTGACGGCGGCTCCGGTGAGGATCTTCACGCCGCGCTTCGACATGGCCTGCTTGAGACGCTTGGCTATGTCGGAGTCGAACGGAGGAAGAATCTGCTTCATAAACTCCACGACGGTCACCTCGGTGCCGAGACTTGCGAACACCGACGCGAACTCCATGCCGATCACACCTCCGCCCACGATGACGAGGCTCTTGGGGATGTACTCCAGCTTCAGGAGTTTCGAAGAGTCGAGCACCCAGTCGGCGGTAGCGTTCTCGATGGGAAGGGCCTTCGATGAACTACCGGTAGCGATGATGATATAGTCGGCGTCATATTCCTCGCCGGCCACAGTCACAGTATGGGCATCCTTGAACGAAGCCATACCCTCCACCACGTTCACGCCGGCTTTCTTGAGAAGACCCGCCACGCCCTCGCGCAGCTGCGAAACCACAGCCTCGCGGCGCTCTATCACCTTGTTGAAGTCAATCTCGTAGCTTACCTCCTTTACGCCGAACTCAAGAGCGTTGCGGCAGGTGTCGACCACAGCCGCGTCCTTCACCATGCACTTGGTGGGGATACAGCCCTCGTTGAGACATGTGCCGCCGAGCTTACCTCCGTTGATAAGCGTGACCTTACGGCCACGGGCAGCGGCGTCCAGAGCGGTCTCATAACCGCCCGGACCCGCGCCGATGATTATAATGTCGCTGTGAGTGCTCATGCCTGTGCCTTCTTAAGAGCTCGATAGGAAAGAATCGGGTTCTTGGCGGCTCCGGTCTCGTCGGGATGCGAGATCGCCGTGGTAACGGGAGCGCGCTTCACCATCTCCGGATCCTCGGCGGCCTCGCGGGCCACGCGGTGCATCACGTCGATGAACTCGTCGAGAGTCTCCTTGCTCTCCGTTTCCGTCGGCTCGATCATCATCGACTCGTGGAAAAGGAGGGGGAAGTAGATCGTCGGAGCATGGAAGCCATAGTCGAGAAGACGCTTGGCCACGTTGAGAGTGGTGACGCCGGTGCTCTTGTCGAGCAGACCGTCGAACACGAACTCATGCTTGCATGCGCCCTCGATGGGGAGCTTGTAGGCATCCTTGAGCGATTCCTTGATATAGTTGGCGTTGAGTGTGGCCATCGGACCGACATTGCGTATGCCGTTGCGCCCGAGGCTCAGGATGTAGGCGTAGGCCTTCATCATCACGCCGAAGTTTCCGAAGAATGTGGAGACGCTTCCGAGGCTGCGGTCGTCGCCTGTCACATAGAACCTGCCCTCGGCGTCCTTCTTGACGCGCGGATTGGGGAGCAGGTCGACGAGATGCTTGGCAACGCCGACAGGGCCCGAACCGGGACCTCCGCCGCCGTGAGGCGTGGAGAACGTCTTGTGCAGGTTGATGTGCATGATGTCGAATCCCATGTCGCCGGGACGAACCTTGCCGAGCAGCGGGTTGAAGTTGGCTCCGTCATAGTATAGGAGACCTCCCGCGTCGTGAACGAGCTTGGCGATCTCGAGGATCTCCACCTCGAACATACCGAGTGTGTTCGGGTTGGTCATCATGATACCGGCCACGGTGTCGTCGAGGAGGGGCTTGAGGTCCTCCACGTCAATCGAACCGTTGGGCTTCGACTTAACCTCTACCACCTCGAGACCGGCCACCATCGCGGAGGCGGGGTTGGTGCCGTGGGCGGAGTCAGGAACGATCACCTTGGTGCGCTTTGTGTCGCCGCGCGAGATGTGGTACTGACGCATCACCATCAGACCGGTGAGCTCGCCGTGGGCGCCGGCGTAGGGATTGAGCGTGAACTCCTCGAGACCCGCGAGCGAGGCAAGGGCCTGCTGCAGATTGTAGTAGAGCTCGAGTGCGCCCTGCGCGGACTCAGCGTCCTGAAGCGGGTGGATTTCGGCGAATTCGGGCATAGCTGCTATCTCCTCGTTGATTTTCGGGTTGTACTTCATCGTACAGCTTCCGAGAGGATAGAAACCGGTGTCTACGCCGAAGTTCTTGTTCGAGAGGTTGGTATAGTGACGCACCACGTCGAGTTCGCTGACCTCAGGGAGTTCGGCGGGCTCTTCGCGCATGAGGCCGGCGGGGATGTCGGCAAGTGCGTCGTGTCCGTAATTGTCGGCGGGGAGCTCGTAGCCCTTTCTGCCGGGACGTGAAATCTCAAATATCAGTTTATCGTATTCTTTCATCTTCAGTCCTCCTGCAGCATTAAGGTTACAAGTTTGTCGATTTCCTCGCGTGTACGCTTCTCGGTCACGGCGAACTCTATCATGCCGTTGCCGAGGTCGAGGCCGCCCATGATGCCGGCGTCGAGGAGACGACGGTTGATTTTCTTGACATCGAGGTCAGTCTTGACAACGAATTCCTTGAGGAAAGGTTTGTCGAAGGCGAGCTTGAACTTGCCGCTCTCCTCAAGACGTGCGGCGAGATAGTGAGCGCCGTCACAGGAGAGGCGGTTCACCTCACGGAGGCCGTCGTTACCCATGAGGGCCACGTAAATGGTGGCGTAGAGGGCCATTAGGCTTTGGTTGGAGCAGATGTTCGAAGTGGCCTTCTGGCGGCGGATATGCTGTTCGCGGGCCTGGAGGGTAAGCACGTAGCAGCGCTTGCCGGAGGCATCGGTGGTAGCGCCCACCACGCGTCCCGGCATCTTGCGGAGCATGGAGTTGGAGCAAGCGATGTATCCGAGGTAAGGACCGCCGAACTGCAGAGGCATGCCGAGGGTCTGGCCGTCGCCACAGGCGATATCGGCGCCCCATTCAGCGGGAGTGCGGAGCACTGCGAGCGCGCTGGGGTCGGCGTTGACCGCGAGCAGGGCCTTGGCACCGTGCACCATGTCGGCGAGACCGGTGTAGTCCTCGATGATACCGTAGCGGTTGGGGGTGGGGACGATCACGCCGGCCACGTCACCCTTGGCGAGCTCGGCTGGGATGGCCTGAAGGTCGGTCACGCCGTCGCGCTCCGGAATCTCGGTGAGATCCACGCCGTGGAACCTGGCATAGGTGCGAACCACTGCGAGCACGCGCTCGCTGAGTGTGGAGGAAACGAGCACGCGGTTCTTCTTGCGTGCCGAAGCCACCATCATGAACATCACCTCGGCCGTTGCCGTGGCGCCGTCGTACATAGACGCGTTGGCCGACTCCATGCCGGTGAGCTCGGAGATCATGCTCTGGTACTCGAAGATATACTGGAGGGTACCCTGCGAGATCTCGGGCTGATAGGGAGTATATGCGGTATAGAACTCACTGCGCTCCAGAAGGTGAGGAATCACCGAGGGAGAATAGTGGTCGTAGGCTCCGCCACCGGCGAATACGGTGAGACGGCGGTTCTTGGCGCCGAGTTCCTTGAAGAAGCGGCGCAGCTCTATCTCCGACATTCCCTCGGGGAGGGCGTATTCACCCTTGAATACCACCTCCTCAGGGATATCGGCATAGAGATCATCGACACTCGCAACGCCGATGCGCTCGAGCATGGCGGCTATGTCGCGGTCTGTATGGGGAATGAAACGATTACTCATTTTCGCAAAGCTTCGCGTAAGCGGCAGCGTCGAGAAGAGCCTCGATCTGCGCGGGGTCGGACACTTTAACCTTCATGATCCAGTTCTCGTAGGCATCGGCATTGATGCTTTCGGGAGCATCCTCGAGGTTCTCGTTGACAGCCTCTACGGTTCCGCTCACCGGAGAGATGAGGTCGCTGGCGGCCTTCACGGACTCAACGGCTCCGAAAACCTCACCAGCCTCCACCTCGTCGCCAACCTCGGGCATGTCGACGTATACGATGTCGCCGAGTGCGTGCTGCGCGTAGTCGGAGATTCCTACTGTTGCGATGTCACCTTCGAGTTTAACCCACTCATGGGATTCTGCGTAACGCAGATCGTCTTTTACTGTGCTCATATCTTATTGTTGTTTTATTGATTCGAAATTATGATTATCTGTTTCCCGAGCCGGGGAATTATTTCTTGTAGCTCTTGTCGTAGAAGCGTTTCTTCACCACCTTCGCGGGGAAGGTCTTCTTGCGGATGCGCACCTCCACCTCGGTGCCGAGCTTGTCGTAAGGCTTGTTGACCATGGCCATGGCCACGCTCCTGCCGGTGGAGATGGAGCGGTAACCGGTGGTGATCTCACCTACCTGCTCGCCGTTGACCTCAACGGGATAGCCATGACGCGGGATGGCGTTGCCTTCGAGCTCGAGGCCGACGATGCGGCGCTTCACGCCCTCGGCTTTCTGGCGTGCGAGAGCTTCCTTGCCCACGAACTCCGGTTTCTCGAGCTTGACAAACATGCTGAGACTTGCCTCGATCGGGGAGATTTCCTCAGTGAGCTCGTCGCCGTAAAGAGGCAGACCCACTTCGAAGCGGAGCGTGTCGCGACATCCGAGTCCACAGGGCTGCACGCCGGCCTCCATCAGCTTGTCCCACACCTTGCGTGTGAAGTCATGGCTGGAGTAAACCTCGAAACCATCCTCGCCGGTGTAACCGGTGCGGCTCACGATCACGTCCTCTCCGTCGAGATGGAAGGTCTTGAAATTATAGAACTTGATGTCGGCTACAGGTATGCCGAGGACTTTCTCGACAGTCTCCTCCGCCTTCGGACCCTGGATGGCGACCTCGCCGTAATAGAGGCTCTCATCGGCGATCTCCACGTTGAATCCCTCGGCGTTCTTCATGATCCATGCAACATCCTTGTCGATGTTGGAAGCGTTGATCACGAGGAAGAACTCGTTGTCGTTCACTTTGTAAACAAGCAGGTCATCGACAGTACCGCCGTTCTCGAGGCACATCATTCCGTAGAAAATCTGGCCGTCGGGGGCTCCGGTAACGTCGTTGACGAAAATATGGTTAACGAATTTCTCGGCTTCCGGTCCTTTCACGCGGACCTCGCCCATGTGGCTGACATCGAACACACCCACTTCCTGACGGACCGCGTTGTGCTCTTCGGTGATTCCTTTGTACTGGATAGGCATGTCGTAGCCTGCGAAGGGCGACATCAACGCGCCCAGATCCACATGCCGGTCATGAAGGCAGGTGGTTTTGATCTCCTCTTCCATGTTTATGAATATTAGATAAAGGTGACGAACTGATTGTTGACCGTCCATTCTTAGCACGATATATTGCACCGCCCGGCGAACAAGACCGACAAAAACCGTTCCTTTCGAAATTTTTTTCAAAGTTAACATTTGCGGCCCGCTCTACCAAATTTTCCACAATATTTTTTTACCATCGTTTAAATTTGAACGCTTACTTATGAATTTCGGGCATACCACATTAAGCGGCTACAGACGTTATATAGAAAAGAGACCACGTTATGTCGAAAGCAGAGTTGAAGAAGACGCTCACGCGCATGAGCAAGGAGGAGATAATCGGTATGGTGACGGAGATGTACGATGTTCGTCCGGAGGCCAGGGTATATCTCGAGTACTGGCTCAATCCTGATGCCGACGCTGAACTGGAGCGGAGGAAGGAGATGGTCAACGATATGTATTTCTTCCGCTCAGGTAAATTACGACGCGCGCCGACAGCCACCGAACTCAAGAGAGTGGTGAAAGATTTCGAGACGCTCTGCTATGATCCGGAGAAAGTCGCCGACCTGCTGGTATATATTGCAGACGCCAGTCTGCGATGGGTGGTCAGCGGGCAGAAGACGCAGGCCGCGCCGCGCAAATCCCTGGAGCGGAACATCGGCATCGCGAGGGAATATGTGGAGAAATCCGGTCTCGAGGGTGTGTATGGCCTCCGCCTCGACAGGATGAAGGAGGCTGCGAAAGATTATTACGACAATCCGCCGGAGCCGCCCCGAAGGGGACGCCGGCGGTGGTACCGATGGTAAAAACGGGGATCAGAAGAAGCAATAGGCTACCGCTACTGCGGCAACGGCACCGGTCAGGTCGGCGAGGAGGGCGTAGCCGGCGGCGTAGCGGGTCTTGGTCACTCCCACCGAGCCGAAGTATACGGCCAGGATGTAGAAGGTGGTGTCGGTCGAGCCGCGCACGGCTGCGGCGAGTTTGCTGACAAAGGCATCGGCACCGTTGGTCTTCATCACGTCGAGCATCATGGCGCAGCTGCCGCTGCCGCTGAGGGGCTTCATAAGCATCGTCGGGAGGGCACCCACCCACTGCGTGTCGAAACCGAGCCACGCCACGAAGCTCTCCACCCATCCGGTCAGGATGTCGAGCGCGCCGGAGGCCCGGAACATTCCTATAGCCACAAGGATAGCCACAAGGTAGGGAATGATCATCACCGCGGTCTTGAAGCCATCCTTAGCGCCCTCAATGAATACGTCGTAGACCCGGAGTCTGCGGCGCACGCCGGCACCGATGAATGCCATTATCACCGTGAAGAGGATGACATTGGCTGCGAAGGTGCTGTAGCCCTGCACCTTGTCGGCCGGAAGCGAGGAGAAGAACCAGGTGACGAGGGCTACGAAGGCCGCGATACCTCCGAGCCAGCTCCACAACACCCTGTCCATGCGGATGCGCTGCCTGAGGCATAGAGCCAGGAGTCCGACAAGCGTGGCTATGGCAGTGGCTATCAGGATCGGCACGAAGACATCCGTAGGGTTCGCCGCACCCCCCTGAGCGCGGTACATCATTATGCTTATCGGCACGAGACAGAGTCCGGAACTGTTGAGCACCAGGAACATTATCATCGCGTCGGTTGCCGTGTCCTTCTTTGGGTTGAGCGTCTGCATCTCCTGCATGGCGCGGAGACCCATCGGCGTGGCAGCATTGTCGAGGCCGAGCATGTTGGCCGATATGTTCATGAAGATGGCTCCCATCGCGGGATGTCCCTTCGGTATGCCGGGAAACAGACGGGAGAAAAACGGACTTATCAACCGACCGAAGAATTCGATCACCCCACCTTTCTCGCCTACTTTCATTATTCCCATCCAGAGGGTGAGCACTCCGGTGAGGCCGAGGGAGACCTCGAAGGCAAACGCAGCCTGGTCGAACGACGCGTTCATGATGTCGCTCCACACCTGCAGGTCGCCGGCGAAAAGCGTACGGCCGAGCGCCATGAGGAACGCCACCGCGAAGAAGGCGATCCAGATCCAGTTGAGAACCATTAAGTAAGTGTCAAACGAATATACATTTACTTAGAACTTGCGGATGCCCATTATCTCGCGGACCTCGCGGAGTGTTTTCGATGCCGTCTCGCGGGCACGCTCAGCACCCTGTCGGACCACCCTGGAAAGATACTCATCGTTGTCGCGGATGTCAAGGATGCGCTCGCGGATAGGGAGCGTGACCTTGAGGATATCCTCAGCAAGCTGTTTCTTGAGGTCGCCGTACCTGATGGAGCAGTCGGCGTAGGAGTTGCGGAAATGCTCGAGAGTGTCGGGCGTAGACACGAGCTCCATAAGAGTGAACAGATTGCGGATCGGCTCCGTAGGCTCGGAACCGGGCACCTTGGGACCCTCGTCGGTGACGGCGCGCATCACTTTCTTTCGTAGCGTCTTCTCGTCGTCGATGAGATAGATGCAGTTTCCCTCGCTCTTTCCCATCTTTCCGCTGCCGTCAAGGCCGGGGACCTTCACCGCGTCGCCGCCGAAATTGAAGTTGACCGCATCGTGGAAGTAGTCGGTCTTATAGAACGAGTTGAAGCGGCGGCCGAATCGGCGCGTCAGCTCGAGGTGCTGCTCCTGGTCCTTGCCCACGGGCACGAAATCGGCATGATGGATAAGGATGTCGACGGCCATCAGCGTCGGGTAAGTGAGCAGACCGGCATTGACCTGCTTGTTGGTCTGGTTGCCGCACACTTCCCTCTCGATCTCGTCGGAGTCGGAGGTGATGCCGAGGGCCTTGCGGGCCTTGTCCTTGAAGGAGGCGGTGCGCATGAGTTCGCCTATGCCGGCATGCATGTTCATCAGCAGATACATCTCGGCGATCTCAGGGACATCGCTCTGGACATAGATAATGTTCTTCTCCGGGTCGAGACCTGCAGCGAGGTATTCAGCGAGAATGTCCTTCACGTTCTCATGGAGCATCCTCGGGTCAGGGTGCGTGGTGAGCGCGTGCAGGTCGGCCACGAAATAGCGGCAGTCATAATCATCCTGCACCCTGACAAACTTGCTTAGGGCTCCGTAATAGTTGCCGAGATGGAGGTTGCCGGTGGCGCGTATGCCACTAAGAACCACCTTTTTATCTTCGTTTTTATTTCCACTCATATCTACTGATGTTAATTCGCTAATGTCAAATGGTTTTTAAGATGAACAAATGAATCATCGTGTGTGATGCAAAATTACAAAAAATAATTCAAACATATCCCCTATCGTCACGTTAATCTTTTTAAAGAGGGGCTTCCCCAACCGTCACGCTGCGGAATCCTCTGAGTTATCTACAAGTTATGAAGAAACTATATCTATTGACACTGCTCTGCATGCTTACGCTTTTTCCCGCCGTCGCGCAGAAAGAGAGGCATGACGCAGGCAAGGGGGAGGATGAGGTGAAGAAAGTGCTCTTTATCGGCGACTCGATGACGGGCTGGCTTTCGGAACGGCTCAACGCCTACGGAAAACTGAACGGGTTCGATGTATCGACGATAGTCTGGGACGGCTCCACCATCGGCAAGTGGGCCAACTCGCCGAAACTCCAGAAAAACATACTGCTGCAGGAGCCTGACGCTATATTCATCAGTCTGGGCATGAACGAACTGTTCGAGCAACATCCGGAGACACGCCTCAGCACATCGGTCGACAAGATAATGAATGGTGCCGGCGACATACCGGTGATATGGGTCGGACCTCCGTCATGGCCCGGTCACAACAAAGGGGAGGTGCTCAATGACTGGCTTGAAGAGAAGTTGGGAGATAAACATTTCTTCCGCAGCTTCGACCTCAACCTTCCGCGTCAGAGCGCCAAGAACCCGCACCCCAGCCGCGCAGGAATGGTAAAATGGATGGACTCTGTGGTGGAATGGATAGTGGAAGAGAACATTATCCCGCTGCGGATTGTTGAAAAACCGGATGCCTCACAGATGTCCAGAGGCAAGGTATTCATCTATAAACGAATGAACGAGACCCTGTGACCCACATCCTGCAAAATGCACGCACAAGGATCTATCAATCTTATAATATTATGGAATTCAGAGAATTGACAGTGAAAGACTATCCGGCTTTCCTGAAACTTTACAACGAGACTTTTCCGGTCGAAGAGCGCCGGCTGTACAAAAGCGCCGAACATGTGGCCGATTTCGTCAAGATGAAGGGAGGCAAGTTCGCCGGTTTCGTATACGATGACGGCGGCGATGATTTCCTGGGTTTCCTGACCTACTGGAAATTCGAGAACTATATCTATATCGAGCACTTCGCCGTCGACCCGGCTCATCGCTCCAAGAACATCGGCAGATCGATGCTCCGCCATCTGTTCGAGACCGTGGGAGAGAACGTGCTCATCGAAGTGGAGAAACCGACCACCGAGGAGGCACGCCGCCGCATATCGTTCTACGAGAAGAACGGCTTCAAGATCCGCGAGGATATAAACTACGTACAGCCCCCCTACTCCGCCGAGCAGACGGGAGTGGAGATGCTGCTGATGACCCACGGCGACGTGGTGCTGCGCGACACCCGCGACCTGCGAGAGATGCTCACGGAGGTCTACAACGTCAACGAAGGGGTCTGATTCCGGTCCTCACAGACAAGACACAGAGAAGGCCGCACCTTTCAACAGGGGGCGGCCTTCTTGCATTCTGCCCCGTAAGGAGCTGACAAATAACAATAAACTAAAAAACAATCAGAAATCGTAACCGAGGGTGAACACCCAGCCCTTGGCGTATCCTCCGAAATTCTTCTGGAGGTTCTCCACCCTGAGCAACTTCCAGGCCTTGACGCATCCGGCCATGTAGTGTACGCCGGCATACCAGTGACGATTGAGCGTCAACGACGTACCCATCTTGAAGCCGAAGTCGAAAGTGGACGCATGCTCTGGAATCGGGAGCAGGGCTCCGTCGGCAGAATCTGTGACGGCCGCCTTGGCATTGACATTGGAACCGAGCAGCAGCGACACATACGGGCCGACCTCAACTCCCCAGCGGATCTCGTCGCATACGTTGAAATTAAAAATCGCCATCACCGGAACAGTGAGGTTGTACGAGTTGCGCGTTCCGCTCACCGAGGAGGTGTAACCTTCACCGAGGCCTGATCCCTTGGGATCGCCGGTAACGGTGTAGCTGCCGCTGCGCGATTCATAGAATAGTCCGGGCTGGACGGAAATCCAGTCCCGGATATTGAAGGTGGCCACAGCACCGATGTCGAAGCCCGTGCCCCAGCTCTCCCTGTGATAACAATACGGAAGGGCGTTGTTACTGATCGTCCGATTGGATGTGTTCAGACCGACACGCGCTCCGAAGGAGAACTTATCCGCGCTCTCGGCGGTGCTGAAGAAATCGGCGCCCTGCGCCATCTGCAGTCCCGCCAGGGCCATCAAGGCCGTGATTAAAGTCTTTTTCATAACTGTAAGGTTTGTTTCTTCCCCGCTCCCTACTTAATTTGCTGACCTGCATCAAAAACCGGCCACCCCTGCGTTAACATTTTTTGTAGGAAGGGGTCTAAAAACACAAAATTAATAAAAATCTCTTAACGACCAAGCTGAAATATGGCTTTTATTTTGTAATTTTGCGCCCAGAAATCTTTTTCTCATCTTTTTTAATAAAACATACAGAACATTCCTGCTATGTCAGCTTTACAGAAATACAAATACAACAATCTGCTGGTAAATACTAAGGACTATGTGATGATCGCGGTGGGACTGATGATTTACGCAGTCGGCTTCACTGCCTGCATCCTTCCGCACAAGGTGGTGATGGGAGGACTGACGGGTGTCGGCACGCTGGTGTATTTCGCCACGGACGGAGCCATATCGGTGGCCGTGACCTCCTACGCATGCAACCTGCTGCTTCTCGCCATGGCCTACAAGGTCGTGGGCCGCACATTCGTGCTCCGCACCATCTACAGCGCCACGGTTATAGCCCTGAGCCTCGGTATCTTCGAGAACTTCTTCATGGGCATAGGCCATCCGCTCATCCCGGACCGCGTGGTGAGCATCGTGCTCGGCGGAATATGCTGCGGCATCGGCGTAGGCACCTGCTTCATCCACAACGGATCGACCGGTGGCACAGACATCGTGGCGGCGATGGTGTCGAAAGTGAGCAACGTCAGCATTGGACGCACGATCATCTACGTGGACATGACCATCGTGTGCTGCTCGATTTTCCTCCCCTTCGAGGGAACTTGGGAGCAGCGCATCGAGACCCGCATCCCCACCATCGTCTACGGTATTATGGTAAGCTTCATCGGCTCGTTCATGGCCGACCAGATCATCAACACCAACCGACAGGCCACCCAGTTCTTCATCTTCTCCGAGAAGTGGAAAGAGATTGCCGACAGAATCAACAACGAGGCGCGCCGAGGCGTGACGGTGATCGACGGCATGGGCTGGTACTTCAAGCACGACATGAAGATCCTGATGGTGTGCTGCCGAAAGATCGAATCGGTTACAATCTTCCGCATCGTCAAGCAGATAGACGAGCATGCGTTCGTGACGCAGGGAGCGGTAAACGGCGTATACGGCAATGGCTTCGACCGCATGAAGATACGCATCAAGACCGCCCATCCCGACGCGCATCCGCAGCCGGAACATCCCTCGGAAGCGCATCCGGAAAACCAACAGAACCAGCTGCCGGGCTGACTTGACCCGACATGTCATAAAGAAACAGAAAATCCTGTCCTCTCGGCGAGGAGGGCACTGAAAAAGTCCCTTTATAGACTGGGTCCATAAATAAATCGGCACAT
>CAJUBC010000001.1 GCA_910584545.1 uncultured Muribaculaceae bacterium | reverse complement strand
TTTGCAGTTTTATGATATTCTGTGAAAGTATAAGTTCGAGAGCCTGTCTCTCCGCCAAGATAAGCAGCCCGTTGGTTCCCGGCGGGCTGCTTGTTTTTTAGACCCCTGCTCTTCAGGCACGACACTTATAACCCCATGAAACTCAAATCCATCACCTCGCATCTTCTTTTCCGCATAGTGCTCGCCATGGCGCTTGGTATCGTTTGCGCGTGGTTCTTCCCCGGTTGGCTGGGACGGATCTTCGCTACTTTCAACGCCATCTTCTCGCAGCTGCTCGGTTTCGTAATCCCGCTCATCATCCTCGGTTTCGTGGCCCCCGCCATAGCGGAGGTCGGCACCAGCGCCGGACGCATGCTGCTCGTGACGGCTCTGATAGCATACGGGTCCACGCTCGTGGCCGGATTCTCTTCCTACGGGATATCGGAATGGCTCTTCCCGTTGATGATCACCGGAGACCAGGCTTCGGAGACCGTGGGCGAAGCCACGTCGCTCGCTCCTTATTTCACGGTCGAGATGCCCCCGTTGATGCCGGTGATGACTGCTCTCGTCTCCGCCTTCATACTCGGTCTCGGTGTTGCGGCGTTGCCCTCCGGCAACAGGTTGATGCCCATTCTCGGAGAGTTCAGAAGCATCGTCTCCATGGTGATAGAGAAAGTCATAATCCCTCTGCTTCCTATATATATATTCGGAATCTTCCTCAACATGACCTATAGCGGAGAGGTGGCCTCGATTCTCTCGACATTCGCCAAGATAATAGGAGTGATCTTCCTGATGCACATACTGTGGCTCGTGATTCAGTTCTGCGCCGTGGCCCCGATGTCGCCCGGAAGCCGCAATCCCTTCCGCCTGCTCGGCACGATGCTTCCCGCATATTTCACCGCCCTCGGTACGCAGTCGTCGGCTGCCACCATTCCCGTCACTCTTCGTCAGGCCGAGAAATTAGGCGTTGATCCTGCGGTGGCCGGTTTCACGGTACCCCTCTGTGCCACAATCCACATGTCCGGATCCACGCTCAAGATCGTATCCTGCGCCGTGGCGCTGATGATCACGCGGGGCATGCCTTTTGATTTCGGTATGTTCGCCGGTTTCATCTGTATGCTCGGGGTTACCATTATCGCCGCTCCCGGCATACCCGGAGGATGCATCATGGCCTCGCTCGGATTGCTCACCTCCATGCTCGGTTTTTCCGACGCCGACTGCGCGCTGATGATCGCCCTTTACATAGCAATGGACAGTTTCGGCACGGCCTGCAACGTGACCGGAGACGGTGCAATAGCGATCGCCGTGGCACGCATCTTCCGCAAAAACAAACGGGAATAACCGGTTTTTCGCTCGTTTAGGGCTTGCCGGTTATCCTTTGTTCGGTAATAAGCGTTATATAGAAAAACCTCAAATGGAAAAATTTCGATGCCATGAACAGTGAAAGATTCATTCCTCCCTCCGAACTTATAATAAACGACGATGGATCAGCATTCCACATCCACCTCCGTCCCGACCAGCTGCGCGACAACATCATCTTCGTAGGCGATCCCGGCCGCGTCACCATGATCGCCTCGTTTTTCGATTCAATCGACTACGACGTGCAGTCCCGCGAGTTCCATGCCGTAGGCGGTATATATAAAGGAAAGCCGCTGATGGCTATTTCCCACGGAATCGGACCCGACAACATCGAGATAGTAATGACTGAGCTCGACGCTCTCGCCAACGTTGATTTCAACACCCGCACTGTCCGCCCTGACCACCGCACTCTCAATATTGTGCGCGTAGGAACAAGCGGTTCGCTACAGGAGGACCTGCATATCGGCGACTACGTGATAGCGGAGAAAGGCATCGGGTTTGACGGAATCCTCAATTTCTATGCCGATCGCGACAAAGTGTGCGATCTCGAGTTCGAGCGAGAGTTCACTGCCCACACCGGATGGAACAAGCTCTGGGCTGCTCCCTACACTGTCGATGCCGACCATTCGCTTGTGGAGCGCATCGGCCGTGACGATATGAAGCGTGGTTATACCATCGCTGCCGTTGGGTTCTATGCTCCGCAGGGCCGGGAGGTTCGGCTTAAGCTCGCCGACCCGTATCTCAACGAAAAGATAGAGAGTTTCAGGTACAACGGGCGTCCGGTAACCAACTTCGAGATGGAGTCAGCGTGTCTTCAGGGAATGGCCAGGTTGCTCGGTCACCGCGCCATGACCGTATGCTGCATCATCGCGGAAAGGCGCGCCAACAAGTCCAACCCCGACTACAAGCCGACCGTGCGCCGTCTGATCGAGACCGTCCTTAACCGAATCTGACGCTTTATTAAGATAAAAACATGCCCTTCGACATATAATTTTATGCATAAAATTATTATGCCGGAGGGTTTTATGTGCGGTGATAAAAAAGTTTTCCGATTTGATTTGGAAATTTGGATAAATATAGTTAAGTTTGCAGAAATTAACAAATATTTTAAAATCTGACGCAATGAAGAAATCTTTACTCGTAGCCGCGGCCGCTTTGATCGCCGCAGGAGCCTCAGCATCGGATTTCCGTACGGTTTCGCTCGGAAATTACGATATCGTGTCGCCCGAGAACGGGCCGCGTGAGCTTGTTCCGATGGAGGTGGACGGTTCTACACGTGCCGGTGAAAACTCCATGAAGTACAGCGTGGCCGTCAACCCGACCCAGCCTTACACCACCCTGTCGTTTAGAAGTGTTGCCAAGTCCAACAGGATTTATCAGTGTTTCGAGTTCACTCCGGCCAACCTTAAACTTTTCAAGGGTGGTAAGATCACTTCGATCAACATCACTACCGGTGGTAATGCAAAAGGAGCCAACACTGTTCCGAAGGTAAACGTCTACATGAGCAACAGTCTTGGCGCGGCGCCCTTCTACAAGCAGACAGCCGACTTGGCTGACGAGGCCCTTACAGAGAATGTGATTGAGCTTGAAGAACCCTACGAGATCACGGACGACAGCAAGTCGATTTTCATCGGCTATTATTTCATGTACAATGGAAAGAACGAGGGATATTTACCCGTCGATGGGTATGTGACCACAGAACCTGGCGCTTACATCGCTATGGGTGAAAAGACCCAGTGGCCCTCGCAGAAGAGCTGGGATTCAGTGACAGACCTCTACGGCTCCCTCTGTATTTCCGTGACAATCGAGATGGAGAACCTGCCTACCGATGTAGTGGATGTCATGTCCTCTTCATTCGACAAGAGTGTCAAGACCGGGGGTAAGCTCGCCTATAAGGTGCTGATCCGCAACAAGGGTGCCAACGATGTGAAGACCCTCTCCATGCTTACCGAATTCGGTACGACCAAGGATGAGGCTCCTTTTGAAGGTGTCACGATGAAGCCCGGCGGTATCTCGCAGGTTCCCGTCAAGGTGGTATGCTCCGAGGAAGGTATCTTCGATGTAATTGCCAAAGTATCAAAGGTCAACGGCAACGAGAACAAGAGTACCAACAATACGGCCACGGGCAATGTCGCGGTGTACGACAAAGGTTTTGACCGCAATGTCCTCCTCGAGGAGGGTACAGGCGGATGGTGCGGCTTCTGCCCCGCCGGTATCGTGATGATGGATAATCTCAAGGAAAATTATCCTTTCGAGCGCTTTATCCCGATCGCTATCCATAATGGTGACCGTCTCGAGGTTGCCGAATACCAGAACTTCCTCTACGCATATATCTCGGGATTCCCCGGAGCTATGGTAAACCGCGTTGCTGACCTTCATCCCACAGCAAGCTCCGTCCTCTCCGATTTCAAGACCATTTATGATGATGTGACGGGCAATCCCGCGTATGGTAAGATTGACGTGGAGGCATCTGTCAACGAGGAGAAGCAAGTGGTTGAGATCACAGGTAAGGCAAGTCTTGCCATGAACTGTAACAGCCCGATTGGCGTATCGTTCGTGGTTGTACAGGACCACATGGGCCCCTACGACCAGGCCAACTATTTCTCCGGCGGTGGATACGGTCCTATGGGCGGATGGGCCAACAAGGATGCGCATGTAGATGTGTACTACGATGACGTGGCCGTTGCCATCAAGGATTATCCCTCCATTCCCAACGCCCTTCCCAAGGAGTTGGAAAAGGATAAGGAATATACCGTAACTTGCGAGATTCCCATGGTCAACAAAACCCGTCCCAGCCTCAGCATCTACAAGGAGAACAGCGAGACATTCCGCGTGGTCGCCATCCTCAACAACCTTACCAACGGCGAGGTCATCAACTCCTCCCACGTCAAGGTCAACAACCCCATCTCCGGCGTTGAGGACGTTGAGATCGAGAACGCTGATATCCGCGTTGAGAACGGTACTGTAGTTGCCGGCGACGAGGAAGTCGAGGTTTACACTCTCGACGGCCGTCGTGCCCGCAATTCCGCTCTCGCTTCCGGTCTTTACATCGTGAAAGCCGGCAACCGCACAGCGAAAGTGCTCGTGAAATAAGATGATGTCGGCGCAAGCCGGATAAATAATGATGGCCCTCCTGCCGAAGCAGGAGGGCCATTGTTTTGCTTTCTTTCGGTTTGGAACGGCTTACTCGAATTCGTTGATGGCTGCTGCCACACGCGCGGCCTCTTCATCTGTAAGGACGGGCGACATCGGGAGCGAGAGTTCCTCGCGGTGGATGCGCTCGGTGACGGGTAGCAGGTCCGGCATCTTCAGCAGTCCGCGCCCCCGGTAGCATTCCTGCGAGTGGGGCGCGATAGGGTAGTGGATAAGTGTCTGTATGCCTCGGTCGGCGAGATGCTTCTGCAGTTCGTCGCGACGCGGGCTCAGCACCGGAAACACATGGTAGACATTCGCGCCCGGCTCAGTCTCCGAAGGCATCCTCACTAACGGATTGTCGATTCCGGAACGGTAGAGCGCGGCTATTGCCGCGCGCCGTGCGTTGTCGGCATCGAGGCGAGGCAGCTTCACTCGAAGCACTGCAGCCTGGATTTCGTCAAGACGGGAATTCAGACCTCTTCTTTCGAACACATATTTTCGCTCTGACCCGTAGTTGGCTAATGTCCGCACCATGCGGGCGAGGTCAGGGTCGGAGGTGGTTACCGCCCCTGCGTCGCCGAGTGCCCCGAGGTTCTTGCCGGGATAGAAGCTGTGTCCGGCAGCGTCGCCGAGACTTCCTGTGCGCCTGTCGCCGAATCGGCAGCCGTGCGCTTGGGCATTGTCCTCTATCAGGAGCAGTCCGTAGCGCTTGCACAGCTCTGAGATACTGTCGGTATGCGCGCAGCGCCCGTAGAGGTGAACCGTCATTACGGCGCGGGTGCGCGGCCCTACGGCCTGCTCGATCTTTGTCGGGTCAATCTCGAGTGTCTCCGGGTCCGGCTCTACGAGAACCGGTGTAAGCCCACATTCGGTGACGGCGAGTATCGACGCTATGTAGGTGTTGGCCGGTACTATCACTTCATCGCCCGGATGAAGTTTTCCCAATTCGATGTAAGCGCGGAAAATCAATGTCAAAGCCTCCAGACCGTTCCCGACCCCGATGCAATGTTCTGTACCGATATATTGCGCGAACTCCTGCTCGAAAGCCTTGTTCTCATCGCCGAGAAGATACCAGCCCGATTTCACCACGCGTTCCACAGCCTTCTCGATCTCTCCGCCAAAGGATTCAGTAATATCACGTAAATTCAAAAACTCAATCATAGTCGAAATTCAAGATTCCCAATCCCCATGTTTCCCCGAAGTAGATCAATTCAAAATTCCAAATTCCCCATTCAAAATTCAAAATTTCCCATTCCCCAATCCCCATGTTTCCCCGAAGTAGATTAATTCAAAATTCCAAATTCAAAATTCCAAATTATTACCGAGCTGTCTCCTCACCGACTCCTCATGTATGGTTTCGAGAACTCCCCTCATGAAACTCTCCGAGAGTCCGAGCCGCGAGGCTTCGGCCACGCGGCTCTCCACCAGGCGCGAATAGCGTCCAGGCTGCAGTACCTTCATGCCGGCCTCCCTTTTCAGGATTCCGATCTCGTCGCTGGTCTCCATGCGTCGGGCAAGGACCTCTATCAGTTCATCGTCGATGCGGTCTATTTTTCCGCGTAGTTTTTCGAGGCGTTCCGTCACGCTGCTTTCCGGAGAGGTGCCACGTGCCTCGAGAGTATCGATGATCGCGGCGAGTTCAGCGGGTGTCAGCTGCTGCGCGCTGTCGCTGAGAGCCTCCCCGGGATTGCAGTGGCTCTCGATGAATAGTCCGTCGAAATTCAGGTCCATGGCATGACGGCAGAGCGGTGCCACCAGATCTGCGCGACCCGCTATGTGGCTGGGATCGCAATATAGAGGCAGGTCTGGCATGCGTCGGTGGAGTTCTATCGGCACACGCCACACCGGCGGATTCCTGTAGATATGCTTGCCGTAGTCGCCGAAGCCTCGGTGTACGGCCTTGAGGTTGGTCACCCCGGCGAGCCGTAGGCGTTCGATGGCTCCGATCCATAGCTCGATGTCGGGATTTACCGGATTCTTCACATATACTTCGAGTCTTTCCCTATCCTGCGGTGGAAGTGCTGCGAATGCGTCGGCGAGTTCCTGCATGGCGAATGGATTGGTGCAGGTTCGCGCTCCGATCCATACGCCGTCGATGCCGCTTGCCACCGCTGCGGCGAGATGCGCCGGCGTGGCCGTCTCAGTGAGTGTCCGCAGTCCGTATAGCTGCTTTGCCTCGGCGATCCATTCGAGTGCCTCGGCTCCGCGTCCCTCGAAGCATCCCGGACGCGTTCGCGGCTTCCATGCCCCGGCGCGGAAAGTGGAGATCCCCGCCGCGCGAAGCTCTCGCGCGGTCTCGAGCACCTGCTCGCGGCTTTCCGCGCTGCACGGACCCGCTATCACCTCCGGAATCGCCGGCTTGTTCTTTCTGAATGTGTCCATCAACACAAATTTACGCTTTTTTTTTCAATTATGGTAAAAATTAGGCCGATTTCGTTAAAAAATTTGGTGGATTGCCGACAAAAAAGTAATTTTATGTTTTGAAATGGAGAATGACTGTCCGGAGGCGCGTATGGACCTTTGGGAAGCAATCTTTTCAGAAACGTTAATCTTTTTGAAAACCTTATAATCTAATATAAAAAACAACATTTTAAAAGAACATAAAATGAAATCTATCGTAAAGTTTTTCGCGCTTGCAGCAATCTGCATCAGTTCTGCTTTCGCAGCATCGGCCCAGCTTCCATCCGTTCAGCTGAAGGACATCAACGGCAAACCGGTCGACACGGCCACTCTTTCCAACGACGGGAAGCCCTTCGTGATCAGCTTCTGGTACACTTCCTGCAAGCCCTGTCTCCGCGAGCTCAAGGCCATCTCCGAGGTTTACGAGGACTGGCAGGACGAGACCGGAATGAAGCTTATCGCGGTTTCCACCGACGACGCTCAGAAACTCGCCGACGTGAAGCAGCGCGCAGCCAACTGGGACTATGAGGTGCTCCTCGACCCTAACAAGGACTTCATGCGTGCCATGGGTGTGCAGATGAATCCCCATGTAATCATCGTAGATGGCAAAGGCAATATCGCCGAGTCCCGCCCGGGTTACACAGAGGGTAGTGAGGAACATATCATCGAACTCATCCGCAAACTTATCCTCGAGAAGTAACCGCATCCGCGCACTGGACTTCTATCCGTATCCGAAATGAAAAAGCTTTGTATGAAATTGATCGCGGCGGGGTCGTTGCTGGCCCTGCCCGCGACCGCATACGCCGACGGCGTGGCTGTCCACGGCTCGGTGCAGACGGAAATAGATGTCGTGGAGGACGACAAGGCGATCAATACCCCGGAGTATGACCAGCGCTTCCTCTTCAACCTCTATGCCGACGTGAATGTGATCAGCAAGTATGTCGAGGCAGGACTCCGCTTCGAGTTCATGAAATGGCCCACCCCGCAGTTCCTCAAGGAACCCGGTTATGCCGGCTGGGGTTTCCCTAACGTTTATGTCAAGGGTAAGTACAAGGGTTTCGACCTTACCGTCGGTGACTTCTACGACCAGTTCGGCTCCGGTTTCATATTCCGTACCTACGAGGAGCGCACGCTCGGTATCGACAACTCGATCCGCGGCGCGCGTCTTAATGTAAATGCGGTCAAGGGTCTGCGGCTCACCGTCCTCGGCGGTCAGCAGCGCCACTATTGGGAGTACGACTGGAACTGGGCTTCCCATCAGAAGGTTTTCGGTGCCAACGCCGAGGCATACCTCCAGGATTGGTGGGGCGCTCTCCGCGACCACAACGCAGCCTGGATGTTCGGTGCCTCCTACGTGCTGAAGCATGAGAAGGAGGAGGAGAAGATCCTTGCCGGTACAGACTACCGTCTGAATTTCCCGAAGAACGTCAACGCATTCGATGTCCGCTCCAATTTCCAGAAAGGTCCCTGGAGCGTGCTCGCCGAGTTCGCGTGGAAGGGTCAGGACCCCTCGTTCGACAATAACTTCACCTACGGCAACGGTACCGCGGTCATGATCTCCGGTTCTTACGCCCGCAAGGGCCTCAGTGCCATGCTGCAGGCGAAGCGCAGCGAGAACATGTCGTTCCGCTCCGAGCGCTCTGCCTCCGGTCTCCCCGTGACTCTCAACTATATGCCGGCGTTCTCCTACCAGCATACCTACGCTCTCGCGGCCCTTTATCCTTACGCCACCCAGATGGCTCCGGGAGAGTGGGCTTTCCAGGGTGCCTTCGAATATACCTTCAAGCGCCGCACTCCCCTCGGAGGCAAGTATGGCACCAAACTTATCCTCAACGCCAGCTACATCTCCGGCCTCGTTCACAACAACGACCCGAAGAATCCCTATAACGGCTCGCTCTGGGGTACCGACGGCTACAAGACCGATTTCTGGAAGATCGGTGCCTGCAACTACTACGACTTCAACGTGATGGTAGAGAAGAAGTTCTCGCAGCCTTTCTACATGCAGTTCATGTACGCCCATCAGTATTACAACAACAAGATCCTGACCGGGGCCATGGATGAGGAGACTCCCTGGGTCCGCGCCAACGTCCTCGTGGCCGACGCACGCTGGAAGATCAACCGCAAGTTCACCCTCCGCGGCGAGCTGCAGTACCTCTTCTCAAACCAGGACTACAAGGACTGGGCATACGGTCTGGTGGAATTCTCTTTCGCTCCCTACCTTCAGGTATCGGTCAGCGATATGTGGAACACCGGCAGGACAGGACTCCATTATTATATGTTTGCTGTGACCGGCAACTACAAGAGCAACCGTCTGATGATTTCCTACGGACGTACGCGTCAGGGTGTGAACTGCACGGGCGGTGTCTGCCGCACGGTGCCCGCCATGCATGGTCTGCAGGTGGCTTATTCCTATAATTTCTAATTCGTGAAACTGAACAGAGATGAATAAGATATCGAGATATATGATGACGGGTGCGGTGGCGCTCATGGCCGCTGCGGCTCTCTCCTCATGCGACAATGTGGCGGAGGATGACCGTTTCATCAAACTTCCTCCCATCGAGGCCGACAGAGCCGTGCTTATCGAGGACTTCACAGGCCAGAACTGCCTCAATTGTCCCAACGCGCACGAAGTAATCGAGGATCTACAGAAGCAGTATGGCGAAGACAAGGTAATTGCCGTCAGCATCCATGGCGGCGGTATGGCCATCTCCGATGTCCGTCCTTTCGGTCTGATGACTAAAGAAGGTGATGAGATCTGTAATTATTACGCGATCGGACGGTTCCCTATGGGTGTGATTGACGGCGTTACTCCTCCTATTGATGAAAAAGGATGGGCTTCTGCCGTTTACAATGACCTTCAGAAGCCTTCCGAGGTTCAGCTCGAGGCTTCGGCGGAGTTGATGGCAGACGGCAATACCATCTCATGCACCGCCAACATAACCTCCAGCGAGGAGGGTACGGGTAAGATTCAGTTCTGGGTTGTGGAGAGCGGTATTGTCGCTCAGCAGAAGATGCCCGACAGCTCAACCAATGAGAACTACGTCCACAACAATGTGTTCCGCGCGCAGGTATTCCCGATGCGTGGAAATCCGGTGGCCTTCAGCCGCGACGGAGCCACAGCCGAAGGGACCGTCTACGTGCGCGAGCGCTGGAACCTCCAGAATGTGGAGATCGTGGCTTTCGTCTCCGACAACGACAATATAGTCCAGCAGGTAGTCAAGGTTCCGGTGAAACTCACCCCGGGCGAGCCGGCACCAGCCGAGTAACTGCATTTAATCAATATTAATCCCGATTAATCAGGGTAAATCCCGGTTAATCGGGAAAACCAAACCGATCAGAAACTTTAACTAAACAATAAGAAATGAAAAAATTCTACATGATCGCTGCCGCCGCGCTTCTCGCGGCCGGCGCACAGGCCCAGACCCTCAAGGTCTTCATGGGTGAAAAGGAAATCGAAGTAGGCAAGACCACCATATTCGAAGGTGGCGAAATCAAGGATTACGGCGCGAGCGGTAAGGACTACAAGTACGATCCCGAGTTGTCCCTTATGAGCGACAAGAGCGGAGCATGCACCCTTCTCGCCGAGTGCAAGACCGGCCAGAGCATCCAGCTCTGCTTCGGCGGCAACTGTATGACCGGCCCGTCGGTTGAGAAAACCGGGAATCTTACCGCTAATGTCAAGATGCCCCTCCAGTTCGAGTTCATGGGTTATACATATAGTGCTGATGAAGCAATCCCGCAGGACGTGACCACTGAGTTCACCGCAGAGCAGGGTGCCACGGTCATCAGCTTCACCGTAGTTGTCAACCCGAGCACCGGTGCTGTGACGGTTCTCCAGAACGACAAGGCTCTCCGTGTGGTTGACGGTGCAATCGAGTACAGCCTCGAGGCTCCCGCAGAGCTCACTCTCTACGCCCTCGACGGCACCAAGGTAGCAGCATGGACCCTCAACGGCAACGGCACGGTATCTACCGCCAACCTCCCCGCCGGCATCTACGCCTACACCCTCGGCCAGACCGGCGGCAAGCTCTATCTCCGCTAATCAGTTCCAAAAGAAAAACCAGCAAAGCCCGGCCCAAAGCCGGGCTTTAGCTTTATCACCGCTCTCTCCGTCTCGGGCTTCGGCTCCCTCCGGCTGGGGCTTGGGCTCCTTCCGTCTCGGGCTTCGGCTCCCTCCGGCTGGGGCTTGGGTTCCTTCCGTCTCGGGCTTCGGCTCCCTCCGGCTGGGGCTTGGGTTCCTTCCGTCTCGGGCTTCGGCTCCGCGCCGGCACGTGGCCGGATGGAGGTTCAGTGCCGACTGCTTTGCAGTCGGTCGCCGCTGTCCCTCTCCTCCAAGCCGCCCCTCTTTCTCCTTCTTTAGAATAGTTCTAAATAAAAAGAGTCGAGACCTCTCTGTTTCCACTCCTCAAGTCTTTGCGGCTCAGTCCTTTCCCTTTTGGTTTCCCTTTTTGTTTCTAATCGGCTGAATTCCAAACATCTACATCTTTATCCAATTTCCCAAGCATTTTTTTATTTTTTTTTTAACTTTTTTTGTCGTTATTTTGTATCGCTTTTCGCAATCTGGCACTAGCGCCGGAGTGGCAGCGGAAACCGACGAAAGATGCACAAGGAATATCAGCAGAAATGGGACAAGTGCCTGCAGCTCATCAGGGATAACATCGGGCAGGAGAAGTTCGACACATGGTTCAAATGTGCCGAACCGGTAAGTATCACCTCCTCCGAGATCACGCTGCGCGTCCCGACCCCCTATTACAAGGAGGTCTATGAGGATACCTTCAAGCGCGTCTTCACCTTTGCATTGGTCAATGCATTCGGACCTGAACTGAAGCAGCTCTTCTATGAGTTCGAGACCGTGGCGTCCGACCCGAAGTCCACCGTCAAGATTCAGAGTACAGGCCAGTCGTCGGTTGTAGCCAATGCCGTCTCGCGCCAGATAGAGAAGGATCCGGTAGAGTCCCGCTCGAAGCATTTCGACCCGCAGCTGAACCCGATGCTCACTTTCGAGAACTACTGCGTCGGAAAGAGCAACATGCTCCCCTTCACCATTGCGGAGCATATCGCCAACCATCCGGAGAAACTCGACTTCAATCCCTTCTTCCTCTACGGCAATGTCGGGGTGGGGAAGACCCACCTAATCCAGGCCATAGGTATCCGCATCAAGGAGCGCAACCCGCGCGCCAAGGTGCTCTTCGTCTCCATGCGCCAGTTCCAGAACCTATACGCCGTGGCGAAGATGAACCGCGAGATTCCGGATTTCATCCAGTGGTTCCAGAACATGGACGCCATCATTTTCGACGATCTTCAGGAACTATCCGGTAAGACGGGAACAGCCGAGGTACTTTTCCCGATCTTCAACCATCTCCATCAGAAGAACCGCAAGCTCGTTTTCAGCTGCGACCGCCCTCCGATGGAGCTCGACGGCATCGTCGACCGGCTCATTGACCGCTTCAAATGGGGTATCACCGAACCGCTGCCGAATCCCGATTTCGAGCTGCGCCGAAAGATCCTTCACTTCAAGGCGAAGCATAACGGTCTTGACCTCAGCGACGACATCATCGACCTGATCGCCTCGAGTGCCGTCACTTCCGTACGCGAGCTGGAGGGTATAGTGATGGGTCTGTACACACGCGCAATCAGTCTCAACGCGCCCATTACGCTTAAACTCGCCGAGGAGGTGATAAGCCACACGGTGAAGGCCCCCAAGAAGAAGGTGATCAATTTCGACATGATTGTGGAGAACACGGCCGAGTACTACCATCTGAATCCCGATGCCATCTTCTCCAAGAGCCGCCTCCGTGACATCGCCGACGCGCGCCAGATGATCATGTATCTCTGCAAGAAACACACATCGCTCTCATCCCCGGCCATCGGAGCGAAACTCAACCGGAAGCACGCCACCGTGCTCCACGGCATCTCGGCCGTCTCCGACCGCCTCGGCTACAGCCGCGAGCTCGCCGAAGCCGTCGACACCATCGAGCAGGCCCTCCTGAAATAGCCCCTGCCTGCATACGCCTCTGAGATGTATTTTTAATCCACCTCGTGCATGACTGCTTAAAGAATGTGCTCTTGCGAGAGGAAAACTCATAAGAATATACATGTTTCCAATGAGCATAACCTCAGTATAAACCTCTGCGCCTTTGCGTGAGGATTATAGAGCGGAGAGAATGCAAGTTGCGTCCCAGGTGAGAATCAGGATATAGGGCTTGTTTCAGTTTTTGAAATCTCACGCAAAGGCGCAGAGGGCTCGCAAAGGAGTTATTTCGTCATCGCAAGGAGGCAGGATTCGGGCAAAAGGGGAGTGAGCAGAGGTGGCTGAGGCTATGCCCAGCGAGAACGCAGAGAGCTACGCAATCTCGCACCACTGGCATCATCTCACTGAACACTGGCATCATCACTCAGACCAGAGACACAATCCGCGTGTCCGGCTCCGCAGACTTGCTGAGCGGAGCGACAGCGAGCCTTCGCGTCAGCGACAGGTCAGAATTGCTGAATATGACGGTGAATAAAATTGAGAAATACTTAGCGAGCCCTCTGCGCCTTTGCGTGAGATTTATTTAGTTGTGGACAAGCGGCTATCCAACACGCGCCTTGTGGTTCACCAAAGAGTATCCACGCGTATAATCGCGTATAATCTAATCGATTTTTTAGCATTTTTTAAGATTTTTTACTATCTTTGTAAAAAATTGTGTCCCACAGCGTTTGGGATGCATCAATTTGCTTATTTATGCGTATTTTTGACAAGTTTTTTCTGCTCGCGCTCCCTCTTGCGGCGGTTTCCTGCACCTCTACGGAACCCCTGAACTCGGAGTGCGACATACTGTCGGTATCTCTCCCCGGCGACGCTCTCTCCCGCACTCCCGACATCGAGAACAACCGGGTGACACTCATAGTGAAGAATAATGTGAGCCTCGGCAAACTCGCTCCGGAGTTTACCCTCACTCCCGGTGCGTCGATCGACCCGCCGAGTGGAACGTTTCTTGATTTTACCCGTCCGCAGCTATACACCACCGTTTCCGAGGATGGCCAGTGGCATAAGGAATATACCGTCACCGCGCAGCATCTCGTTTCCATCCAGCTGAAATACAGCTTCGAGGATGTCAACCTTATAAAGACTTCCGCCGGCGGTATCTACGATGAATTCTATTCCACGTTTACTCCGGAGGGGTCGTCGCAGACGGTCACCACCATCTGGGCAAGCGGTAATTCCGGTTTCGCGCTCACCAACGGCAAGAACGGTCCCGACACTTATCCCACCTATCAGTACAGTGAGGGCAAGGAGGGAAAATGCGCGTGCCTCATCACCAGGTCCACAGGTGTCTGGGGCGCGATGGTCAACAAACCTCTGGCGGCGGGTAGCCTGTTCCTCGGCAAGTTCGACTCCTCCCTCGCAGTGGCGCATCCTATGCAGGCCACGAAGTTCGGTGTCCAGTTCATGAATATCCCGAGCTCTTTCTCAGGCTGGTATCACTACACTCCCGGAGATGTCTACACGGAGTTTGACGAGACCTCCAAGACAAAGCTGAAGGAGGTGCCGGGTCGCAAGGACCGCTGCAACATCTATGCGGTCTTCTATGAATCAACTCCCGAGATGGAATATCTCGACGGCACCAATGTGCTGGCAGCCGACAATCCGAATATCCTCGCTGTGGCGCAGCTCGACGAGTCCCTGCGTGGCACCACATCCGAGTGGACTTATTTCGATGTGCCCTTCGTTTTTCGCGAAGGCAAGGAGGTCGATTCGAAGAAACTCGATGATGGCCGCTACAGCCTGGCGATTGTGATGACCTCCAGCGAGGAGGGTGACTTCTTCTCAGGCGCTGTCGGCAGCCGGTTGCTGGTGGATGAGCTTTTCATCAAGTGCCAGTGAGGGGTAATTTTGAATTTTGAGTTTTGAATTTTGAATTAAATTGACACAAAAGGGATTCGGGAAGGGTTTTCAATTTTGAATGCGATGAAAAGGATATTGATCGGGATATTGGTGATATTGGGAACTGTCTGCTCCGCCTTGGGGCAGGAAGAGAGGCCGCGCAGTATATATAAGTCTATTCTGCTCGGTTTCGAGTATGAGGTCAATGCCGGTGTCAATCTCGGCGGCGCGTCGCCGATTCCTCTGCCTCAGGAGATCCGCACCATCGAGGGCTTCAATCCGCTGCTGAACCTTTCCATCGGTGCCACGGTCTATAAGTGGTTCGACAAGAACCAGCGCGACCAGAAGAACACCTGGGGTTTCGCGTTCGGTTTCCGTCTGGAGCAGAAGGGTATGGAGACGAATGCCTCTGTGAAGAACTATGGAATGACCATCGTAAACGAAGGTAACGAGATGTCGGGCCGCTGGACCGGCAAGGTGCGCACCCGCTACGTGTCGCAGCTCTTCACCATACCGGTGGTGGCAACCTATCGCCTCAACTCCCGCTGGCGTTTCAACTTCGGTCCCTACGTCGCCTTCCTGATGAAGAAGGACTTCGAGGGACGCGTCTACGACGGCTATCTCCGCGAGGGGGATCCCACTGGACCAAAGTGGGAATTCACCGACGGCAAATACGCCACCTACGACTTCGACCAGGAACTGCGCACATTCAACTGGGGACTGCAGGCGGGAGCCGCCTTCCGCGTCTTCAAGCGTCTGTCGGTAAACCTGAACTTAGACTGGGGTCTGAACGACATCTTTCGCAACAGCTTCAAGACCGTCACCTTCGATATGTACCCCATCTACGCAAACCTCGGCTTCGCCTACGTCTTCTAAAACCCCTAACGCGAAATCAAATCCGCGCGCAAAGGTAAGGGAACCCCGATGCTCCGCATCGAGGGGGGAGCGGGGCTCCTCCGGGATTTTTGTGTCGGGTTGGAGTTTGTCGGGGTTGGGTTACTTCTCTGTCACTTTGATGGCGTTAACGCTTGTACTCCACAATTGTGTCCAAGCCGTTCAGGAGGCTTTTGAAGCCATAGCTGTTTGTGGCCATCCGTTCGATGATTTCCCTTTTCTTCATGTTTTTGAAAATCGCTTTGTATGCATCTCTGGCTAATGGGCTGTTCTTGTTCGTATCCGGTATGCCATTCAGATTCTTTTTGCTCAAAGCCATATTCAATATCTTTATGCAATTGTTGGTCTTGCATGACCGGCTGTCGGAATAGAAGAGTGGTAATAGCCAGCATTCTATCTCATTATGGCATATAGCAAAGAATATCCGGTGAAGATATTTCTTTTTCGTGGACCTTGAGATTCCTCTCATCAATCTTGCCTTTATCTCTGCATGAAGTCGTTTATGCGACTTGGCGCAACCATCGCTGAAATTATGGGAAATATCGTATGGCTTGATATGGGAGGCATCGGTGTCTATCTGGATTATCAGATATTCATTCAACTGAAATATGTTTTCGATCACCTCATCCGTGCAGTGGTCCAGTACCCTGGACCATCCTCCCTCCTCAGCCTGGGTTTCTTTCTGACGATTGATTTTAGGCTGGACAGCGTTAAGGACATGCTCTCCGGTATATCGTGAGACAATATGGTTAAGGATATTGAATTCCGAAACTCCTTCGCAAATAACCGCAATACTTGCCATTTTCAGAAATTATTTGGTAATCCTCCGATGTAACCCTTCATCCATGCTTCCGACAGAGGTATGTTAGAATTTTCGGGAGCCTTGATGCGGTTGACTTTTGTATGCCCGTCGATGTCTCTTCTTACCACGAAAAGCCGCTGCTCTTCCTGATTCAGATCCAGAGCGTCCAGAACAAACGGATTATGTGTGGTCACTATAACCTGTTTGTCATGCTTTTGCGCAAGGTCTATCAATTTCTTCGTAAACTCTCGGCAAAGCTTTGGATTAAGTGCGGACTCAATATTGTCAATCGCAAAAAATGGAGGAGTGTTTTCCGATATAAACAGAGTGAAGTAGAACAATAGATAAAGGAAAGCCTCGTTTGCACTTCTCTGGTCGAAATATTTCAGAGCATTGTCGATATATTGGTCAAAAAGCATTATTGAATTGTCTCCGGATAGATTTTCCGATGGCATTTTCAAGCCGTCAAACCAATCCAGAATACCCATACAGTCAATTATCTTGCTGAGCGTAATGCTGCCTTTTTCAGATAATGCTAATTTTTTCAAGTATGAGAAGAGCCCGGTCCCGTCAACACCTAAAGCGGTATTATCCGGGTTATCAAAGCGGCGAAGAGATTTCTCATTCAGTGAGTATATCTTGAACCCTGTGACGCTTTTATCGTAGAATGGAGGGCCAAAAGTTATATTGCTGTCGCTTTCTTTGATGGATATATGAATCGGATCGTCATTTTTGAACCTGTCTGAAGAAAGTATCTCTTCCACCTCCTTGATGGAGCGCGCTCCGGCTTCTCTAATGGAGTCAATGAATTCTTTGCCGTTGATCTTACCTCTTTCTATCCATTTTCCGGATTCCAACTCATTAGAGAAGTGCATGCAGAAACTTTCCTCCGCGCTATCGGATGGCTGTAAAGTCACAAGGATATTATCCTGTCTGTAATCCTCAAATGCCGAATACATAAATTGGGGAGCGGGAACCCGCATGCCTCTTTTTTCAAGATCATGCACGTCAAGCTGATCAACGCTCGCTGCGCTGGCGAAAGTAATTGCCTCAAGGATATTGGACTTACCGCAGCCGTTCTCGCCGATAAGCACATTGAATCTTCCCAGAGGCAAATTCAGATCTACTATAGATTTAAAATTCTGTATTTTGACTTCCTTTATCATATCATGCAAAGATAGTAATTTATTTCGACTCATCAAAATTCAATAAATTAAATCCCGGGGGAGCGGGGCTCCTCCGGGATTGTTGTGTCGGGTTGGGATGTGTCTGGGTTGGGTTACTTCACGGTCACCTTGGTGGCTTTGCCGTTGGCTACGCGGATGTAGATGCCGTTTGTGGGCTCTGCCACGCGAACGCCCTGGAGCGTGAAGTACTCGGCGGTGCCGTTCTCAGTCTCGATAGCCGCGATACCGGTCGTAGTGCTGATAGATACAGTCTTCGGCTCGCTCTCCATACCTGTCTTGGTGTCCTTAGCGATGTAAGTCAGGTTGTAGTTCTTGCCGCTCTGTATATCGAACGCGCTGCCGTAATAGAGCGTGTAATCCTTATCTGTAGGAATTCTTGAGGGAGCATACGATGCCGCTGCGGCAGAGGATGTCTCTTCAAGAGCATACCAGATTTCGATGCCATCTGTCATGGGAAGTGTGACTACTTCACCATCTTTGACCGTAATAGGCTCATTCTCGTTGATATCTTTCCCGCCGATCTGGAGAGTCGGAGCAACGGGATGGGAGTTTGTTGTGAAGGTCACACCTATAGGCGTTCTTGTACCATCCATAATCCATTCAACATCTATTTTCATGTTGACGAAATTGTCTGCATCAATGGTGCCGGTAACGGTGACATCTGCTATAATTTCACCTTCCAACAAAGAAAGCTCCTTTACAGTTCCGTTATATGTTTTTAATCCGTTTTCCTCTGTTATTGTAACATCCGGAACGTTTATATCGCCAAGAGGGAGAAGGTCGTCTCCCATTTTTAATGTGAAATCAGGAAGAGTGAAATCACACTTTGTTGCTGATTTATTTATTATAGAAATTTGGGAATCCTGATCAGTAGTGAGCTTCTCACCCAACATATCTATATTCAGATATCCTTCATAATTGTCAGTATAAGGATACAACATCACGTTATCCACTGTGAGAGAGTTATCCTTCACAAGGTTCTGTGAATTAAAATAGTCTCCGGCCGAGAAAATAATATTCATCTTCTCGGGTGTAGCCTCTGATAAATATTCAAAGTCAATATGGCAGAGAGTCCATTCATTCACAGTACCTTCCAGAGTGACTTCGGCAACTGCAATCAGTTCGGCACCTTCCGTAGTAGAAATTGCGCCTCCTTGAGTACCTTCTGTTAAATCCGTATTGTGATGGCTTTTATAATACTCCAGAAGTATATTTCTATCCCTGTCAAGCATGTCTACTTTTTTAGGAGTCACTACAGAAATTGCAGCTGGGACATCTTTCTGAGTCCATGTTCCTTTCCAAAGATAAGCTATGACGGTAGCTTTTTCGGAGGAGCCCGCTGTCCGCTCCATTTTGTACATGAACTCAATGGCATCGGGACGGCTTGCGAAGTCAATTCCTCCAAATGTGCCTCCATCTTTGTTTTTGGCACTAGTTCCCTGTGCTGTAGACCATGTCTTACCCAATGTCACATACCCCGGAACCGTTTGAGTCTTTGCTACGGAGTTTGGAGCATTATAGACTTTTACAGCACTTGAAGAGTTGTATCCCTCAACTTTTTCTCCTGTAGTGGTAGCTCCAATTCCGTTTATTCCTATTACTTGGGAGATACACCATGGAGCAGGGGTCGTCCCCTGTGTTTTTGTATTCCCTGCTGATGTCCATGGCGTGCAGTCGCCCCATCCCTCCTCGAACCCGGGGTTCAGGAGTTGCTCGTTCTGCGCGAAGGCTGCGGGGGAGAGGAGCAGCGCGGCGCCCAGAAGGGCTGTTGTTAGTTTTTTCATCTTTGTTGTTATTTTTGTTTTATGTTGTTTTATTGTTGGTGTTGTGGGTTACAAACCCACAACGACTGGAGCGAAACGACTGAGTCGCTATTTGTTCGCGCTCCCCTCGATGCGGAGCATCGGGGTTCCTTAGCTTCGCGTTCGCGCCACTTTATCTCACTACCTTTCCGCCGGCTTTGGTGACGCGGATGTAGAGTCCCTCGGTGGGAGCGGCGGTCAGGCGGCGCCCATTCAGGTCGTAGTATGTCGCGCTCTCATCGGTGGTCAGTTCGGCTACACCGCTTTCGCCGTTTTTGTTGGTGGTGAAGGTCACGTTGATCGGCATCGGGTCGCCGCCGGTGTTGGTCCACATCACATCGATCTTCATGTCGGCGATATTGTTGACAATGGTGCCGTTCAGGTCCACGTCTGCGATAATCATGCCGCCCATAAGGGTCATGTCCTTCTTTGAGCCTTTGTAGCTCTCCTTGCCATCTGCTGAGGTAACAGTCACATTCTCAAGAGCGATGTCACCGAGGGGGAGGGGCGAACCGCCCATGTCGATGGTGAGGTCGGGGAGAAGGAAATTGCAGGTTCCATCCCCGGTAGGGGTGATGGTGATGGAGGAGGGCTGGTTGTCGGCGATCTTCTCGCCACCCATCTCTACGTTGAGATAGCCGGGATAATCCTTGGCGTCGCCGGCGGCGAAAGCCACAGCCGGGAGCAGGAGCATACCGCTCAGAAGTGCGTAGAATTTCTTCATATTGTGATATAGTTAAAAATTATCAGTAAGCACTGAATATTCCCAATCTGAATATTCAATGCAAATTTAAGCATAATTTCCAATTTGACCAATAAAATCGCCCTCTTTAGCCCAAATGACGTGAAAAAAGTGCCAAACCGGACAAAAATATTCGCCTTACTTAAAAACTTAACCGCTTATTATAAATGTGTCGGGTCAACAATAAGCGGTAATAATTGAGCTAATACTTTTTGTTTCAGCTTTTATGCCTCACGCAAAGGCGCAAAGGACTCGCAAAGTAGGAAAAATCTTCGTTAGCGTCAAGTGTCAGGATTTGGTCCAAAGAGATAGACACAACTTTGCGAGCCCTCTGCGCCTTTGCGTGAGGATAATAAATCAGAGAAGATGCAAGTCGCGCCCGATATGGCAAGAAAGAGCTATATCCGGACATTTCCTGTTTATGTTGATTGGCAGTATCCTCAGCCAATTAAACCTCACGCAAAGGCGCAGAGGGCTCGCAAAGGAAGTAATTTTTTGGTGGGTCAGGTGTTTGGCTTTGGTCAAATGCGAGCCAGCGGAGTTGGCTGAGGCTTCGCCCAGCGAGAGCGCAGAGGGTAATCTATCGCGCACCACTGACTTTGTAACTCAGACCTCTGTCTCAATCCGCGCGTCCGGCTCCGCGAACTTGCTGAGCGGAGCGACAGCGCACCTCCGCGACAGCGACAGAACCGACTCTCAGAATATGTAAGTGCGTGTAATTGCGATAGACACACTTTGCGAGCCCTCTGCGCCTTTGCGTGAGGAAAAAGCGAGCTGATGCAAGTCGCGACCATGTTTTGTATAAGTGAAAGCCTCTGACGCTGATACAATAATGAATGGATATAAGGGAAATAATATTCATACCCTCCGCCAATTTAACCTCACGCAAAGGCGCAGAGGGCTCGCAAAGGAGGTTATAAATTGTTTACCACCCTTTTGAGTCCATCTACAAGGCGTTCTCTGTTAAAATTGATGATTAAGCCAAGTCTCTTGTTGTACAGCCGCAAATATGTATATAACTGTTTGGCATAGATGGGATTGTCTGTCTCTGTAGCCTTTAATTCCAGAATGATCTCATCCTCTACAATGATGTCTGCCCGATATGCGGTAGGAAGTTTCATGCCTTTATAAATGAAAGGAACCTCGACTTCCATCAATGCGTTAATACCATTCAGTTTTAGCTCGTGTAGCAAAGCGACTTGATAAGTATTCTCAAGAAGACCGGGACCGAGATTTCTATGTACTTCTATTGCGGCTCCTATGATTTTCTTGCTTAAATCATTTATCTGATGCTCGTCCATAATAATAATGA
This sequence comes from uncultured Muribaculaceae bacterium, assembly GCA_910584545.1. Classification (GTDB taxonomy): domain Bacteria; phylum Bacteroidota; class Bacteroidia; order Bacteroidales; family Muribaculaceae; genus Lepagella. The sequence goes on along the minus strand of CAJUBC010000001.1, from coordinate 76,488 downwards.
GTTTAAGGGTGGGAAAGGGTGCGTTCGCCCATGTCGAGGGCTATCTCCTTGCGCATCGACAGGATGTCGCTTATCTCCAGGTCGATGCGGTGTTCCTCCTCTGCGTCTCCCTTGGCCACGGCTTCCGAGAGCTGCTTCATAAGTTCCTTGAGCCTGATGTCGAGCATCTCCCCCTTCAGCTCTATCACCGCGCGCGGCACAAGTATGTCGAGGCGGTCCTCCTCCCGCTCGGCGGGAGCCTCGCGGCTGTAGATATGGCTCAGCTGATGACGCTCGCGCAGCAGTTCGGCGGCCTCGCGCCGCACCTCGTCATCCTCATGGCTGAGCAATTCCCGTCCCGGCCAGTCCTTGCGGAAGTCGGCCAACCGACCGTCGCGCCGTTCCGCGATGGCGGCGCCAAGCCGCTCCTCCTCCCGCCGTATGTCATCCACGGAGAGATCCCTGGCCGCGATCTCGCGGATACCCTCGGCGCGCATCCGCGCCGCCTCCGCGTCTGCTGCGGCGCGCTCCCGCGCGAAAGCCGTGGCGAAATCCCCCCGCATCCCTTCGAGAACAGCAGCCATCCTCGCATAGAGCGGCACGGTGTACTCCACGCCATCCACCTCCAATTCCTCCCGCACGAACTCCAGCACATCGATCTCCCGCTCCTTCCCCTCTTCATCCACCTGCGAGCAGAAAGGCATATAGCCGTAGCGCACACAATAGCGCATCAGCGCCTGCTCGGCACGCGCCAGCGGAAAAACCTGTGCCCGCAGTCCCCCGGCTCCCGCCGGAGCCTGTGCCGCGCCGGTCCCTGTATGAGCCTGCGCCGCTCCTCCCTCTCTTTCTGCGTAAGCAGACTGTGCCGAAGGGGGCACCCGAGGTTCCGCAGCATCCGGAAACTCCCGGCGCATCCGCTCGCGCCGCCGCTTCTCCATCACCTCCCCGACGGCCTTCGCCACCGCTTTGGCGATGGCCTCCTCCGAGATGCCGAGCAGCGAGGCGCACTCGCGTATATATACATCCCTCGAGACCACATCCGGTATATGCGCGATCGATTCCACCACGCTCCTGATCGCCGCGATGCGCTGCTGCGGGTCGTTGCTCATCTCCGCCAGCATCACCTGCGCCTTATAGCGGATGATGTCAGTCTCGTTCTCGGCCACGTATGCGCGGAATTCCTCCGGCGTGTGGCTGCGTGCGAAAGAATCCGGGTCATCCTCCGGCGGCAGCCTGAGCATCTTGACGTTCATCTTGTGGGAGAGGAGCATGTCGATACCGCGCAGCGAAGCCTTGACCCCGGCCGCGTCGCCATCGTAGATAAGCGTGATATTGTCGGTGAAGCGATGTATCAGTGCGATCTGGCCATCGGTGAGGGCGGTGCCGGAAGAGGCCACCACATTCTTCATGCCCGACTGCCACATACCGATCACGTCCATATAGCCCTCCACGAGGAAGCACTTATCCTCGCGGACAATCGCGGCGCGGGCCTGGAAGATGCCGTAAAGCTCGTTGCTCTTCTTATAAAGTTCCGATTCAGGAGAGTTGATATACTTGGCCAGTCCTCCCTTGAGGTCGCGTCCTCCGAAGGCTATGACCTTGCCGGAAGTGTTGAGGATAGGGAAGATCACCCGGCCTCGGAAGCGGTCATAGTCGCGTCCCTGCTGCGAGGTCCCCACGAGACCGAGTCGCTTGAACACATCGAGCTGGTAGCCCGCCTTCAGGGCCGACTCGGTGAGATGGCTGCTCCGGTCGAGAGCATAGCCGAGATGGAAAGCTGCGGCGGCCTCGTCGGTGACGCCGCGCTGCCGCAGGTAACTGAGACCCACGTCGCGCCCCTCGTCGGTCTCCGAAAGGTCATGCTCCATCAGGCGCATGGCCCACTCGTTGGCCACGAGCATCGACTCGCGCTCCGACTGCCGGCGGCGCTCCTCGTCGGTGAGCTCCCGCTCCTCGACCTTGATGCCGTAGCGTTTCGCCAGATGGAGCAGTGCCTCATGGTAAGAGAGACCCTCCTTCTCCATGATGAAATTCACCGGCGAGCCTCCCTTCTTGCAGGAGAAGCAGTAGCAGAAATTCTTCCGGCGGTTGACGGAGAAAGAGGGGGTTCTCTCGTTGTGGAAGGGGCAGAGCCCCATATAGTTGCCGCCCCGGCGGACAAGGTGGACGTAATCGCCCACCACATCCACGATGTCGGCTGTATCCTTGATTTTCTGTACGGTGGCCTTGTCGATCATCGGGCCGAGAGGTTAGACCCCTTCCCACAAAAAATGTTAACGCAGGGGTCGCAGATTTCGGCTACAAGCCGGCGTATCTCCTCGCCGGTCTCGAGGCGTGTGGGCACGAGTGGAAGCCGGAGCTGGTTCTCGATGAGTCCGAGGGCATTGAGAAGCGACTTCACGCCGGCGGGGTTGCCGTCGACGAACAGCTCGTCGTAGAGTCGCGAGAAGCGGTAATGGATGGGAAGCGCCTCGTTGAAGCGGCCCTCGAGGCAGAGGCGCACCATGCGTCCGAATTCCTCGGGGAAAGCGTTGCCCACCACCGAGATCACGCCCTCGGCTCCGAGCGAGATGAGGGGATAGGTGAGCGCGTCGTCGCCGGAGATGACCTGGAAGTGATCAGGTTTGTTGTTGATGATCTCCTCTATCTGCTTGAAATCGCCCGAAGCCTCCTTGACGCCGATGACGGAGGGAAACTCCTTGGCGAGTCGGAGGGTAGTGGATGCCTTGATGTTGGTTCCGGTGCGTCCCGGCACGTTATAGAGCACCACCGGAAGCGGGGAGGCCATGGTCACCTCGCGGAAGTGGAGGTAGATGCCCTCCTGCGACGGCTTGTTGTAATAGGGAGTCACCGAAAGGATGGCCGAGAAACCGGACAGGTCGGTGTCGCGGATCTCCTCGACGAGCGAGCGGGTGCAGTTTCCCCCCATACCGAGCACGAGCGGCACGCGGCCCGCGGTGCGGGCCACCGCGAACTCCCTGACGGCCTTCTTCTCGGTCGCGGAGAGGGCAGGGGTCTCCCCTGTGGTGCCCAACACCACTATATAGTCGGCGTGACCGGCCATGATATGGTCGAGAACGCGTCCGAGCGCTTCGAAATCAATCTCTTTATCGGGGGTGAAAGGGGTGACAGCCGCCACTCCAAGCCCTGTTAACCTGAATGTTTCCATAAAATATCTGTAGGAATAACGCAAAATTAACAATTTTTCTTCACATATCTGCGTAAATATTGTTAAATAAATTAGAAACCACTGAGACTATAGTAAAACATGGATAACGGCAAGATCAACGGATTGATGGAGAAGGCGAAGGCCTCTACCCTTCTTGTATGGAAAGACATCAGGTCGTTCGCCGATGTGAAAGGCGACCTTGAGTCGCAGATGGACATAGAACAGAGCATCCGGTCGGGTGTGTCGTTCAAGGGCAGCCAGTTGCTGACCCTGATATTCGCTATCTTCATCGCCTCGCTCGGACTTAACACCAACAGCATCCCTGTGATAATCGGCGCGATGCTCATTTCTCCGCTGATGGGCCCCATAATGGGAATGGGACTCGGAATAGGCGTGCAGGACTTCACTCTGCTTAAGCGGAGTCTCAAGAACATAACCGCGGCGGTGCTCGGTTCGCTGGCTACATCGGCCATTTATTTCCTCATATCCCCGCAGTACGAGGGTGCGAGCCAGTTGCTTGCACGCACATCACCCTCGATCTACGATGTGTTCGTGGCCATATTCGGCGGGGCCGCCGGCATACTGAGCGTGGCTGCGAAGAACAAGGGACAGGTAATGCCGGGAGTTGCCATCGCCACTTCCCTGATGCCGCCCCTCTGCACGGCCGGCTACGGTCTCGCCACCTGGCAGATGAATTTCTTCCTCGGGGCACTTTACCTGTTCTTCACCAACATGATCTTCATAATGGTGACCACATGGGTGGGCGTGAAACTGATGGGCTTCAAGAGCGTGGTCTTTCAGGATGAGCGGCGTGCGAGGCGGGTGCAGCGCGTCGTCACCGCCGTGGTGGTGGCCACTGTCTGTGTGAGCGTCTACCTTACGGTGGTCATGATCCGCAAGAATGTGTTTATCGAGAAGGCGTCGGAATTTGTGGAGAACCAGTTTGTGTTCCCCAACACACAGGTGCTGAGCCATAGGGAATATATGGATGGCAGCACGCGGCATATCGACGTGACGCTCATCGGCGAGGCGCTGCCCAAAGACTCCCTGCAGCTGGCGATGGTCAACAAGATGGACTCGGTGGGGCTCGGCGGCACGTTGCTCACGATCAAGCAGGGCTTCTCGATGGCCAACGGCAAGGAACTCGACAGCGAGGACCGCGGGCAGTTCTATGCGCTGATGCAGAACGAGATCGCGCAGCGGCAGGAAGAGATAGACTCGCTGAAGTCGATAGTATCGCTCCACAAGCAGTTCTCCGACGAGAGCGTGCGTGTCTCTCCCGAGGTGAAGGTGCTCTTCCCGGCGGTGAAGGATATCGCGCTGGCCCGGATGGTGGCATCAGCCGTAGGCAACGAGCAGGTCACCGACACGATCGACATGATGTTTGTAAACGCTCCGGCCGGACTGACGGCGGCGGACCGCCGCAAGCTGACCGAATATGTCGAGGTACGTCTCAACCGTAAGAACATCCATCTGACTTTGAATCCATCTGGATTCCCATGGCCGTCCTCTAAATAATTTTGAATTTTGAATTTTGAATTTCGGGCTGACGCGCGTGATTTTGGATAAAAAAAGTACCGGGGGAGCTCACGCTTGCCCGGTACCGAGTTAAAACCATCTCTCCTCAGAGATAATCAACAATAATCACTTATTATAAGAGTTACTTGTTCACCTGGAATTTGTTCCAGCCATCCTTAAGGTAGGCGATAACCTGCTCTGCGGCGGCTACGCCGGCGTTGAAGTTGGCCTCCGCTGTCTGCGCACCCATCTTCTTGGGAGTGAAGAATACGCGGGAAGCGAATTTCTGCTCGAACTCCTCCGCGCGGTCCGGCTTGATGTCGGAGACGTAGCGCAGGTCGGGACGCTCCTCGAGGGCCTTGATGAGACCCTCCTCGTCGATCACCTCCTTGCGGGCTGTGTTGACGAGAACGCCGCCCTTCGGCATCTTCATGACGAGGTCATAGCCGATGGAGTTGCGGGTCTCCGCTGTAGCGGGGATATGGAGCGAGACGAAATCGTTCTGTGAGAAAAGTTCCTCGGGAGTGTGGACCGGTTTCACGCCCTCACCCTCCATGACAGCGTCGGGAACGAATTTGTCGAGAGCCTCGATCTTCATGCCGAAGCCTTTGGCGATGCGGGCCACGTTGCGGCCTACCTGACCGAAAGCGTAGATACCGAGGGATTTCTCCTTCAGCTCCGTACCCGCCTTGCCGTTGTACTGGTTGCGGCACATCATCACCATCATACCGAAGACGAGTTCGGCTACGGCGTTGGAGTTCTGGCCGGGGGTGTTCATCACGCAGATGCCGTGAGCCGTGGCGGCGGCGAGGTCGATGTTGTCATAGCCGGCGCCGGCGCGTACGATCACCTTCAGTTCGGGAGCCGCGTCCATCACGTCGCCGTCGATTTTGTCGGAGCGAACGATGAGGCCGTTGGCGTTCTTTACAGCCTCAAGCAGGTCGGCGCGTGTGCCGCCCTCTACAACCTCGAGCTCGTTGCCCGAAGCGTTGACTGTGTTCTCGATAGCCTTGACAGCCGCGGGGGCGAAAGGCTTCTCTGTGAAAACCAATATCTTCATGGTCTGTGACGTTCTTTAAGATTAGTGTTTTGCCTCGAATTCCTTCATGCAGTCGATGAGAGCCTGCACGCTCTCTTTGGGAAGCGCGTTGTAGAGCGAAGCGCGGAATCCGCCGACGGAACGGTGGCCCTTGATGCCGACCATGCCCTTGGAGGTGGCGAAGTCGAAGAAGTCCTTCTCGAGTTCAGCGTACTCGGGGTTCATCACGAAGCAGACGTTCATGATCGAGCGGTCCTCTTCGGCTACTGTGCCGCGGAAGAGCTTGTTGCGGTCGATCTCGTCGTAGAGCATCGCTGCCTTCTCGAGGTCGCGGCGCTCCATCTCCTTGACACCGCCCTGCTCCTTGTAGTAACGGAGAGTCATGAGGGCGGAGTAGATGGGGAGGACCGGAGGAGTGTTGAACATCGAACCCTTCTTGATGTGGGTGCGGTAGTCGAGCATGGTGGGGATGGGACGGTCCACATGGCCGAGAGCGTCCTCCTTGATGATGACGATAGTCACGCCGGAGGGGGCGAGGTTCTTCTGGGCGCCTGCGTAGATGGCGTCGTATTTGCTTACGTCGAACTCACGGCTGAAGATATCGGAGCTCATGTCGCAGATCATCGGAATGGGGGAATCGTAGTCCTTGCGGGTCTCGGTTCCGTAGATGGTGTTGTTCGAGGTGTAGTGGAAGTAGTCGGCGTCCGCGGGGATTACGAAATCCTTCGGGATGTAGTTGAACTTGGTGTCTTCGGAGGAAGCCACAACCTCTACCTCACCGAAGAGCTTAGCCTCCTTGATGGCGTTGGTTGCCCATGTGCCGGTGTTGATGTAGGCTGCTTTCTTCTTGAGCAGGTTGAAGGGAAGCATACAGAACTGGAGGCTTGCACCGCCTCCGAGGAAGAGCACGTGGTAGCCCTCGGGAACGTTGAGGAGCTCTTTGGTGAGGGCTGCAGCCTCGTCTATTACAGCCTGGAATTCCTTGCTGCGGTGTGAAACCTCGAGCAGGGAGAGACCGGTGTCTGCAAAGTTAATCACTGCGTCTGCTGTCTTCTGGATAGTGTACGGGGTGAGGATACTCGGACCCGCGTAGAAATTGTGTTTCTTCATGATGAAGTCTTATAGATTAGATTTAACGAGTTAAATTTTTTGCAAATATACTGCAATTTTTTGATTCCGCCTAATTTTCCCGAGAAAAGTTAAATGTGCCCCCAAAACCCCGTCTCCGCAGCCCGCAGCCCGCGCCGGTTTGCCGGCGCTTTTTGTTCCGGGCGCAAGCTTCAGCGTAGCGCGTCGGCGCAAGCCTCAGCCCAACGCGCCGGCTTCTTTTCGCACATTTTCGCGCTTTTTGTGCAGCTTTTCTTTCGTATCTGAGAAAAAATTGCTTACTTTGCAGTCCTAAATTTCTACGAAAAATATTTCCGCATGTATATCAACTCTATGGGCAGCTATGTGCCCACGCAGAGAATCGACAATGACTATTTCAAGGACGTGAACGGGCTGGATGCAGACTGGATCCTGCAGCGCACCGGCATATTTTCCCGTTCGAAGGCCGCTCCCGGAGAGAATGTCAATACCATGGCTTTCGCTGCGGTGGAGGACGCTCTCGGATCCCTTCCTTACGACATACACGACGTGGACCTGATAGTCCATGCCGCATATTGCGTCTATGACTCCGTGGCGACCGCCGCACATGAGATTCAGCGCCGTTACGATATAAAGGGCGCGAAGGCGTTCTATCTCTCGGCAGCCTGCTCATCTTTCGTCAACGGACTGGAGGTGATCGAGGGTTATTTTGCAATGGGCAAGGCTTCGAAAGCCTTGCTTATCTGTCCTGAGCACAACACCTATTATGCCAATGAGAGCGACCCGAAGTCGGGCCACCTCTGGGGAGACGGCGCGGTGGCGTTCTTCCTCTCTAAAGAAAAGGTGGCGGACAGCGACAGACGTGTCCTCGGTATATTCACAGAGGGTCTCGGCAATATAGGGGCCGGACCCGACGGAGTGAAACTGATGCCGGCAGAGGGCGGTATATCGATGCCTAAAGGCCGCGATGTGTTCATGAACGCGTGCAAGTATATGGAATACGCGCTCGACAGGGTGCTTTCGGATGCCTCGCTCACCGTCGATGACCTGTCGCATGTGATATGCCATCAGGCGAACATGCGTATCATATCGCATGTGGCCAAGGACCTCGGAAAGGAAGATGGAGTTTTCCTGAACAATATCGAGGAACTGGGCAATACCGGGTCTGCATCGGCCGCGCTCGTGCTATGTCAGCGGATTGCGGACATCCCGCGGGGCAGCAATGTGGCGCTGGTGGTGTTCGGAGGAGGATACAGCTGCGGCAGCGTACTGATAGAGGTGTGATCGCGGGCACATCTATTTGCAGGATTCGGATTTTTTGTTTACATTTGCAAATGTAAACAAACCGAACTACGCATTTACAGATGGTACGATTCTCCGCTTGTCCGCATATTGCTGACTATGAACTTACTAAAATAGGCATGAGGCGATGGCCGCTGCTGATGGCAGTAGTCACGGCGGTGTTGTTGCTTCCCGCCTGCCGTTCGCATAAGGATGCGACAGTGGCTCCGGAGCGTCCCGGCGCGACAGCGATTCATGTGCCCCGCGCCGGCAGAGAGCGGCAGCGGATAGTGGATGAGGCCCGCACATGGCTGGGGACTCCATACGCATACGCCAGGGCCGACAAGGGGAGAGGTACGGATTGCTCCGGTATGGTAATGAGGGTCTATGAGGATGTGGCCGGCCATAAGCTGCCGCGCAACTCGGCGAAGCAGGCGGAGTTCTGCGAGCGGCTTGAGCCGGAGCAGGTGGCCGTGGGGGATCTGGTGTTTTTCGCCACCGGGAAGGATGCGGACCGAGTGTCGCATGTGGGCATAGTGATCGACGACACTCAGTTCATCCATGCGTCCGCTTCCAGAGGCGTGGTAATCTCCGATATGACTACTCCATATTACCGACGGACATTCAAGATGTTCGGACGCGTTCCGGAGTTGCTTTCACATTCCGCGGAATGACATCAAGAAACATTTACCTGCGTTCGGGACGGTTGGACTCGCTTTTCAGGATGTTCGGCTGGCTCCTGATTCTCGAGGCGTTGCTGATGCTTCTGCCGCTCGCCGTATGTCTGATATACGGCGAGGCCGACTGGTTGGCTTTCTGCTGCTCTGCAGCCGTGACCGGAGTGACCGGCTCCGCTCTCGCTTTTTTCTACAGGAACTCGAACTCGCCCATTTTTCGGCGTGAGGGCTATCTGCTGATTTCTTCGGTGTGGATCTTTTTCTCCATCTTCGGCATGATACCGTTTCTGCTCTGCGAATCGCCGCTGACGCTCACCGACGCGTTCTTCGAGACAATGTCCGGTTTCACCACCACAGGAGCGTCGGTGATTGCCGATGTCGAGGCTCAGAGCCACGGCATACTGCTGTGGCGCGCGCTGACACAGTGGCTCGGCGGTCTGGGAATTGTAATGTTCCTGATCGCCATAATTCCATCTCTTAACGACTCAGGGGGCATATCCCTGTTCAATGCCGAGGTCACCGGCATCTCCCGCGAGAAACTGCATCCGCGCATACGGCAGACCGTGATCTCGCTATGGACGGTATACGCAATGCTGACTCTTCTGCTGGTAGCTGTCCTCCTGTTCATGGGAATGGGGGTGTTCGACAGTGTATGCCAGGCATGCTCGACGATGTCGACCGGCGGATTCTCCACCCGCAACGGAGGTATCACCGCATGGCATAGTCCGGCCGTGGCTTGGGCCGTCACTTTCTTCATGTTCGTGGGCGGCATCAATTTCATATCGGTTTACAACGTGATGCGCGGCAACGCCCGGCAACTGTTCCGCAACAATGTGTTTCGCGCATATACGGGTATTGTCTTCGTGTCGGTTCTGGCCATGGCGGGATGGTTGCACGCAAGGGGCGCGAGAAGCGTCGACGAATTGCTGCTTTCACCGCTGTTCATGGTCTGTTCGGCTGTGACATCCACCGGTTTCGAGTATTGTCCCCGTATCCCGTTCGCGGCCTGGGGTCCCCTTCCGCTCATCATCGTGATCATGCTGATGACATGCGGAGCATGCGCGGGATCGACCACAGGGGGAATAAAGATCGACAGGGCTGTGGCTTTATCCAGGAATCTCCGCAACGAAATCGTCCACACCCTCATGCCGAACTGCATCAGGCGCGTGGAGGTAGGCGGAAAGGAAATCCCTCAGAGCATGATGCTCCGCATAGCGGGGTTCATCACCATCTACATGCTGACGGTCTCTGCCGGAGCAATGGCAATGACAGCCTTCGGATATGATCTTACCGACTCCTTTTTTGCCTCTACCTCGTGTATGGGAAACACCGGACTGGGCTATGGCGCGACGGGAGCCGGTTACTCCGCTTTGCCGGATGTGCTTAAATGGGTGTTTTCCTTCGAGATGCTTATCGGTCGTCTCGAAATCTATCCGGTCCTGGCTTTATGCTGTCCCCCGTTGTGGCGAAAGTGACAGGCAAAAACATGAACGTGATATTTATTGAGTTTAACTAAATTAAAAATAGTATGAAGAAGAAGCATCTGTGGCTTGCAGCCATAATCGCGATCACTCCTCTTTTCGGAGCCTGCAACGAAGCTCCCGACGGAGGAGATGGAGACAATGGAGGAAATGAAACTCCCGTCAATCCGGATGACCCTGATAATCCCGATTTACCGGAAAACAATTTTCCGAAGACTATAATCGGAGCCATCGAGGTGAAGGATTACAAGGGTGACAAGATAACCGAGACTTCGCGCATCTCGTTTACCTACAATGACAACGGACTGCTGAGAGAGATGAAGGTAACCGGCAGCGAGAACGCCAGCTGTAACATCCGCTACAACAACGGTCTTGTGGAATATGACTATTTCTTGGAGGGAAAGCAGATGTACTACTGTTCGTTGACCGTCCAGAATGGTCTCGGCGTGAGAGGCATGATACTGGACCACACGGACAAGGAATCGGAAAAGGAAACCCTGACATACGGGTATGACGATTCGAAGCATCTGATCCAGACGGCAGTCAAGGAGGATAAGGAGCCTTCGGTGATCACGGACCTGAAGTGGAGGGCAGACAACCTGTCGTCATGCACCTGGCTTGACGGCGACATCCTCAGAGAGGATGAGTTCAGATATTCGCCAATGAGTCTCTACAACAAATTCAACCTCGACCTGAACTGGCTGCTGATCGATACCGATGGCTGTGATGCCGCGGCAGGCGACCCGATGCGCATCTTCCCGATGTGCCGTATGACCGGCAAGAGCAGCGTAATGCTTATAGGTAAAGCCCGCTACTACGATGACGACATCGACAGCTATAAGGACATGCGCTTCAAATACAAGAACTTAAACGGTGAAATACTCGTGATAATGCGTTACAACGACGATAATGAGCTTGACCGTGAATATACCGTGACCTTCCTCGAATAAAGGCTCAGGTCAACGTGTCCGACGGTACCAGGCGGTGGTACGGTAATAGGTGTGCTTGCGATCGGCAGAGGCGGGATTGAAATCGCCGATGCTGACGCAGCGCACCTTTTTTATGTCCCAGGGCCGGTTACGGAAGTCGATCGGTGAGCGGTCGTAATAGGAAACCATCGCATGGAGCGCGTCATCAAGTTCGCGGGCGAGGTCGGGTCGCCCCTGTTCATCGGCTAAGGCGGAGCAATACCCGAGGAAATCGTAATACGGATTTGAAGAGTCACGGGAATAATTCACCTCCGGCATCACGGCGGGAACCTCCTTCCCGAGCGCGAAAATCCTCGCGGCGACATCAGCCACAGCCTCCAGCCGCGACATATCGCTCACTGCAACTGTAACGGGTTCGCCGGAACTGTAGTAATAGTCGAAAAATACCTTGGCAGCCTCCTCCCGACGCGGATTTACGCTGTACATCAGCGGCAAGACGAGATCGTAAGGAAGTCCGTACTGCCATACCTCCGTGGGATAGCCGACAAACCAGCGGCACTTGTCGCGGAATTCATAAAGAATCTCAATCGAGGACATATAGCAGCAATCGAACCAGATGGTCTCGAACCGCCCCGACGGGACCGCGGCGGCGAGCTCCACGACATCGGTCCACGCGAGATTCTTCCGGTCACCGAGTTCTCCGGCATACTCCCCGCCGTAGGCTTTCTTTATCGGTGCCTTCCCTCCCGCGATGTTCTCCGCTGTGGCGGATTTCGTGGACTTGACGATATTGTCGGAGAACTCCGGAGTCCAGCTCGTGCCATGTCCCCAGAAGAAAAGATTTGCCGGTATGTCGGGATATACCGAGAGGGCATCCTCGATAACCTGCTTTATCCGGCTCGGATGTGTGGAGGTGATGTCGCGCGGATATTCGCGGAGCGGCTCCATAGAGAGGGCATACCTGCCGTTGCGCTTCACGGCCTCATGCAGACCGCAGCGATTCCCGGCTATGTCGGTATAATAAACAAGTAAACGTCCCGAAGGATCGGCGATCTGGTCGAGAGCCTGCATCATCTCCAGGGAGTCCCTGCTGAAATCGTTGCGCAGACTCGAGCGGTTCACCGCATAGACCAGGGTGAGATGTTCTGCTTCTGTATCATCCGGCTTGTCCGAATCCTCCGGTTCCGTTTCTCCGCAAGAAAAGAGAAACAGCGGGAACATAAGAACGACAAAATATATGAAACTCCTTTTGGAAAACATAAAAATGTCAGCTAATCGGGTGCTAAATGTGAAAATTGATTTGAATTTTCACATTTAATTGTTAAATTTGCACCGAATTGTTAAAATTAAGCATCGGAAGTATCCTGCCGATTGTTAAAAAATATAATTCAATTCTCGTGCGAGTTCATGAATTGAGATTATAGTTTGATGCTGTCCCATTATGGTGAAATCTCAGGATAATCTGACAGCCAAATATTAAACGCAATAGCGAGGGTATATATTTTATATGAAGAAGTCGCTGATATGGATACTCACCATAGTGATGGCCACTATGTTCGGAGCATTGCTTTATTTCCAGATAATGTATCTCGGGAATATGGCGAGAATGCGCGACGAGCAGTTCACCGAGGCTGTGATGCGGTCGCTCAATTCCACCTCCGAATTCCTTGCCAAGGAGGAGACGCTCCACTTTCTGGAGCAGGACGCCAATATAATAGAATCGAGTTTCTATGACTACTACAACAACAGCGGAAGCATGACGACGGGCTCCGTACCTCCCGGGGAGGCCGGCCTTAAGTTTCCCGACGCCACGCAGTCAATCGGAGCCCGTTACGGTTCGCTGCAGGAGGTGATACGCAGCCAGTATCTCTATCAGAAGGGTCTTCTGACTGAGGTGATACTCTCGATACTGCGCGATTCCGGTTCGCGACCGGTGATGGAAAGGGCTGATTCTGTGGACATACGCAACTGCCTGCGCACCGAACTCGCCAACAACGGAATCCGGGAGCCGTTCGTCTTCGCCGTGTACAACAATCGCAACGACCTGCTGTACACGAGCGGCGACTACCGCACCGACTCCAAGGATATCTACTCCATACAGCTGTTCAACAACACCGACTACGCCTATCGGCTTGATGTGGAGTTCCCGACCAAGAACACCTATATATTCTCATCGGTGAGATTCATCATTCCATGGCTCGCGTTCACGGCGATGCTATTGGTGATATTCATATATACCATCGTGATGATATTCAGGCAGAAGAAGCTGTCGGAGATGAAATCGGACTTCGTCAACAACATGACGCATGAGCTGAAGACGCCGATATCCACCATATCGCTGGCCGGCCAGATGCTCAGCGATCCGACCATCAGCAAGTCGCCGGCAACTATCGCCCACCTCTCCGAGGTGATAACCGAGGAGTCGAAGCGGCTCCGCTTCCAGGTGGAGAAAGTGCTGCATCTGTCGGTGATCGACGATGCCAGCTCCACGCTGAACTTCACGGATGTCGATGCCAACGATATCATCAGCAGCGTGGTCAACACCTTCAAGCTCAAGGTGGAGAAACAGGGAGGCAGGCTGACCACGAACCTCGCGGCGACCGATGCGAATGTGACTGTCGACGAGATGCAGTTCACCAATGTAATCTTCAACCTGCTCGACAACGCATTGAAATACATGCGTGAGGATGCGGATCCGGAGCTGGAGATAGACACAAAAGACCTGCCGGGCAACCGGCTCGAGATCAGAGTGAAAGACAACGGCATAGGTATCCGGAAGGAGGATGTGAAGCGCATATTCGAGAAATTCTATCGGGTGTCGACCGGTAACAGGCACGACGTGAAAGGATTCGGACTCGGACTGGCATACGTGAAGAAGATGATCAGCGTGTTCGGGGGGACTATTTCGGTCGAGAGCGAATTCGGAAAGGGAAGCACTTTTGTGATTGATCTTCCGCTTGCGCGGTCGGCACGGTAAGGACCGCGCAGATCTCGCGCTTGAGCGCTCGACATCTGGGGCTTCTGATGTAACATTTTTTAAATTATTCTCAATTTTATGCGGAATAATTTAAGAAAGTTTGTTATAAATTATGAAAGCAGGGACGATCTGGGACCGGAGGCGATTCCGGTATGGGCCGGGGTGCCGGGGTTGATTTTGATAAAACAGATTCGCTGGTGAGAACCGGCGAAACATGAAATATTAATAGTATGGATGATAAATTGAAAATACTTCTTTGTGAGGATGACGAGAATCTCGGGATGCTTCTCAGGGAATTCCTACAGGCAAAAGGATACAGTGCTGATCTCTGTCCGGACGGTGAGAAAGGTTATAAGGCTTTCCTGAAAGGAAAGTATGACCTTTGCGTCCTTGACGTGATGATGCCCCGCAAGGATGGATTCACGCTTGCCCAGGAAATCAGGAACGTGAACAGCGAGATGCCGATCATATTCCTTACTGCGCGAAATATCAAGGAGGATGTGCTGCAGGGATTCAAACTCGGAGCCGACGACTATATCACAAAGCCGTTCTCCATGGAGGAACTCGTGTCGAGAATCAGTGCTATCCTCCGTCGCGTGAAAGGTAAGCGAGACAAGGACGTGACAGTGTTCCGGATAGGCAAATATACGTTCGACACGCAGAAGCAGACCCTCAATATCAACAACAAGTCGCAGAAACTCACCACCAAGGAATCGGAGCTTCTTGCGCTGCTTTGCCAGCATGTCAACGAGATACTGGAGCGCAACTACGCGCTGAAGGCCATCTGGGTGGACGACAATTATTTCAATGCGAGGAGCATGGATGTCTACATCACCAAGCTGCGTAAGCTCATCAAGGATGACCCGAGCATCGAGATCATCAACATCCACGGAAAGGGCTATAAGCTGATAGCTCCCGAGCCGGAGGAATAACAGAGAGGCCCGTAACAGTCGGTAACCGGATGCTTCTTCCCGAGCGATATGGCTTCGTTCAGGAAGAGGCATCCGTTGTATATCGCCTCGTCGACGGCTTCTCCCCTGGCGAGACCGCAGGCTATGGCCGACGACAGGGCGCATCCGGTGCCGTGGGTGTGCGGCGAGTCGATGCGAGGCATATTGATCTCGCAGATGGCGTTCCCTCGGTCAAAGAGACGGTCGGTGCATACATCACCGTGGGGTTTCCCGTCGGGTGTGTGCCCCCCCTTAATCAACAGATACCCGGGATTGAAATTTCTATAAATGGCACTGGCTATATCATGCGGGTTGTCCGTATCGAGATCGCCTGCGAGGATTCGGGCCTCCGGAAGGTTCGGGGTAAGAAGGCTCGCCATGTTATAGAGACGGCATCTGCCTGTGGTGTGGTCCGCTGTAAAGACATGGCCGAATCTGCCGCCGCACGTGGCGCCCATCACCGGATCCACCACGATATTCCGGACATTGCTGCGACATAGCACATCGGCGATGATATCCGCGCTCACGTCGTCGGGAACAAGGCCTATCTTCACGGCGTCGGGAGCGTAGGCTTCGAAAAATGTATCGAGCTGGGCAATCAGCATATCCGCGCCTACGGGCTCGATCAGCCGAAGTCCCCGGTAGTTCTGTGCGGTAACTGCCGTGACGACCGTCCCGGCATGGCAGCCGAAATGGTTGCAGGTGAGAATGTCGGCCTGAATGCCGGCGCCACCGGTATTGTCTGAACCGGCTATGCAGAGTATGACCTTTCTCCGTCCCGGATTCCCGGGATGGTCCGTGGTTTTCCCCATCATTTATGTTTTTTCATAGATAAAGGTGAAATCAGAACGTATCCTTGCGCATCCGCTCCTCAAGTTCCTTATCGCTTACTTTCACCGGAGCGGGCAGGTCTGCCGCGATGATGTCGTGGCACTCCTTCATCAGTTTCTTGGTGTTGAAACCGTTCTCGCCCGGGTAGATAGGCTTATGGATTTTCAGACGGATCACTGTAGGGGTCATGTTGTAGGTGTAGCGGGGCATTGCGCGAAAACTTCCGTCGATGGTGATCGGCACCACAGGGAGCTTGAACTCTGCGGCGAGCATGAAGGCCCCACGCTTGAACTCACCCATGTTTCCGTCCCAGGTACGGCTTCCCTCGGGGAAAATCACGAGCGACATTCCGTCCTTAAGTGTCTTCTCCGATTCCGTGATGGTATCGCGGATGCCCGCAAGGCTGCTGTCGTCGACGAACACATGGCCCCCCTTGCGGCAGGCCTTCCCCACGAGGAAAATCTTCTCGAGCGGTTTCTTCATCAGCCATTTGAAATTATGGTTAAGATATCCATAGATGGCCCAGATGTCGTATGCACCCTGATGGTTGCATACGAATACATAGCTCTGCTTCGGATCGATGTACTCCCTTCCTGTCACTTTGACACGCATAAGAAAAACCATGCATGTGAACCGCGCCCAGATATGGGCCGGCCAGTATCCCCAGAAATTGACGGAGCCGAATGCACAGGTTATGAGTGTGACCAATGCCGCCAGAATAGTCGCCACGGCAAAAATCGGGAACGCGATCAGATACTCGTAGAGGAGATATAGAAATCTGAGAATCTTTTTCATATCGTTTCGGAAAGGGACGGCTTTTTTACAGCAGTTTGATGGAAATATAACGCTTAGGATTGCGTTTGATATCTACGATCAGCGAGTCGATGTCAGCCGAAACCTGATTCAGGCGCTGGTAAAGCTCGTCATCGTCGGTGAGTCGTCCGAGCGTAGAGGTAGAGGAGTTGAGTTTTGCCGAGAATCTCGACAGGTTGGTGGTGATGTCGTTTACATTCGCCATCGTGGTGGCGATCGGGAGCTGCTTGAGAGTGATGGAGAGTCCGAGCAGGTTGGCGCTTACGGAGTCTATCTGATGGGTGATGGAACGCGCGTCGCGCATCACGACGGGTATGTCGCGCCGCATGGTGTTGCTGAGGCCCTCGGTCACGCCGAGCACATTGCCGGTGATGCCGTCGAGTCTTTGAATGGACTGCAGCAGAGCAGGGTCGGCTACAAGCGTGTTGAGATTGGAGAGCAGGGAGTCGATCTTGGGCATTATCTGGCTGATCGCCGGCATCACCTCGTTGGATAGCGACTCCATGAGGCCGCTCGATGCACCTGAGGGTATTTCATCACCGACAGCCAGTTTCTTAGCGCTTGTACCCATCTTAAGATTGATGAAGGCTCCGCTGAGCATGGTCTGTCCCATCTCCGCGTAGGAGTCCACAGGTATGCTGACTTTCTTGTCCATGGCAAGAAGTACCTTGATTTTGCCGGGGTTCTCGTAGTCATAGATTATCTCGCGCACCTGTCCCACCTTATATCCGTTAACCTGCACCGGAGAGGCCACCGCGAGGCCGTCGACATTGGAATAGTATGCATAATAGTAATTTGCCGGGCGGAAAAGATTTATCCCCTTGAGGAACTCTATTCCGAAAAAGAGGACCAGAGCCGCGACAATCACGCTCAGTCCGATTATAAATTCCTTTGTGAATATTTTTTTCATGATTAAGACCCCTTCCCATAAAAAATGTTAACGCAGGGGCGGCCGATTTTTGATGCAGGTCAGCAAGTTAAGGAGGGAGCGATGCGGGCATCGTGACCGACGCGACTTGGCTGAGATGCGCAAAAAGCGGACGGACTACGGTTATATCATTTTTATGAAAAGCATTTTTAATAATTAATATTCTGTTAATTTTATACCAGACCCCTTGACTCGCAGCTTCCGGCCATCTTCGACCTTTTGGTTCAGTCACATAGCCCGCTATGCTCCTTCTCCTGCAAGGCCGAACCTGACCGAAATCTGCGACCCCTGTGTTAACATTTTTTATGGGAAGGGGTCTTAGACGTTTCGATAGTTATTTCCTGCTTATGATGATGAAGGCATCCGGAATCTTCGACTTCACGTCGAGGAGCATCTTCTCGATCTCCCTCCGGTTTTCCGACTCACCGTAAGTATACTTGTACATGTTGTTTTCCTTGAAGGCCTTGATGGGCTTTAGACCGCAGAACTGCGGATTGTTCTCCATAAGGCGGTCGCTTGAGGCAAGGACCTGAATCTTGTAGACGGTTTTGATCTTCTCGTTCCTCACCTTGAAGCCGGCGGAAGTCTCTCCGGCGGATGCAAGCACGGCACCGGTGCTCTTGACGACGAAACACTTCTGGCCTTTCCTTTCGGCGGAAGATTTCCTATCTTTCTTCCTTGCGGCTTTCTCCTTGTCGCCGTTGGCTTTGGAATCCTTCATGTTGCCCTGTCGCGACGCTTCGGCGTTATCATGTCCGGCTTCCGCAGCGGCGATGAGGCTTTTCCCCGCATTCTGCCCGGCTGCGGCAATTCCAGAGGCGTCATCTCCGGACTTCGTGGTATTCTCTGAGAGCAGAAGAATGGATTCAGTCTCGACCACGCGGCTGTCGGAGATTTTGCGGGCTGCGGTCGACCTGCGGCGGCGGGCACCACCGCCTGCGCGGTACTGACGGGGACTGTCGGCTACGGCGGGAGCCTTGTCGTCGCGCTTCGCGCGTGAACGAGCCGCCGAGGCGAGCACCGGCACATCATCTTCAGTTTCCTCGGCAACGGCGGATGTGACGGCGGCAACCGGTTTCTCCTTTGCTGACGATTTCTTTTTCTTCTTCTTGTTCTTGCGAGAATCGCTCTTCTTATCTTTCTTACGAGAGCTTCCGGTGCCCGGTTCGCCGGTCGACACCGTATTCTTTTTGCCGACGGTAGTATTCTTTACCGGGGCAGCAGGGGTTGCGGCAGTTTTTTCTTCATTCGTTTTCTTGGCAGGAAGGATGGATGCGGTGCCGTTGTTGTAGTGCTCCACGTAATCCTCCACCGCATTGAACAGCGATTGTGCCAGTTTCTCCCTTCCCTCGTCGGAGTTCATGAACCTGGCGCTCGCAGGATTGCAGATGAAATCGAGTTCAACCAGCACCGAGGGCATCGAAGTGGCCCACAGTACCCAGAAACCGGCCTGCTTCACTCCTCGGTCAGCCCGTCCGGCGTTCGCGACAAGCTGCTTCTGTGCCATCGATGCGAATTTCAGGCTTTGGCCGAGGTTCTTCTTCTGCGCCATCTCGAAAATGATGTAAGACTCATCTTTCGAGGGGTCGAAGCCGCTGTATTTCTGCTGATAGTCACTTTCAAGCTCGATCACCGAGTTCTCACGGCGTGCCACCCGCAGATTATTGTCATCCTTATGAAGACCGAGGGCATAGACCGAAGATCCCGCCACACTCGCGCGGTTGCGGTTGGATTTGTCGACCGAGTTGGTATGGATCGAGAGAAAGAGATTGCCATGATTGCGGTTCGCGATGTTTGCCCGGTCCTGCAGACTGACGAAAGTGTCGTCGTCGCGGGTCATCACCACCTTGACGTTCTTGAGCTTTTTCTCAATGAGATTCCTGAGCCTGGTGGCGACTCCGAGATTGATATCCTTCTCGCGCGCTCCGTTGTCGACAGCTCCGACATCGTGTCCGCCATGGCCGGCGTCGATCACCAGCGTGAAGGGGTGTCTCTCTTCGCGGGCCCCTGAAACAGGAAGCGCGAGGAGCAGAATCCCCGCTACAAACAACAATTTAGATATATATCGCATGGTACTGCTCATTCAGAATTTTTTACGTGTGAATACAAAGTCCTGTCCGAGATATTTCTCACGGACTATCGGATTGGCTACCAGTTCCTCGCTGCTCCCCTGGAAAAGCACCTTTCCCTCGAAGAGCATGTACGCGCGGTCGGTGATACCGAGAATCGAATCTGCCTTATGGTCAGTGATAAGCACGCCGATGTTGCGTTCCTTCAGGTGATAGACCACAGACTGGATATCCTCCACGGCGATAGGATCGACGGCCGCGAAGGGTTCGTCGAGCATGATGAATTTCGGGTTGATTGCCAGACAGCGCGCTATCTCGGTGCGCCTGCGTTCTCCTCCGGAGAGATTGTTGCCGAGATTGTGGCGCACTTTCTCGAGCTTGAACTCTCGGATAAGCTGCTCGAGTTTTTCCTTCTGGTACTCGGCGGAGGTGTCGGTCATCTCGAGGATGGCGCGGATATTGTTCTCGACGGTGAGGGTGCGGAACACCGAAGCCTCCTGCGGCAGGTAGCTGATGCCGCGCTGCGCGCGCTTGTAGACCGGCAGTCCGGTGATGTCGACGTCATCTATGAATACACGGCCCTCGTTAGGTGTGATCAGTCCGACAGTCATATAGAAAGTAGTGGTCTTTCCGGCACCGTTAGGACCGAGCAGACCGACTATCTCTCCCTGGGTGACATTGATCGACACCTTGTTGGCGACGGTGCGTTTGCCATATTTCTTGACAAGGTTCTCGGTGCGGAGCACCCCCCTTTCAGGAACCTCGACCTCTTCCTCAACCTTAACTTCCCCCTCCGGTTCCGGAACGGTCTCCACAGCATCGATGTCGAGTTCCTGCATGTCGGGCACCGGGAGTCCCTCGAGGTCGCGTTCCTCCTCCGGAGTGAGCGAGCGGGGGTGTTCTCCGCCGTCGCGACGGGGATTGATTCTCTTTCTATGCAGCGGAAACAACTTCATGGTGTCAGCAATTGCACGGTGAGGGGTTGAGAAGACTTCTTATATAATCGGTGAGGAGTTTGATGGCTACGTTGTTGTGTCCTCCCTGAGGCACGATAAGGTCGGCATAGCGTTTGGAAGGCTCGATGTAGAGCTCATGCATCGGCTTGAGGGTCTCCACATAACGGTCGATGACCATCTGCGGAGTGCGCCCGCGCTCGATACAGTCGCGGTGGATCACGCGGATAAGGCGCTCGTCGGCATCGGCGTCGACAAACACCTTCACGTCCATCATGTCGCGCAGCGACTTGTCGGTGAGCACCAGGATGCCTTCCACCACAACGACCTCCTTGGGATTGACGGTAACGGTCTCCTTCATACGGGAGCAGGTGATGAAATCGTAGGTCGGCATGTTGACCGTACGTCCCTCCTTCAGCTCCCCGAGCTGTCGGGTGAGCAGCGTCCACTCGATCGAGGCCGGTTCATCGTAGTTCATCTTGAGGCGTTCCTCCAGAGGAATGTGACGGTTGTCCTTATAATAACAATCCTGCGGCATCACCGCTACCTCGTCCTGTGGAAGACTCTCGATTATTTTCCTGACCACCGTGGTTTTTCCGGATCCGGTGCCACCCGCTATTCCTATTACAAGCATATCTGTCTCGACCTGATTGGTGTGCGGCCTCCCGCCAACGCCCCTGAAAACATCCGGATGAAAACATACGAACAGGGGACCCGACGCCGCGGATTGGGCTTATTACGCACAAAATTACTAAAAACTAAAAATGTCACCAAATTTTTTATTAACTTTGCGCTGGGTTTCGGCCTAAAAATTTATTAAGACCCCTGCGTTAACACTTTTGTGGGAAAGGGTCTGAGTGCTGATTCTGAAAACCGAATCATAAAATCAAGTTTTCGGATAATCTGCTGCAATTGTGATATTAACAGACCGTTATGTTTGTAAGTTCTGTAAAATCCCTGGGGCGCTATTGCGAATTCATGGTTCAGGTTTGCAAGGCCCCCGAAAAGTGGAGGGAATTCTTCAAGAGTCTGGTGAAGGAGATCTACAAGCTCGGGGTGGACTCGATACCTCTGGTGACGATCATATCGATCTTCATCGGAGCTGTGATCTGTATCCAGATGAAAATCAACATAGAGTCACCGCTCATACCGAAGTATGCCACCGGACTCGCCACGCGCGAGATCCTTATCCTTGAGTTCTCCTGTACGATGATGTCGCTGATCCTCGCAGGAAAGGTAGGGTCCAACATAGCCTCGGAGATAGGCACCATGCGAGTGACCGAGCAGATAGACGCCATAGAGATCATGGGCATCAACTCGGCCAATTTCATAGTGCTGCCCAAGATAGTCGGCTTCGTGCTGTTCATCCCGGTGCTCTGCGTGCTGTCGATGTTCATGGGCCTGCTCGGCGGGGGGCTTATCGCTCAGTTCACCACCATGATCACCATGGACCAGTATATCTACGGCATCCAGTCGTTCTTCAACGAGTGGTACGTCTGGTACAGTCTTATCAAATCGCTCGTCTTCGGCTTTATCATCACGTCGGTGGCGGCATATTATGGCTATTACGTCCACGGAGGGGCCCTCGAGGTCGGTCAGGCGAGCACAAAGGCGGTCGTCTCCAGCTCGATACTCATTCTTCTCGCCGATGTGGTGCTGACACAACTTCTGCTGCAATGATAGAGGCTAAAGATATATCCAAATGGTTTGACGGCCAGCAGGTGCTTTACAACATCTCGGCCACTTTCGACTCCGGCAAGACGAATCTCATCATAGGTCAGTCGGGATCGGGCAAGACGGTATTCATGAAGTGTCTGATCGGACTGCTCACTCCGGAGAAAGGGGAGATACTGTATGACGGACGTCGGTTCCGTTCGCTCGACACGACGCAGAAGCGACAGTTGCGCTCTGAAATCGGCATGCTGTTCCAAGGCTCGGCGCTCTTCGACAATGAGACTGTACTCGGCAACGTGATGTTCCCGCTGAAGATGTTCAGTCCTCTGTCGCACAAGGAACAGCTCGAGCGCGCCCATTTCTGCATCAGGCGCGTCGGCCTCGAGAACGCCGACGACAAGTTCCCCTCGGAGATTTCGGGAGGTATGCAGAAGCGGGTGGCCATAGCCAGGGCGATCGCGCTGAATCCGAAATATCTTTTCTGCGACGAGCCCAATTCCGGACTCGACCCCAAGACCTCGATAATGATCGACGAGCTGTTAAGCGACATCACGCATGAGTACGGCATCACGACGATCATCAACACCCATGATATGAACTCCGTGCTCGGCATCGGAGAAAACATAGTATTCATCAACAAGGGACACTGCGACTGGATAGGAAACGACAAGAATATCTTCAGAAGCAAAAGCAGGAGCCTGAATGATTTCGTGTTCGCCTCGAAACTGTTCCAGGAGGTCAAGCTGTTTCTCGAGCGTGAGTACGAAGAGGAGACCGGTAAGCGATGAAGAAGGGAGCGGTGGCAGGATTCGTGATTCTCGGAGCTGTATGGGCATGGCTTGCATGGCTGCTGCTCTCCAAGGAGGGGCTCACACTGAAGGATATACTGATAGTGGTGATGTCGGGGATAATAGTGTTCGTGCCGCTCTGGAAGCGATACGGCAGAAAGGGCGAATAAGAAACAGAAATGAGTGAGAAGGAAGATAAATCGTTGCCGGTGGCGCGTGGTCGGCTGTTGCCGACGATCGATAGCCCGGCGGACCTGCGCAAGCTGAATGTGGAGCAGTTGCCACAGCTGTGCAGGGAGATACGTGAATATCTTATAGAGAATCTGTCGCAGAATCCGGGACATTTCGGCTCGAGCATGGGCGCGGTGGACCTGATCGTGGCAATACATTATGTGTTCGACACTCCCCGCGACCGTCTGGTTTTCGACGTAGGACATCAGGCATACGCCCACAAACTGCTCACCGGCCGGCGCGAGGCATTTCGCTCTCAGCGCACCAAGGGGGGTATCAGCGGGTTCCCCTTCCCCCGCGAGAGCGAATATGACACATTCGTATGCGGTCACGCCGGCAATTCCATATCCGCCGCACTCGGCATGGCCGTGGCCGACCTGAACACGCCAGGCGAGGAGGACCGACACACCGTGGCCTTCATCGGCGACGCATCCATCAGCAACGGACTCGCCTTCGAGGGCCTGAACAACGTGTCGAACAATCCGAACAACCTGCTGATTGTGCTCAACGACAACGACATGTCGATTGACAGCAATGTAGGCGCGCTTCATAATTACCTGTCGGAAATAACCACTACAAAACGATATAACAGATTCCGTTACCGGGCATATAATTTCTGCAGGCGCCACGGACTCATCGACGAGCGCAAGAAAGGAATCATGCTTCGCTTCAGCAATGCCTTGAAATCGGCTATATCGAGACAGCAGAACATCTTCGACGGACTGAACATCAGATACTTCGGACCATTCAACGGCAACGATGTCACCAAGATGGTGAAAGTGCTGCGCGACATAAAGGAGATGAAGGGGCCGCGCATACTCCATGTCCACACCCGGAAAGGTTACGGCTTCGCGCCGGCCGAGGAGAATCCGCCTGTATGGCATGCCCCGGGTAAATTCGACCCCGTGACGGGAGAGCGGATAAAAAAAGCGGGAGCCCAGCCTCTGTGGCAGGACGTGTTCGGCGAGACGCTTGTCGGGCTTGCCGAGACAAGGCCGGAAATCACCGGAATAACCGCGGCCATGCCTGCGGGAACCTCGATGAACCGCATGATGCGTTTTCCGGACCGCTTCTTCGATGTGGGTATCTCCGAGGGGCACGCGGTGACATTCGCCGGAGGACTCGCCGCGGCGGGAAAGAAACCGTTCGTAGCCGTCTACTCCTCGTTCCTGCAACGTGGGCTCGACAATATCATCCATGACGTGGCCATCCAGGGCCTCCCCGTGACTTTCTGTATCGACAGGGCAGGGCTGGTAGGTGAGGACGGAATAACGCATCATGGACTTTACGACATAACATTCCTGCGTATGATTCCGGGAATGACGGTATCCTCGCCGATGGATGCCGCGACACTGCGCGACCTGCTCTATACCGCCGCGGATTTCCCCGCGCCCCTTGCCATAAGGTATCCCCGGGGGAAAGCGGAAGAGGCCGACATGAGCGCACCGATGCACAGACTTGAGCCCGGTAAAGGCAGGGAGCTGAGCGTCAGCGAGGATTCCAAAGTCGCGATATTGTCGTTCGGCCCCATCGGTGCAGAAGCAAAACGTGCTCTCGGGTTGTTAAAAGAGAAGGGGATAGTGGCTGACCATTACGATATGGTATGGGCAAAGCCCCTCGACACGGAAATCATCGACCGTGTGGCCCGAGCCGGCAAAGCCATCGTCACTGTAGAGGACGGGGCTGTGGAAGGCGGCTTCGGATCGGCGGTGACGGAATATCTGGCAGAGAAAGGATGCGTAGTGCCCGTGCGCCGTCTCGGAGTGCCTGACCGGTGGGTGACACACGGGAGCGTGGGCCAGTTGCGCGAGGAATGCGGCATGAATGCCGAGGCCATCGCCCGCGAGGTTTTATCGCTGGCGGCTGAGATGAAATATATCCCTGAAGATTAAAGTTCTAAATGAGCTGAATAACTATGAAAATCGTAATAGCGGGAGCGGGCGAAGTGGGTACACATCTGGCGAAGATGCTTTCCAAAGAGAATCAGGACATCACGCTGCTTGACAGCGACCAGGCTCGGCTCGACGTGATAGACTCCAACTATAACCTCATGACCTGGAACGGCTCCACATCGTCGTTCGAGAGCATGAAGGATGTCGGAGTGAGCGACGCCGACCTCTATATCGCCGTCACTCCATACGAGACACGCAACATCACGAGCTGCGCGATAGCCAAGAAGCTCGGAGCGGCGAAGACCGTGGCCAGAATCGACAATTGCGAGTTCCTCATTCAGGAAAACAGGCAGATTCTGCGTGAACTCGGGGTGGATTTCCTGATCTATCCCGAGAACCTTGCCGCCAACGAGATAGCAATGGCCCTCGACCACAACTGGACACGCTACTGGGGCGCCCTCCACGACGGCAAGCTGTTGATGATCGGAGTAAAGCTTCACGGCAACTCCATATTGCTTGACAAGAAGCTGCGTGATCTGCCGGTCACCAGACATGATTTCCACATAGCGGCGATAAAGCGGAACAACGAGACCATCATACCTAACGGCAACGATGAGATTCTCACCGACGACATAGTATATTTCATCACCACTCCGGAGCATAAGGATGAGGTGATGAGACTGTGCGGCAAGACAAAGCGGGTGATAAAGAAGGCATTCATCATGGGAGGCAGCCGGATTGCCAGACGCTTCGCCGAGCTTTACCATGACCGCTTCCACATCAAGATACTTGATACCGACATGGCCAACTGCGAATCAATGGCCACTCAATTGCCCGATTGCGAGATTGTATACGGTGACGGGCGCGACATCGAGGTGCTTCGCGAGAACAACATATACCAGTATGACGCATTCCTCGCCCTGACGGACCAATCGGAGACAAACATTCTCGCATGTATGACGGCTAAGGAGTTCGGAGTGCCCAAGACGATAGCCGACGTGGAGAACCTGCAGTTCTACGGGCTTGCTGAAAATCTCAATATCGGCACGGCCCTGAATAAGAAACTTCTTGCCTCAAGCCGGATATACCAGATACTTATCGATGCCGACGACAGCTCCCGGTTCCTCACCATGGCAGATGCCGAAGTGGCGGAAATCCATGTGAAGGAGGGGGCGAGGATCACTAAAGGTCCGGTAAGGACCCTGAAACTGCCTTTCGGCATGACCCTCGCGGCGATGGTGCGGGGTGACCGTGTCATGCTCATCGACGGTAATACGCAGATTCTTGCCGGCGACTACGTGGTGGTGTTCAGTCTTATGGGCACGATTCAAAAACTGGAGAAATGGTTTAACTGATGAAGTTGGAATGGCTCAGATGTATCTGAAACATAAGGCGTACATCAACCTTCCGATGATTCTTCGGGTCGTTGGGCTGCTTCTGGTGATAGAGGCGGCCTTCATGGCAATACCGTGTGCCACGGCCCTCTGTGTGGAGGGTGAGTCGCCATGGCCCTTCCTGATATGCCTCGGCATAACCGGAGGAAGCGGTGGACTGATGACGCTGCTGCGCCCGAAGTCGCGGGAGATGGGCAAGAGGGAGGCGATCCTGCTCACCGGCTTCACCTGGGTGGTGCTTTCCATGTTCGGTATGCTCCCGTTCATGTTCTACGGAACACATCTGTCGCTTACTGATGCCTTCTTCGAGACTATGTCTGGTTTTACCACTACAGGGGCCTCTGTGCTTAATACGCTTGAGGACGTACCTAAGTCCATTTTGCTGTGGCGCTGCATCATCCAGTGGATCGGAGGTCTCGGAATCATCCTGTTCACCCTCGCCGTGGTGCCCATGCTCAATTACTCCGGAGGTATGCAGCTTTTCAACGCGGAGGTCACTGGAATCACCCATGACAAACTCCGTCCGCAGGTGAGCTATACCGCCAAAGGACTCTGGGGCGTGTACGCAATATGCACAGCCGTACTGATAATGTTGCTGTCGTTCTCGAAGATGGACTTTTTCGATGCGCTCTGTTACGGTCTCTCCACGATGTCCACCGGCGGCTTCTCCAATTCCGACATGTCGCTTTCGGATTGGAACTCCATCTATATCAAGACTGTAATGACCCTCTTTATGTTTATCGGCGGTGTGAATTTCGCGCTGATATACAACGCGGCAATCGGGAAGCCCAAGATGCTGTTGAAAAACACCACGCTGCGCGTCTATCTGTGGCTGATAGCCGGGTGCTATGTGGTGCTCACTCTCAATGTGGTTTTCAGCGGTCTGGTGCAGAGTGTCGAGGATGTCACGATCGATCCGCTTTTCCAGACTGTCTCCATCCTTTCCTCCACAGGAATAGTGGAACCTGACTTCAATGAATGGGGATCTGTCGCCACGGTGGTCATGGTGGTGATGATGTTCATGGGAGCCTGCGCGGGAAGTACTTCCGGAGGTGCCAAAATCGACCGCTTCATACTTCTGTTCAAGTTCCTCAAGAACGAGTTCTACAAGATGATGCATCCGAGTGCCGTCACCACAGTGAGTATGAACGGCAAAGGCACGACCACGGCAATCGTGCAGAAGACGCTCGCATTCCTTATACTGTACATATTGGTGATACTGTTCGGCGGGATGGCCCTCTGCCTGATGGGGCTCGATGTGAACGACGGTTTCTTCTGCGCGCTATCGGCAATATCCAACACCGGGCTGGGAACGGCCACGACTGGTTTGGCCGGGAACTATGCCGCGGTACCTGACGCCGCCAAATGGCTCTTGTCCTTCATCATGCTCGTGGGGCGTCTCGAGATATTCACCGTGCTCCTCGTATTTACTCCTGCATTCTGGAAACGCTGACAGACCATGGACAATGATAAAATCGCACTCCTTCTGACACATAGGGATATAAAGCCCACTCCCAACCGAATCCTCGTATACCGTACGCTGGAGCGCGAGGACAGACCTCTCGCCTTGTCCGATGTGGTGGACATACTCGGTTCCATGGACAAATCGAGCGTGTTCAGGGTGCTCGTCACTTTTCTCGAAAAAGACATCGTACACGAGATTGACGACGGCAGCGGGCGCATCAAGTATGAGCTGTGCCGGGGTGAACATCATTCACTGAGCGATATGCATGCCCATTTCCTTTGTCAGGAATGCGGCGAGATATTCTGTCTCGGTGGAATCAATCCCTCCATCATAGAGATTCCAGAAAACTTTGTGGCTCATACGGTCAATTTCGTGTTGAAGGGATTATGCCCGAAATGCGCCTCGCGGCATTGAACAATCGCGGGGACGCGATGTAAATACGCGATGTAAATAGCGTGAAAAATTTGCGCGGCTACCTAAAAATTTGTAACTTTGGAATTCCAAAACCTTTGAATCTTGAAAAAGTCGAAATCAGATAATTCGTATAGTTGGGGCAGCCGTTTTTTTGACCGGCATCCTGTTATGGCTAACTTTTTGATAATAATCATAATAGCCATATTGGGAATATATGCCGTGTATCTCGCTATGGCATTGTTCACCAAGCACGGCAGGAGCACTCAGGTGCCGGGAGTGGAGAACATGACCTACAGTCAGGCCGTCCAGCTTCTGCACGACCATGGATTCAAGGTGGACATCCGCGACTCGCTTTACCGCGACGATGTCAAGCCGGGACACGTGATAGAGCAGTTCCCCAAGGCGAAGTCGATAGTTAAGCCGGGCCGCAAGATATTCCTGTACATCAACGCCGTGCATACCAAGGAGGTGATACTCGACGATGACAATCATCCTAATGAATATGCGCTCAGGGGAGAGTCACACCGTTCGGCGCTCGCACGCCTCGAGGAGCTTGGATTCAAGAATATCCGGGTGGTCAAGGTGCTCGGAACCACCGATAGGGTGGTGAAGGTGATGGCCAACGGCAGGGCGGTAAGGAAGATGCAGAAGGTACCGGTGAATGCATCGATGGTGCTGGAGGTTTCCGACGGCCGGCTCAACGACCTGCAGGACTCTCTGCAGAATCTCGAATATCTTGACCATTACCGCAGTAATCCGGACCTATATAACGAAGCGGAACCAATGTCGCCTGAGGAGTCCGGCGGATATGCGGCTCCTGTGCCGGAGCAGTCGGGTCCGGAGGAAGAGAGCGGGGAATCCCAGTATTTCTGACGGTATGATTATTGTCACGCGAAGAAAAAGGAACGATGACAGGCGAGGAAGAGTTGTTGCAGGATGAAACCCGGCCGGGAGAGCTGCCGGAGACAAGGGATGATGCTGAATGCGTCGAACCTGATTTCGTGATGTCCGACGGCAGGGAGCTTTTCGAGCATTTCCGGTTTGAGGCGGACAAGGGCCAGCAGCTTCTTCGCGTTGACAAGTTCCTGACGGAACGTCTCGAGCGTACCTCGCGCAACAGGGTCCAGCAGGCTGCGGAAGCAGGCTGCATTATCGTCAACGGCAAGGCCGTGAAGAGCAATTACCGCGTCAAGCCGGGCGATGTGGTGAGTGTGGTGATGGACCGCCCCCGCTACGAGTTCGAAGTAGTAGCCGAAGACATTCCTCTTGACATTGTCTATGAAGACTCGACGGTGCTCGTTGTGAACAAGCCGGCCGGCCTCGTGGTGCATCCCGGACACGGCAACTGGACAGGAACGCTCGTGAATGCTCTAGCATGGCATTTCAAAGGGAATCCCGATTATGACGTGAATGACCCGAGACTGGGACTGGTTCACCGTATCGACAAGGATACGAGTGGTCTGCTTGTCGTGGCTAAGACTCCCGAAGCCAAAACCATGCTCGGAAAGCAGTTTTTCGAGAAGACGACCCGACGCGAATATGTGGCGCTCGTATGGGGGGATTTCACGGAGGATTCCGGCACAATCACGGGTAATATCGCGCGTAATCCACGAAATGCGCTGCAGATGGCGGTGACCCAGGATCCGTCAAAGGGGAAACATGCCGTGACGCACTGGCAGGTGCTTGAGAGGTTCGGGTATGTCACCCTTGTGAAGTGCGTACTCGAGACAGGGCGCACGCATCAGATCAGGGTGCACATGCAGCATACCGGCCATCCTCTCTTCAACGACGAACGATACGGAGGAGACCGGATACTGAAGGGAAACACTTCCTCAAATTATAAGAAATTCATTGAAAACTGCTTCGCAGTCTGTCCGCGTCAGGCGCTCCACGCCCGCACGCTCGGTTTCACCCATCCCGATACAGGATGTCAGATGGACTTCGAGGCATCCGTCCCGCCGGACATGCAGTCGCTTATCGAGAAGTGGCGAACATATCGCGACGGGGCAGGAACAATTTAAATACAGATGATTATGGAATCGAAACAGTATGATTTCAGTGATATCGCCCCTTACGATGATTCTGTCTTCAAGGAGAAAATGGCCAGCATGATCGTTGATCCCGGCTTTCTGCATGCGATAAACTATACAATGCCGAAGGAAGATGTCCAGGTGATTCTCGATGAGATGAAACAGATGGACAACAAATATGATTTCCAGCATCAGATCATGTTCCCATTCCTGGAGATGCTCGCCAAGACCACCACGGCCGGCATTTCGCTCGGAGGCGTGAAATATTATAATCCCGGCATGAACTATACGTTCATCACCAACCACCGCGACATCGTGCTCGATGCCTCGTTCCTCGGTCTGGCCCTGCTGAGGCGGAATTATCCCACGCCGGAGGTGGCAATCGGCAATAATCTGCTCGTATTCGACTGGATCAATGATCTGGTGCGACTCAACAAGTCGTTCATCGTGAAGCGAAACACCGGTCTGCGCGAGGGTCTGTTGGCGGCGAAGAAGCTGTCGGCATACATCCACCACGCCATTCTCGAGAAGCATGAGTCGGTATGGATAGCCCAGCGCGAGGGGCGCGCCAAGGACAGCAGCGACCACACGCAGGAGTCGCTCGTCAAGATGCTCGCCATAGCCGGCGAGGGTTCCTTCATGGAGAAACTGAAGGAAATAAATCTGATGCCCGTATCTATTTCCTATGAGTTCGACCCCAACGATTATCTTAAGGCCCGCGAGTTCCTGCTCCGCCGTCGCGATCCCGAATTCAAGAAATCTCAGCGCGACGACCTCTTCAGCATGGAGACCGGTCTGCTTCAGTTCAAAGGCCGCGTACATTTCCAGATGACTCCGCGCATCAACAACAAACTTGACGAGATCGGTGAATTCTCCGATGTCAACACATCGGCAAAATATGTGGGATGGGTAATCGACCAGGCCATCCACCGCAGCTACGAGATCTTCCCGATCAACTACATTGCATACGACATGCTTCATGGCATAAAGCGTTTCTCCGGGAAATATTCCGAGCTCGAAAGGCAGGAGGTGGAGGATTATTTCCACAATCAGCTCGACAAGGTGGATGTGGAGAACGTCACGGAGGAGGAACGCAAGTTCATGCTCGACATGATGCTCACGATGTATTCCAATCCTCTCAAGAACAAACTGAAGACCATTCTCGGAGGAATGGAGTGAGATTCCGGTAGATTATGAGGATACCCGTTCCGGCACTCGTGGCGCTGTTCGTTATAAGCTTTCTTGTAGATTTATATATCTGGCTGGACCTGAAGTCTTACACTTCCGCCGGCCGGAGGAAACCGTACACACGTATCTACGCTGCCCTTTCCGTGGCCTGCTGGATTTTCCTGATAGTGATGGCCTGCATTCCCCTGAGGGACGAGGCAAGCTGCATCGCGACAGTGATGTGGATGCTGTTCAGCTATATGACGGTGTATGTGTCTAAAGCGGTTTACTGCCTGTTCTCTCTGTCGGGAAGGCTCTTCTCGCTGTTCTCTCACAGGAAGTTCAACTATGGCGTGATGGCAGGTATTCCTATGGCGGTGATATGCTTCCTCACGATGTGGTGGGGTGTGGTCTTCACCAGACATGAAATCGAGGTAAGCAAAGTGGAGATTACTTCACCGAAACTGCCTGCGGGATTCGACGGCCTCCGCATCGCCCAGTTCAGCGACATCCATGTAGGCACATGGGGTAACGACACGACTTTCATCAGCGCGCTGGTTGATTCGATCAACGCGAACAATCCCGATCTGATACTTTTCACAGGCGACATTGTAAACCGACGCACCGAAGAGCTGGAACCGTTCATACCGATCCTGTCGAGGCTGAAAGCTCCACGCGGAGTATATTCCATCCTCGGCAACCATGACTACGGCGACTATATCGACTGGAAGAATCCCGCCGATAAGGAAGCCAACAACAGAAAACTCGCCGGATATGAGAAAAAGATGGGTTGGACCCTTCTCAACAACGAGCATCGGTTCCTCTATGACGGTCAGGACTCGATAGCCCTGATCGGTGTCGAGAACTGGGGGGACCCGCCGTTCAAATGCTACGGACATCTGGAAAGCTCCTATAAGAAAGGGGGGCTGTCGGCCCTGAATGATGCGAACTACAAAGTGCTGATGAGCCACAATCCCGCGCATTGGCAGATGGAGGTGGAGCCCAGTACCAATATCGACCTGACGCTTTCGGGACATACCCACGCCATGCAGTCAATAGTGAAGGTGGGCGATTGGAAATGGTCACCGGCTGAGTGGCGCTATCCACTCTGGGGCGGGTTATATACCAACGGAAAGGATTCCCCCGAATATCTCTATGTCAACATCGGTGCCGGCGAGGTGGGGATTCCATGCCGCATAGGAGCTGTGCCGGAGGTTACACTGATAACGTTGAGACGCGGAGAGAATGCCGCGGATCCGGAGGCTGAAAAGGAATGAGACGGATATGAGTCAATTAGGAGAGGGATTGTCTGGAATCAATCATGGAGATGGGCCGCTTCATGAGGTGGTGGTGAGTCTCGGGACGAACGATCCTCCGCGATGCCGGAGAATCCTGGAGGCCATAGCCGCGATGAGGGGATTGCTTTTGGACTGCAGGGTATCCGACATCTACGAGACTCCGGAGATACATGGTTACGGCGACCCATACATGAATGCAGTCCTGTCGGGACGGACCCGTATGGACCAGACGGAATTGGAAAGATTCTCCAAACAATATGAAGTAAAGGCCGGACGCGATGCTCTTGCGAGGAAAGAGGGCAGGGTGCCTATCGACATAGATATAGTAGTTTGGGACGGAACAGTGGTCCGCCCCAAGGATTATGCCCAGTCTTTTTTCAGGATAGGGTATACCGCCTTGAATCTCAAGTCGGCAGCCCTATAGTGCAACGGGACCTGTCTTCGTCCACACACAATTTATTCCCTCACATAGTGAGGCATTTCAGCGGGAAGGATGATGGAGAATTCCACGAGCCCGGCCACTTCGCCGTTCTCGCGCCATGCCGACTGATAGATGAGTTTGTGAACCCCTTTCTTCTCAATAGTATAGACATTTGAGCCTCCTGTAGCAAGAAGCTCGCGGATTATTCCCTGCGAACGCTCCCCGTGGCACGGTATAAGGCTTTTGCCGATGAGATTGCCATGCTTGCGGTAAAGCTCGCGCGACGGTTCGTTCATATACACGATGACACCCTCGCGGTCGCACACCGTGATGGCGCAGTTCATGTCCATTGCCCAGTCGGGCACTCTTGATTCCATAATATAAGCGTTAAATATTTATTATTGACGGCCAATCAGATGCTGACCGTCAGAATTTTCTTGCTCTGTAATACAGGAAGAGCCCTATCGCGAGATAGACCACGTTAGGAATCTCCATGGCTATGAATGGTGTGGTCAGTCCGGATACTGCGAATGAGCTTGTCACGGTAGAGAAAAGTATATAGCTGAAACTCAGCACGAGACCGATACCTATGTTTATACCCATTCCACCCTTGACCTTCTTGGCCGACAGGGAGAGACCTATGAGGGTGAGGATGAATGCCGCTGCCGTGGAGGCGTAGCGTTTCTCTTTTTCTATCTCAAACTCCTTGATGTTGGCCACTCCCCGTCGTTTCTGTTTGTCGATATATGTGGTTAACTGTGGAGTGGTAAGGGTTTCCTGGTCATTCCTTGAGATGAGGAAGTCGCGCGGCTCTATCGGTATGACTGTATCCTTGGAGTTACCCTTGGTTATTTTCTCGGTCATGCCGTTGAAGTCGCGGATCATGTAGTCATGCAGCATCCAGTGGTACTGACGGGTGCTGTCATATGTGACGGTCTGGGCTGTAAGGCGGGAGACGAGTTCCTTGCCGTTGAATTTATCCATCGAGAAGCGGTATCCCATCTTGTTGGAATTCTCGAAGCGCCCGATGTAGACCACGGTACCCGGCGCAGCCATCATCTGGATGTCGATGCCGGTGGTTACTGCTCGGTTCTTCACATATTTGTTGGTATATGCGATTCGCTTCACGTTGGTGGGTGGTATCGCATAGTTGCTGAGCACGAATGTAAGGGAGGCGATCACTGCGGCACCTATCATATAGGGTCGCATGAGTCGGTTGAAACTCACGCCGCTCGACAGGATGGCGATGATTTCCGAGTGGTCGGCAAGTTTGGTGGTGAAGAAAATAACCGAAATGAAGGTGAAGAGAGGGGAGAGCTGGTTGGCGAAATAAGGGAGAAAGGACGCGAAATAGTCGAACAGCGTTTCCTTGAGCGGCGCGCTGAGGAAGGCATCGAGTTTCTCCGTGATGTCGAACATGGAGATGACGGCCAGGATCAGGAGGGTCGCGAAGAAGTATGTCCCGAGGAATTTCTTCAGGATATAGATGTCGAGAGTCTTCAGCCCGACCTTGGACCAGTCCCATTTCTTCCGGCTCATAGACGGCGGGTTACGTTGACTGCCATCTCCTCTTTCCACTGCTTGAAATCACCGGCGACGATATGGCGGCGCGCCTCCTTGACGAGCCATAGATAGAAAGCCAGATTATGGATTGACGCTATCTGCATTCCCAGAATCTCATGACTGGTGAAAAGATGTCGGAGATAAGCCTTGGAATACTCCTCGTCCACTCGAGAGGGACCTCCTGGGTCGAGCGGAGAGAAATCGTCAGCCCATTTCTTGTTTTTCAGATTGATGATACCGTTGCGGGTGAAAATCATGCCGTTGCGTCCGTTTCGGGTAGGCATCACGCAGTCCATCATGTCCACGCCCCGGTCAATTGCCTCGAGGATATTGGCCGGGGTACCGACACCCATCAGGTAGCGGGGCTTGTCCTTGGGAAGAATCTCGTTGACTATCTCGATCATCTCGTACATCTTCTCGGTGGGTTCTCCTACCGCGAGGCCGCCGATGGCATTGCCGTCTGCACCGAGATCGGCGACGAACCTGGCCGATTCGCGGCGAAGATCGGGATAGACGCACCCCTGCACGATCGGGAAGTAAGCCTGACTGTATCCGTAGAGGCCTTCGGTCTCCTTGTAGCGCTTCCATCCCCGCTGCAGCCAGCGGAGGGTAAGTCCCAGAGAGTTCTTGGCATAGTCATAGTCGGAAGTGCCTGGAGGGCATTCGTCGAGAGCCATCATGATGTCGGCGCCGATGGCGCGCTCTATGTCGACCACCCCTTCGGGAGTGAAGAGATGCTTGCTGCCGTCGATATGGCTGCGGAACCATGCTCCCTCCTCGCGCAGCTTGCGGTTTGAAGCCAATGAAAAGACCTGGAAGCCACCGGAGTCTGTCAGAATCGGGCGGTCCCAGCTGTTGAACTTATGTAGACCGCCGGCCTTGCGGAGCACTTCGAGTCCCGGTCTGAGATAGAGGTGATATGTGTTGCCGAGTATTATTTTCGCATCGATATCCTCCTTCAGTTCATGGGCATGCACCGCCTTTACGCTCCCGACGGTGCCTACAGGCATGAAAATCGGGGTCGGTATGCGACCATGGTCTGTCGTGATTTCGCCGGCTCTCGCTTCCGAACCGGGCGCGGTGGCTTCTATCTTGAAATCCATTCTTTTTGCCTCAAAAGTCAGTTTTGAAAAGCAAAATTAATAAAAAAATCTCAAACAGACTCTATGAACCAACGGACTTCATCGTAAGATTATGGAACCGGAGGCGATGGATTCGACTACTTTGACGAGACGTTGGTTGGAGGACCCTCGGAAAAGCAGGTCGGTATCGCGCAATTCAGCCATGAAGGGGGAGTCGACAACCACTTCTGCATTCCTTACCGCATCGAGCAGTTCCGGACGAGCAATGATCTCCTCCCACCTGAAACCGGTGTATATCCATACCGTATGCCCCGCGTCCACTACGCTGTCAACAAGGTGCTTCACCTGCTCATGCTGATATAAAGGGTCTCCTCCGGTAAGCGTGACATCGAAATCCTCTTCGAGGATAATCTCCATCAGTTCCTCGAGGCTTATATCATAGCCTCCCCCGAAGTCCCACGACTGTGGGTTGTGGCAGCCCGGGCAGCGGTGGTCGCATCCGGCGAAGTAGATGGAGGTTCTGAAACCGGGTCCATCCACAGTTGTGCCTCTGACAATGTCGAGGATTCTCATATCAGTCGGTAATAGGTCATTTGTGCACCACGCGGTCATGAAGTTCCGCGAGCTTGCCGGAGTTCCAGCGGTCGGTGGTGCCTACCAGATACCCGGTGATGCGCTGGATGGTCTCGAAACGGCTGCCGCATCTGGGGCAGAACTGTTGCTCCTTCTCGGCGTTCTCGTAGCCGCATTGGGGACAGTGGTTGCGGTTGTGGTTCACCGAGCCGTAACCCATATTATATTTATCCATCAGGTCGACTATCTGCATGATCGACTCCTCGTTGTGGGTGGCATCCCCATCTATCTCCACGTAGAAGATATGTCCGCCGGCTGTCAGTTCATGGTATGGAGCCTCCACTTTCGCCTTGTGGCGCGGCGAGCAGTGGTAATATACCGGCACGTGATTGGAGTTTGTATAATAGTCCTTGTCGGTGATTCCCGGGATTATGCCGAACGTCTTGCGGTCGCGGCGGGTGAATTTGCCTGAGAGACCCTCGGCGGGAGTCGCCAGCACTGAATAATTGTGGTGGTATGTTTCCGAGAACTCGTTGGCGCGGCTGCGGATGTGGCCCACTATCTTAAGGCCGAGGGTCTGCGCTTCCTCGCTTTCGCCATGATGCTTGCCGGTAAGGGCTATAAGGCATTCCGCCAGGCCGATGAATCCGATTCCGAGAGTCCCCTGGTTGATCACTTTCTCGATGGTGTCGTTGGGATCGAGCACGTCGGAGCCGTTCCAGAGCGTAGACATTACAAGCGGGAACTGTTTGGCGAGTGCCGTTTTCTGGAAATTAAAACGCTCGTCTAGCTGCAGCGCAGTTATGTCGAGCACTTCATCGAGTTTCTCGAAGAATCGGCGGATGCGTTCCTCAGGGTCCTTGATGGGCATCACTTCGATTGCGATGCGGACGATGTTGACTGTCGTGAAGGAGAGATTGCCTCGTCCTACGGATGTCTTCTCGCCGAACCGGTTCTCGAAGACACGGGTGCGGCATCCCATTGTGGCCACCTCATGAAGGTAACGTTTGGGGTCGTTCGGCCGCCATTCCGAACACTGGTTGAAAGTAGCGTCGAGATTCAGGAAGTTCGGGAAGAACCTGCGGGCCGTTACCTTGCATGCGAGCCTGTAGAGGTCATAGTTGCTGTCATCGGGCAGATAGCTTACGCCCCGCTTCTTTTTCCATATCTGGATGGGGAAGATGGCAGTGGCACCGTTGCCTACGCCTTCGTAGGTGGAGTTAAGCAGCTCGCGGATCACGCAGCGCCCTTCGGCCGAGGTGTCGGTGCCATAATTGATGGAGGAGAAAACCACCTGGTTGCCGCCGCGCGAATGGATGGTGTTCATATTATGGATGAAAGCCTCCATCGCCTGATGCACGCGGTCCACCGTCTTGTTGACGGCATGCTGCTTCAGTCGCTCTTCCCCTTCGAGACCGACAAGATCGCGCTTGAGGTAGTCGTCCAGCTCGCAGTCGTAGAGATGCGACAGGTCGGAACCGGCGAGTGCCTCGATGTTCTTCACTTCTTCAACAAACGACTTGCGTACGAAGGGAGCGAGATAGAAGTCGAAAGCAGGGATGGCCTGACCGCCGTGCATCTCGTTCTGGGCTGTCTCCAGCGAGATGCATGCAATCACACTTGCGGTCTCGATACGCTTGGCGGGTCTCGACTCGCCGTGGCCGGCTACGAAACCTCGCTCGAGAATGCGGTCAAGCGGGTGCTGTACGCATGTGAGACTCTTGGTGGGGTAATAGTCCTTGTCGTGGATGTGGATATAATTGTTCTTTACAGCCTGTTTTACCTCGGGTGAGAGAAGATAGTCGTCGACGAAGGGTTTTGTTGTCTCGCTGGCGAATTTCATCATCATTCCCGCCGGAGAATCGGTGTTCATATTGGCGTTCTCGCGGGTGATGTCGTTGTTCTTGGCCTCGATGATCTCGAGAAACATGTCGCGTGTCTTGGCCCGGCGGGCTATGGAGCGCTGGTCGCGGTAAGCGATGTAGCGGCGCGCCACATCCTTACGCGAGGAATTCATCAGCTCATCCTCCACACGGTCCTGGATTTCCTCTACGGTCATCCGCTCGCGGCCGCCCATGCCGATGCGGTCGGCGATTTTCTGAATCAGGGCTTCATCCTCTCCTCTCTCGGTGGTGAGCATAGCCTTGCGGATCGCCGCCTTGATTTTCTCCTCATTGTATCCGACCACGCGGCCATCACGTTTCTCTACAAGCTGTATCATTATTAAGGTGTATTTTTCGGTTAGATTTTTCCTTCGAAGCGGTTTGATAACTTCAATGCAAATTTAGAAATAATAATCCATCTTTGCAAAGATTTAACATAAAAATATCGCAAAAGTTTTTCGTTTTGGAAAACTTTTGCGATAATGTATAATGTTAAACGGCTAAATGATAGGAGTATAAATATTTGTTTTGGACAACTTTTCAGTCCATTCGGTTTTTGTAGTCGTCGTATGTGAACTCGCGTAGCAACTTCGGGTTGCCTGATTTCGGTTGCCACCAGATGGATGGATGCTGTATGCCGTTGAACATATTTGTCTTTACCGTGGTATAATGGTTCATGTCGAGAAGCGTGAGGCGGTCGCCGGGGCGGAGAGGTTCGGCGAATTTCCAGTCGCCGGTGAAATCGCCGCTAAGGCAGGAGTTGCCGCCCAGGCGGTATGATATTCCCTCCGCGTCATCGGGGAGTGCTTCGGCGATGGCGGGGCGATATGGCATCTCGAGGCAGTCTGGCATGTGGCATGCGAATGACGCGTCGATGATCGCGGTGCGTATCCCCGCGTCTTCCACCACGTCGAGAACTTCGGTCACGAGATCACCCGTCTGCCACGTGAAGGCGCTTCCAGGCTCGATGATGATCTCCAGACCGGGATATCCCTCATGCAGCTTGTTGACGATATTTATCAGATGTTCCGTGTCGTAATCCTTGCGTGTTATGAGGTGTCCGCCACCCATGTTGAGCCATTTCAGTCCCGGGAGCAGATGTCCGTAATCTTTCTTGAAAGCGTCGAGCACTTTTTCAAGATCATGGCTGTCCGATTCGCAGAGGGCATGGAAGTGAAGCCCCTCGATTCCCTCGGGTAGTCCGTCGCGTAGATTCTCCGGTTTCTCGCCGAAGCGTGATCCCGGCACGCAGGGATTATAGATGTCCGTCTCGATCACGCTGCAATGCGGATTCACGCGGAGTCCGGCCGACACCTTGCGACCGGAAGCTTTTATCTGAGGGTGGAATCTATGGAACTGAGCCAGTGAATTAAAGGTGATGTGGCTGCAGCCCTTGAGAAATTCAGGGAAAGAGCTGTCGGTATAGACGGGGCAATACGCATGCACGTCATGGCCGAGAAATTCGAGAGAGAGTTTCATCTCGTTGAGCGAACTGGCTGTGGACCCTGTGAAATACTCGCCAATGACATCGAAGGTCTTCCAGAGGGCGTTCGCCTTGAACGCCATTATTATCTTCAGGTCGCATGCTTCGGAGACGCGTTTCAGTTTCTCCATGTTCTGGCGCAGTCTCTCTTCGTAGACTATATAATAAGGTGTAGGTATATTCATTTCTATTCCAATATGTTGAACCGTGCGTACTTCAGCATCAGTTTCCTGATACCCATCACTCCGAAATCGACCGTGATGCTGTCCTCTCCCGAGATGGAGCCGAGCGACTGTATGGTCCCGATTCCGAATTTGCCATGTTCGATCCGCACTCCCGGGGCAAGTTCATCCTTTGTATGCTGGGCCACGATGCCGGGATGTGCTCCTCCGGTGGCCTTGACAAGGCCTTGACGTGGTGCGTTGACAATCGGATTGCTACCGGTTCCCCGTCTCATGGTTGTTTCGAGGGCGAATGATGGAGAGATTCCTAATGACGGGTGTCTTGTATCATTATTAGAGTCGTCGGAATCGGCGAACTTCAGGAATTTCGGGTTTATGTCGGAGATAAATCGCGAGGGATTCATCATTTTCATCTGTCCGTTGCGGAAGCGCGATTTGGCGTATGTCATCACGCAGCTTTCCTTGGCGCGGGTAATTGCCACATAGAGCAGTCTCCGCTCCTCCTCGATGTCGGCGAGCGAGGTCATCGCCATGGATGACGGGAACAGTTCCTCTTCAACTCCAACTATATAGACATGTTTGAACTCCAGACCCTTGGCCGAATGGGCGGTCATAAGGGTTACGCGCTTTTCATCGCCATCCTCCTTCTCGTCCTGATCGGTGGCGAGCTGCACTTCCGACAGAAAGTCAGTCATCCTCACATTGTCGTCTCCCTCCTCAAGGCGAATGTCGACGAATTCCTTGAGTCCGGAGAGCATCTCAGAGAGGTTTTCCTGTCTCGATATACTCTCGGGCGTATTGTCATGCGCGAGAACGAGGAGTATTCCGGTGCGGTTGAATATGAGCTGACCGAGTTCGTAGGCGTTCGATTTCTCATTATCCTCGATGAAATCAGAGATCATGTCGTGGAACGCGTTCAGCTTCTTCATGGTTCCGGAGTTGACCGGAAGCTTGTATCTGTCCGGTTCGTCGAGTATGCGCCACATACTCACTCCCCCTTCCGAGGCAGCGGTCTGGAGTTTCTTGAGGGTGGTGTCGCCGATTCCTCTGGCCGGATAGTTGATGATTCGCCGCAAGGCTTCGTCGTCGTCCGGGTTTATGGTGAGCCGGAAATAAGCGAGAGCGTCCTTCACCTCCTTGCGCTGGTAGAAAGCGGTGCCTCCCACTATGCGGTAGTTTATGTTGCGTTTGCGTAGCGCCTCCTCAATCACGCGGCTCTGCGCGTTGGTTCGGTAGAGTACGGCATAATCCTCGTATGAGTCATGTTCCGAAAGCTTCTGGGCGTTTATCCTATTGGCCACCACGTATGCTTCCTCGATGTCGCTGTACGTGGATATGATCTCTACCGGAGCCCCCGATTCATTCTCGCTGTAGACATCCTTGTGAAGCTGGCGGGTGTTGGCGGAGATGAGACTCCCGGCTGCATTGACTATGTTCTTTGTGGAGCGGTAGTTGCGTTCGAGCTTGAAAGTACGCAGGCCGGGATAGACCTTCTCCAAGGAGATGATGTTCGAGATATTGGCGCCCCGGAAGGAGTAGATGCTCTGCGCGTCGTCGCCGACAACGCAGAGCATGTTTTTCGGCTTGACAATCTGCGAAACTATCAGATGCTGCGCGAAATTGGTGTCCTGATACTCATCTACAAGCACATATCTGAACTGATCGCGGTAGTAGTCGCGGACATCCTCGTTTTCCCTGAACAGGACGTTGGTGTAGAAGAGGATGTCGTCGAAATCCATCACATTCGCGGCCTTGCAGCGTCGGCGGTATATCTCGAATATGCGGGCTATCATCGGGCGGCGCGCCTTCCTGTCCCTGTCTCCATAGCTTGCGGCGTATTGCTCTGGAGTCATCATCGCGTTCTTGGCGTTTGAGATGGTAGAGGCTACGGCCGAGGCCTTATAGACCTTGTCATCAAGGCAGAGTTCGCGGATTATCAGCTTTATGAGTGATTTTG
Organism: uncultured Muribaculaceae bacterium; assembly: GCA_910584545.1. GTDB lineage: Bacteria > Bacteroidota > Bacteroidia > Bacteroidales > Muribaculaceae > Lepagella. The sequence goes on along the minus strand of CAJUBC010000001.1, from coordinate 34,311 downwards.
TGTCGTCGGAGTCGTAGATGGTGAATCCGCTTCTGAAACCAATCCTGTCGGCATGGCGGCGCAACATCCTCAGGAAAATGGAGTGGAAAGTTCCCATCCAGAGCCGTGAGGCCGCCTGATAGCCGACGAGAGGCGCGATACGGTTTTTCATCTCGCGCGCGGCCTTGTTGGTGAAGGTGAGGGCGAGAATCCGGTCCGGGGCGATGCCGTGTCGCATGAGATGCACTATCTTGTAGGTAAGCACACGGGTCTTGCCGGAGCCGGCGCCTGCTATCACCAGCGACGGTCCGTCGCAATATTCCACCGCAGCCCGTTGCTGAGGATTGAGTGAGTCGAGGTAATTGTAATCCGGAGATTCCAAGTCTGTTATTATTTAGAACTGTTCAGGGAGAGATAATCCGGTATTTCCGGTATGAAATGGTATGTGCCGCTCTCGTAATCCATCACGCAGCAATAATGGTTTATGCCGTTGGACACAACGAGATAATCTGCATGCAGTGTCATGTTATAGCGCACTATCTGGTCGAACACAGCCTGATTCACCGTGACGTCCGGTGCCTTGTATTCGACGATGACCATCGGTTTGCCATCATTGCCGAACACCACTGTGTCGCATCTTTTGCGCGTTCCGTTGACTTCGATGCCTATTTCGTTGGCCATCAATGATGCCGGATAATGGCGGGCGTCGCGCAACCATGCGGTGAAATGCTGGCGCACGAATTCCTCGGGCGTGAGGGCCACATATTTGTCGCGGAGCGGGTCGAAGACCTTGACGATGCCTTCCTCATCCTTTAGGCGAAGCGGGATCGAAGGAAGATTCAGCCTTGGGAAACGGTTCTCTGTCATTTATAAGGTGCGTAAGCTCCCCGGTAGTCAGGGTCGAAAACGGTATTGAGCAGATCGGCGAGACGGAGTCCCCCCTTGAGAAGCTGCTGCTCGATCACGGGAGTCCATTCCGCGATGTAGTTGTATTCAATATTGGTGTCGACCGGTGTGGTCTCGTAGATTTTCTTCGCTATTCCATATGTCTCCTCGCCCCATTTGTCGGCGTTGTTGAGGCTCAGGATCTCGACGGTCTCTTCCGGTGTGGCGCGGTCGATCTGCTGCTGCCATTCAGAGTAGCTCCACTTGTGGCCTGATTCGAGGATGCGGCTGTCCCATACGCCGTGGAGGTTTACGGGACTCTTGAAGAACTTCACATTCACTCTGTTTCCCCCGAGGTCGCTTCTGCGTCCGAGATGCATGGGCTGATGGATGTCGCCCACGAGGTGCACCACAATCTTGAGCGCGAGAGTCTTTGCCGAATCTGTCGCCTCCGGATTGCGTAGTATCTCGGCCTGTTCGTTGATGGCGCGTACCACGTCCCCTTTCGGCTCTTTGTATGCGCTGCGGAAAGTCTCATCGGCATCGACATTCTTATAGTGCCATGTCTTGGTGAAGGCATACTCGGGAGTGTGCGAGGCATTGTCGAGCCAGTTGGAGTAGTAGACTATCGATTTGCCTCCGATAAGTTTCTCCGCTTTCTCGCGCGCTGTCGGCGTAAGGTGGTTTTCAGCTATGAAAGCCACAGTGTCATGTCCTTTCTGTCCCCACGGGAACGCTGAAAGCGCGGTCAGGGCCATGACCGCGAGAGTGAGACCGTATGATTTCTGTTTCATTCTTCAAATTTTTTACAAATATAGTCAAAAATTTTGGTACCTTTGCAGTCTGAATTGTAGAACTGACCTTCACCATGGAAAAAAATATAGAGGAAACGAAGCAGAAACCTGGTTGCGGTGAGGAAGAGGTATCCTTCCGCAGGAAGCCGGACTGGCTGAAGATAAAACTCCCTAAAGGATTCAAGACCAAGCAGGTGATAAGCCTGCTGAACGACAACCATCTCCACACGATATGCTCGAGCGGCATGTGTCCGAACCGGGCCGAGTGCTGGGGTGCCGGCACTGCGACATTCATGATCGGCGGTAATATCTGCACACGCGGTTGCCGCTTCTGCAACGTGGCTACAGGTCGCCCCGGTCCGCTGGACCGCAAGGAGATAGACGACATAGCCGAGAGCATCAAGTCGCTCAAGCTGCGTCATGTGGTGATCACATCGGTGGACCGCGACGATCTTCCCGACCTTGGAGCCGGACACTGGGCCGAGACCATACGTACCATAAAGAGGGAATGCCCCGGGGTGACCATGGAGGTGCTAATCCCGGACTTCCAGGGACGTACAGAACTTCTCGACATGGTGATTGCGGAAGGTCCTGAAATCATCTCGCACAATATGGAGACCGTGCGCCGTCTCACGCCGGATGTCCGCAGCCGCGCCACCTACGATTGCTCGCTCGGAGTGCTCCGTTATCTTGCCGGCAAGGGTGTGCGTACGAAATCCGGAATCATGCTCGGACTCGGCGAGACCCGTGAGGAGATACTGCAGACTATGGACGACCTAATCGACGCAGGATGTGCCGTCATGACCATCGGCCAGTACCTGCAGCCCACCAAGAACCACTATCAGGTACGCGAGTATGTGCATCCTGACACATTTGCCGAATATGCCCGCATCGGCAAGGAGAAAGGTTTCCGTCACATAGAGAGCGCGCCGATGGTCCGCTCAAGTTATCATGCCGAAAAGCACCTGCATTGAGATGAGTCCGATAGTTGAAGACTGGGGTCGAATCCGTTACAGGGAGGCATGGGACAGGCAGAAGGAGATTTTCAATGCGCTGATAGATGACCGAGGAGCCGAGGTCCCGTCGGTTCCGGAGCGCGTGGCGCTTGTGGAGCATGACCCGGTGTACACGCTCGGTTTCCACGGCAATGCCGACAATCTGCTTGCCTCGGAAGAGAGACTGCGTCGACTCGGTGCGGAGTGTATCCGTATCGAGAGGGGAGGAGACATCACATATCATGGCCCCGGACAACTCGTGGTCTATCCGATGCTCAACATAGTGCGTCGCGGACTCGGGGTTAAGAAATATATCGAACTGCTTGAGAGCGCGGTAATCGAATTGCTTCAGACATACGGTATCGAGTCCTCGAGCAACGGCGACGCAATAGGAGTATGGCTCGACTGGGGTAAGCCTACCGCGCGTAAAATCTGCGCGATAGGGGTGAAGGTCAGCCACGGCATCACCATGCATGGTCTCGCGCTGAACGTCACCACTGACCTGAAAGCTTTTTCAGAGATCAATCCCTGTGGATTTACCGACAAGGGCGTGACGAGCATAGCTCGTGAACTGGGCTCAGCCTCCGAATCGCTGTTTGATGAGGTGAAGTCGCGTTTTGTCGAGATTCTACTCCGTAAACTGCAGTAAACAAACGCATTACTATTCTGTAAGGATTTTCTGATAAAGAAGGAGGTCGTACGGTCGGCCGGCTATCCGTAGCCAATCGGTCAACAGACCGCATCGGCTGTAGCCGGACTTCTCGAACATCCGTATGCTTCCCTTGTTGGGCACCGCGACTTTTGCAAGCAGTGTGCGCATGTTCAGCACGTCGTGCGCGTATTTCCCGAGCAGGGAGACTGCCTTAGTTCCGTAGCCTTTGCACCGGAACGGAGGAAGGACGTAGATTCCGATCTGTGCGTTGCCGTTGATGGCAGATATATTGAAAAGATCCACAATCCCGATATTCTCATAACCGGGATAATTATCATAATCCATGAATCCGCTCCCGTCTCCTTCACTCTCATCTGCCTCACGCCGCCTCATCAGCACCATCCTTAACTGTCCGGCAGAGAAGGGTTCGGCTGTGTATTCCTTTACGAAGCGTTCTATGTGACGCAGTGAGCATGGAGCCTGCATGCCGTTGCAAAGCCATTGCGAGGAATCATGCTCCACTTCCCAGCAGAACATCACGTCCTGGCTTTCGAGAGCCCTGATCATCAGGTCCTCGCTTTCCAGATATGTGTCGGAGATACGGTCTGTGTCAGTCTTCATCGCTATTGAATGGAGTGCGGTTAAGTATGGAGCGGCCGAGCGTGAGCTCATCGGTATATTCCAGTTCGTTGCCGATGCTGAGGCCTCTTGCGAGCACCGTCACGCTCACTGGAATTCCCGACAGCTTGCGGTAGATGTAGAAACTGGTGGTGTCTCCCTCCATGGTGGGGCTTAGGGCAAGGATCACCTCCTTTACGTTCTCTTCGCGGACCCTGGTGACGAGACTGTCTATCTCAAGGTCGGAAGGGGAGACACCGTCGAGCGGTGATATGAGACCTCCGAGCACATGATATACACCGCGGTGCTCATGGGTAGCCTCGATGGTGATCACATCCTTGACATTCTCGACCACACATACTGTCTCTCTGTCGCGGTGGTTGTCGGCACAGATCGGGCAGACTTCACTTTCGGAGATGTTGTGGCAGATGCGGCAATAGCGGATGCCGTTGCGGAGGTCGATGATCGAGGTGCCGAGCGCGGTGGCGGTCTCAGGTTCCTTGCGCAGGAGGTGGAGGGCGAGGCGGAGTGCCGTCTTGCGGCCTATGCCCGGCAGTTTCGCAAGCTCGGCTACTGCCGCGTCGAGTAGTGATGAATTCAGGGATGTGTCCATAAACGGATGCAAAATTAATCATTCTTATCCAATTTTTAAAGCGTTCTTCTAATTTACGGCTCGATTTGCCGTTAATATAGGTGAATGAATGACCACATACATCTGAAATGATCGACTATATAAACGGATATCCGGCGGAAGTGACACCGACATACGCGGTACTGGACTGCAACGGTCTCGGCTATGAGGTGAATATAACGCTGATAGACTATTCTGAAATTTCCACTGCGGATAAGGTCAAACTTTACATCCACGAATCCATCAGGGAGGATGCCCACGTGCTCTTCGGTTTCCTTACAAAACGGAGCCGCGAGCTGTTCCGGCTTCTGATAGGGGTGAGCGGTGTCGGTCCCAACACCGCCCGGCTGATACTCTCCTCGCTTACGGCCGACCAGCTTGAAAGCGCCATAGCATCCGGCCAGGACGCCGCTCTCAAGGCCGTGAAGGGGATAGGAGGCAAGACTGCCCAGCGGATAATCGTAGACCTCAAGGATAAAATAAAGGCTTCGGAACAGTCGTTAATTACAAGTATGCCTGCCGGGGAATCGTTCGACGATTCGGTGGCGGCATTGGTGATGCTCGGGTTCAGTTCGATGCAGAGCCGCAAGGTGCTTCAGAAGATATTCGCTGCCACCCCAGGCATCACCACGGAGACGGCCATCAAGCAGGCCCTAACCATGCTCTGATATAGGGAGGAAACAACAATCGGAACGTCTATATTCCACGGATGAGGATAAAGAGGAACTACATAACAAAGATATATGTGCTGGCGACGGTCTTCACTGCCGTGCTCCTCGTCACGCTCCTCGCCCGTCCGCAGTATTATAAGAGCGAACTGGCTCCGCCACCCCCCGCCACGCCCGATTATCCAACGCCCACATATCAGCCCGGCGACTCCGTGGAGCTCCCGGCACGGGTGCAGCCCACTATTCCCGCGTCGTACGAGGACTATCTCCCGGCGGAATATGCGGCGGATCTGCGCACTCCTTCCAATATAAAGACCGAAGCTGTCTATGACCCGGCGGCCGGAGTTTATGTCCTGCACACCACTGTCGGCGGCAAGGACATCGTCACGCCGTACATGATGACTGCCGAGGAGTACAACAACATGGTGATGCGAAAGGATATGTACGGCTACTTCAAGGAGCGCAACGCCGAGAGCTACGAGAAGAAGGACAAGGAGCCTTTCAATATATTCGACATGAATTTCTCGCTCGGTCCTCTCGAGAAGGTGTTCGGACCCGGCGGCGTCCGTCTGCAGACGCAGGGCTCCATTCAGCTTTCCGCCGGAATCAAGAGCAACAAGACCGACAATCCCGCTCTCTCTCTGAAGAACAGGCGCAAGACATATTTCGACTTCGACCAGAAGATACAGGCCACGATCAACGCGTCGGTCGGCGACAAGCTGAAGTTCAACATGAACTACAACACCGACGCTACTTTCTCGTTCGACTCACAGAACCTCAAGCTGAACTATGAAGGTAAGGAGGATGAGATAATCAAGAATCTCGAGGCCGGTAACGTCAGCATGACCACAGGTTCGAGCCTGATCCGCGGCGGAACCGCATTGTTCGGTTTCAAGACCAAGCTGCAGTTCGGTAAGCTGACCCTTACCGGACTTGTGTCGCAGCAGAATTCGGAATCGAAGACAGTCTCTACCCAGGGTGGCGTGCAGAGCACCAAGTTCAACATCAAGGCCGACAACTACGACGCCAACCGTCACTTCTTCCTCTCGCAGTATTTCTATGAGAATTATGACAATTTCTGCGCGAGGCTGCCCCATGTCACCTCGGGTATAAAGATCACACGCATCGAGGTGTGGATCACCAACAAAAACGGCAACTATAACGAGTCGCGCAACTTCGTCGGCTTCATGGACCTCGGAGAGAATCGGAATCTGGCAAGCTCTTACTGGGTTCCCAACACGAGTTTCGACAACCCCTCCAACCAGAGCAACGACCTTCTGACCGTGATGAAGGAGGAGTTTCCAGGCGCCCGCAACATCAACAACGTGACGCAGGTGCTCGAGCCTCTCAGGGCCTGGGGCATCGAGGGCGGCAAGGATTTCGAGAAAGTGGAGAGCGCCCGGCTTCTCCGCTCGAGCGAGTATACACTCAATTCCGAGTTGGGATATATCTCGCTCAAGTCCGCGCTGAACACCGACGAGGTACTTGCCGTGGCTTACGAATACACTTACAACGGAAAGGTTTACCAGGTCGGCGAGTTCTCGAGCGACATCACCTCTACCGATGAATCGCTCTATCTGAAGATGCTTCGGAGCACCACGGTCTCGCCCCGTCTCCCGATGTGGCGGCTGATGATGAAGAACGTCTACTCGCTTGGAGCGTATCAGCTGCAGAGCAAGAACTTCAAGCTCAACATAAAATACCTCAGCGACACCACCGGCGTTGAGATCAACTATCTACCGGTGGGCACCATCGCCAACCAGCCGCTGCTGCAGGTGATGAACCTCGACCGAATCGACTCGAATCAGGAGTCGAATTCCGACGGTTTTTTCGATTATATAGAAGGTTATACGGTCCAGTCGAGCAATGGTAAGATCATATTCCCTGTGGCCGAGCCTTTCGGTAAGCATCTCGCCCGTAAGATCGGAGACCCCGCTATCGCAAAGGATTATGTCTATAACGAGCTCTACGACTCGACTCTTGTGGTTGCCCGTCAGTTCGCCGACAAGAACAAGTTCTCGCTCGTTGGAGAATACCAGGCTTCGGGAGGCGCGACTATCCGGCTGAACGCCATGAATGTGCCGAGAGGATCGGTAGTGGTGATGGCCGGCGGTGTCGTGCTCACTGAGAACAGTGACTATACCGTGGACTATTCTATGGGTATAGTCACCATCACCAACCAGAGCATCATCGATTCGGGCACTAATGTCAGCGTCACCCTCGAGAACCAGTCTCTCTTCTCGCTGCAGAGGAAGACGCTTCTCGGTCTTGACGCCCAGTATAAGTTCAACAAGGATTTCACCCTCGGAGGTACGATTCTGCATTTCTCAGAGAAATCTCTTACAGAAAAGGTGAATCTCGGCGACGAGGTCATCAACAACACCATGTGGGGCCTTAACATGTCGTTCCGCAAGGACTTCATGTGGCTTACCAATCTTGTCAACAAAATTCCGACGGTCAACGCCACCGCGCCATCCACCTTCAATGTGAACGCAGAGTTCGCGCAGCTGATTCCGGCCAAGCAGAAGAGCGGCAGCGCCAAGGGTTCGAGCTATGTCGATGATTTCGAGGCAACGCAGACCGGCATCGACCTCCGCTCCCCTTATGCATGGTTTCTCGCTTCCACTCCTTACGACAGTGGCGCGGACGCGCTGTTCCCCGAGGCTGCACTCAGCAACAACGTGGACTACGGCAAGAACCGGGCTCTTCTTGCATGGTATTACATCGACCGTCAGTGGACACAGCGCAACTCCACAATGCTGCCCGGTTATCTCAAGAACGACCCGCACCAGATGTCGAGTCCATACGTCCGTGAGGTCACCGTCAACGAGCTCTATCCCTACCGGGACCTCGCGTACGGCGAGGCCAACTGGATCCAGACCCTCAACCTCTCTTTCTATCCTAAGGAGAGAGGTCCCTACAACTTGGATGCCGACAACATCGACAGCGAAGGTAACCTCCTGAACCCTGAGAAGAGATGGGGCGGTATCATGAGGAAGATGGACAACTCCAACTTCGAGAATTCCAATGTGGAGTATATCCAGTTCTGGCTTCTCGACCCGTTCCTTGATCCTGACAACAAGAACACCGAGGGTGGAGACCTCTATTTCAACTTCGGAGAGATTTCCGAGGATATCCTGAAGGATGGTATGAAGAGCTATGAGAACGGTATGCCGGTCGATGGCAACGACGAGTGGCTCACCTCTACCAAATGGGGACGCGTTTCCCGGCAGAATTCACTGACATACGCGTTTGAGAATACCAATGACGCGCGTCTGCTTCAGGATGTGGGTCTCGATGGCCTTCCCAACGACGATGAGTATACTTTTGACTCTTATAAGGAATACCTCGACAAACTGAAGGCGAAGTTGCCCGCATCAACCATCGCGAAGATGCAGGATGATCCCTTCTCGGCTATGAACGACCCGGCGGGCGACAATTACCATTTCTACCGCAGCAACTGGTATGACGAGCACCGCACTGGAATCCTCGACCGTTACAAGAGATATAACGGCGTGGAGGGCAACTCGATTTCTCCGGACCAGAGCGACAACCCGCAGTATCAGTCAGCCCGCGCCGTCCCTGATGTTGAGGACATCAACCAGGACAATACCCTCAATGAGTATGAGCGCTATTTCCAGTACAAGGTGTCGATCCGTCCGGAAGACCTCGAGGTGGGCAAGAATTACATCACCGACAAACAGGTTTCCGAGGTTACCACTCCTGAAGGGAGCCAGACCGCAGTTTGGTATCAGTTCAAGATTCCATTGAGCGCACCCGACAAGGTTGTGGGCGGTATTACAGATTTTTCTACCATCCGCTTCGCGCGCATGTTCATGACGGGATTCAAGGAGGTGACCCACCTCCGATTCGCCACTCTCGAGCTCGTACGCGGCGAATGGCGTGACTATAAGTTCAACCTCAACACGCGAAATGACTCTCCGGCGGAGGGCGAGCTCGACATGACCGTAGTGAATATTGAGGAGAACGCAGGCCGTACGCCTGTGAACTATATCCTGCCTCCGGGTGTCGACCGTATACAGGATCCCGGAGCCGCACAGGCCACCCAGCTCAATGAGCAGTCCCTCTCCCTCACGGTGAAGGGGCTGCAGCCGGGAGACGCTCGTGGAGTCTACAAGAACACGCAGATGGATATGCGCATCTATAAGCGTCTCCAGATGTGGACACATGCCGAAGCGCTCATCGACAACAAGACCGAGCTGAAGAACGGTGACCTAGCCATGTTCATCCGCCTCGGTTCGGACGTGAAGAATAACTACTACGAGTACGAGATACCGCTTGACCTGACACCGCCGGGACGTTACAACAACTTCAACAGCAACGACCGTACCATGGTCTGGCCGTTGAACAACCGTCTCGACATCCCGCTCGACGTGTTCACCACGCTCAAGACAGACCGCAACCGCGAGAAGAGCGCGGGAACCGAGGGGGTAGGGTACAATGTGCTCTATTCGGCGCAGGATCCCGACAATGCCCGGAATCTTGTGTCAGTGCTCGGTAACCCGAGCCTAAGCGACGTGCGCGTCATGCTTATCGGTATCCGTAACCGATCGAGCAGCGTGAAGGATGGAACCATCTGGATAAATGAGCTGAAGGTGACAGACTTCAACGAGTCTGGCGGTTGGGCGCTCAATGCCAGCGCGGGTCTCTCGGTCAGCGACCTCGCCATGGTGAACTTCTCGATGCACCGCGAGACAGACGGATTCGGAAATGTCGACCAGGGACTCTCGCAGCGCCGTCTCGACACCTACGACCAGTACAATGTAGTCGTGCAGGGTGACCTCGGTAAATTCCTTCCGGAGAAAGCCAAACTGAACGCGCCGATCTATTTCTCCACATCGCAGGAGAAGATCACGCCCAAGTATAATCCTCTCGACCAGGATATTCTGCTTAAGGATGCCCTGGACGCGGTGGCCACAAAGCAGGAAAGGGATTCGATAAAGAGTTTCGCGATTTCCACCAAGAAAACCGAGAGCCTCTCTATATCCAATTTCCGCTTCAACGTGCAGAGCAAGACCCCGATGCCATGGGATCCGGCGAACTTCACGCTCACTTTCTCCTACAACAAACAGAAGAACATCGACCCCACCACGGAGTATGAGAACACCAACGACTACCGTGGCTCGTTCCAGTATGCCTATACCCCCTACATCAAGGCCTGGAAACCGTTTAAGTTCATAAAGGGTAAGGGAAAGACCGCCAAGTTCTTCAAGGACTGGGAGATCAACTGGCTGTTCAACAATCTGACATTCTACACGTCGATGCACCGCAACTATTACGAGATGCAGACCCGGTCGGAAGTGGATGTCAATTTCCAGTTGCCTGTCCAGGTAAGCAAGAATTTCACATGGGACCGTCAGCTCTCCGTTACGTGGAATCTGATCAAGTCACTGTCGCTATCATTCTCGAGCAATACCACCGCGAGGATAGAGGAGACTATCGGTGCGGTCAACCGGAAGCTGTTCCCCGATGAATACCGCGACTGGAAGGATACCGTGCTCTCGTCGCTGCGCAACCTCGGTACTCCCTGGAATTACAACCAGACTTTCACCGGGACCTATCGTGCGCCGTTCAATAAGATCGGATTCCTCGACTATCTCACCGGCTCCGTGACATATAATTCAGTATACCGATGGGACAAGGGAGCCACTGTCGAGGATATGTATCTCGGTAACTCGATCCAGAACCAGTCGTCGTGGAACGCCGACGCACGTCTCAATTTCGAGACCCTTTTCAACAAGTCGAAGTACCTGCAGAAGATCAACAAGCGGTTCTCCTCCTCCAGCACGGCTCGTGGAAACAATTCCCGCGGGCGCAACGGTCGCGACAATAATTCCAAGAACGATGGCGCCGACAAGAATGCCAAGGATAAGGAAAAGAATCCCAAGGCCAAGAAATTCGAGCGCGCCATAACTTTGTCGCCCGATTCTGCGACTGTGGTTAAGCACAACCTCAACAACAAGAAGATACGTCTAACCGCGACTGAGAACAACAAGACCACGAAGATCAACTATAAGGTGGTAGATGCGAATACCATCCAGATCACCGACACTGGTTCGCGGCAGCTGAAGCTTGTGATACGCGAGGAAATAAAAGAGCCTAAGAACAATTTCGGATCGGAATTCGCCGAGCATGCGCTTCGCTTCCTTATGATGCCGCGCTCGGCATCGTTCCGCTGGCGCTCGTCGCATTCGCTCAATCTTCCGCTTTTCTCCCCCAACATCGGTCCGGTGTTCGGGCAGAGCCGCAGCTATGGACCTATGTCGCCGGGTCTTGACTTCGCGTTCGGTTTCTACGACAAGGACTACGTCAATAAAGCCCTCGACAACGGATGGCTTATCACCGGTAGCGAGCAGGTGTCACCTGCCCTTTGGGCGAAGAGCAACGAGTTCAATTTCGAGCTCAACCTCGAGCCGATACGGGGACTGAAGATTGTGCTGACATCCAACCTCACCGACTCAAGGACCGAACAGATGCAGTTCATGTACGCCGGCATGCCTACCACATACAGCGGCTCATACGTCCGCACCCACTGGGCGCTCGCCACGGCTATGCGCAATTCCAATGCTGCCGACGGCTACTCCTCCGAGGCGTTCACCAAGTTCCTCGACTATATTCCCCGTATCGCCGCGCGATATGAATCGGCTTATCGGGGGATGAGATATCCTTCCGACGGATTCATGGAGGGAAGCCATCTCGCCGGCAAGGAGTTTGATCCTGCCAACGGAACCGTAAGCCGTACGAGCAGCGATGTGCTTATCCCGGCATTCCTCGCGGCTTACAGCGGACTGGACCCCGATAAGGTGAGTCTCGGTCTTTTCGACGGTCTCGGAGCGATGCGTCCCAACTGGCGCGTCACCTACGACGGCATCCTGCAGATGGGCAATATGCGCAAGTGGTTCAAGTCCTTCACCATTTCGCATGCATATCAGTGTACATACAATATCGGGTCCTATTCGAGCTATATGAACTGGATGAGCGTGGACGGCAACATGGGATTCACCCTCAACGACCAGACGCAGACCCCAGTGCCCTCCTCACCGTTCAACATCCCGTCGGTGTCGATCACGGAGAAGTTCGCGCCACTTATCGGCGTGAAAGTAACTCTCTTCAACGACATATCGTTCAATGCCGAGTACCGCGATTCACGAACGCTCAACCTCAACACCTCGGCCGGACAGATTGTGGAGACCACCAGCAAGCAGCTGCAGGTGGGCGCGGGATGGAAGATAGCGAACTTCAACAAGGTGATAAAGATCGGAAGCAAGCAGGGCAACGTATCGAACGACCTGACCCTGAACCTTGATTTTTCGTATGCCAACAACCAGTCGCTGATCCGCCGTATCGAAACGGCCTACACGCAGGCCACACAGGGAACGAGCACATTCTCGGTCAACTTCATGGCAAGCTATATACTGAGCAAGCGAATCACGCTCTCCGCGTTCTTCGACCACCAGACCAATACCCCGCTCGTATCGAACAACGCCTACCCGACAAGCAACTCCAACTACGGCATAGCCGTCAACGTCTCCCTCGCCCGGTAAACCCCATAGTCCTTCCCGGCATTACCAAGTTTATTCTATGTCCAATGGGAGCATGTTATCATCATTGAAGCGGTCGAAATCGGATTGAAAGAGTTTGTCTTGAATGACACGGTATTTTTCAAACTCAGACTCTGCGAAACTCTTGGCAAACTCGGCGGTAATCTTTCTGGCGTCGGTCAAGACGGCGTCTCCAGAGGCCTCAAGGATAATGTCGATACGTTTTGCCCAATCCTCCATAGTCATCGGGATATGTCGCTTTGCCATTCTCTCAGCCATATCTAAGACAGCATTGACAAGCCTCCCCATGTCTTCCAACTCGTTTCCCTTTAGATAATTCTTGGCAATGCTGACATCAGGCTTTACTATTTTACCATAGGGGGCATTTTCCCAAGTAGTCAGCCCCATGTGTTCTTTCTCTGCGTTGGCACGCTAAACGATAAGTTCTGCTGCTGTGTGACCGTGAGTAGCATAGTGCATCTTGTTCTGAACTTTCTTGAAGAACAGTCTGGTAGTAGGAGCGTCCCGGTTATAGTCAATCGCCGTGGCGTAGATATCCGTCAGCTTCTGATAGAAACGCCGCTCGCTTAGACGGATTTCCCGTATCTCGGCCAACAGATGCTCGAAATAGTCGATATTGAGGAACGCACCGTTCTCCATCCGCTTCTTGTCAATCACATAACCCCGGATGGCGAACTGCCGTAAAACAAATGTACACCACTGTCTGAACTGCGTGGCCCGGGTACTGTTAACGCGATATCCGACACTGATTATGGCGTCGAGATTATAGAAAGTAGTATTATAGTTTTTGCCATCTGCGGCAGTTGTTTCCATTTTGGAAATAACTGAATTTTCTGAAAGTTCTCCACTTTCAAATATATTCTTCAGATGTTTGCTGATGGCTGGAACGCCTACATCAAAAAGTTCTGCCATAGCTTTCTGCGTACACCACACAGATTCGTTATGGTAAATAACCTGCACGCCATCTTCCTTTCCCTCGATTTGAAAGATCAGGAATTCTGCAGTGCTGTTTCGTATCTCAAATTTCTTCACCATAAAATTTCAATTCATTATTCCGACAATATTTCCCGCCAGATATTTCCCGCCAGCCATTACGACGACCATAGCGGCGGATTTTCGTGCGGCTAAGATGAGCTTATTGGAAGGAGACATCGATAATTTTTTTGAAAGTCTGAGCTTGGTCGTATTGAGCTTGGTCGTATTTAGAGCAACCTGATCGACAGCTTGGTCACTTTTTCGAGTGAGCTTGGTCGTATTCGGGATAGCTTGGTCACCTTTTTGAGTGAGGTTGGTCGCTTTTGCAAAGACTTGGTCAGTTTTCAGGCAGCTTGGTCAGTAGCTTGCCTGTTCTTGCGAGGAATCGTTATGACAAATTCATTAGCGGAATGTGTAAACGACAATGATGTTTCCAAAACGTCATTCTGGCGTTTAGCTTCTTCCGAATCGACTCTCTGTCGCAATGGCTCATTCCAACGGATATGCAGAGTGCGGGACTTTGAAATCTTACCCTCGATATTCGCCTTAACCTGTTGAAGCAAAAACTTCGACGGCTTCAACCCATCCACATCCTGCAACCCGATAGCCATCTGCCAAGCACTGGCCTTATCCCTCTGTCCCGGCTCCTCGTGAACTATATACTCGTCAAATTCGCTCATATAACATAATTCATCTATTGGCAACCTGCAACTTGATAGCCATCGACCAAGTTACGCGCCCGTCTCTCCACTCCCGGCTCCATGGAAGCAAGATACTACTTAAACTCCGTATATCTGTTTTCGTATACCACATTTAATTTTTTAATCCGAGGACTTCTCGGCAACCGCATACTTAAACATTGTTTTGTCGTAAGTTTTGATAATCTGATCTATTAAGTCTTGGTTTGAAATATCTTCAATCCCAAGTTCCTATCAAATCCGTTCCCTATTAAATAAACAGTATTCATAATGGTATTACGATTCTGCGGCTATCCTTGTAGGGTCGAGGCTTTCAATAATCGGATAGCTCTTTAGGGCCTGAGTGTAGGCTTTATTAAATACTTTCTGGTTGATGAAAGCCTGGAATTGAGGATTGTCGAGATAGTTGCGAGCGAACTCTGTTTTTTCGCTCAATAGCTCGACAACGATTTGGAACAAAGCGTTGTTTGACTCAATTTCAGCATTTTGTTCGTCGCTACGGCGAACAGCATTAGAGAAGTTTTCATTGGCAGCGAGACGTTCCGGCAACTGACGGATCTGCTCGATGGCTTCTTCCGGATGCTCCCATTCGATGCTTCCGAAAGTGGCATTGAACTCTTCCAGAATATTGGAGAGTTTAGCGAAGTCGGGGTCAGATGTAGAACCGCCACCTCCGACTGGAACGGGGTCAATTCCGGAGTCTTCATTCACCATTTCAAACTGAGCTTCGGCTTGCTTGATAGATCGGTATTGGTCGAAGTCGATAGCATCAATCAACCCCTCGGTCCAATCCTCACGCGGTATGCGAGGAAGTTTGGAGGCGAGAAGATGAAGGTATATATACATCTTCTCCCAATACTTGGTGCTATGAGGAATGACCGCAGCGAGGAACGGATAAATTCGGTTATAGCCCTTGATTGCGCTCTTGCAGTCAATCTTTCCGTCATCGTCAAGGCCCTTAAAGCGCTCTACTGCTGTGTCAAGAATCGGGTCGAGCATAGTACGGTCATCTTCTGAAAGGAAGATGCGGTTAATTTCCTCGACTTCGTCCATAGTGAAGATGTTATATTCTTCAATTTTGGCGAGCAGATCATTGAGCTTGTTGGGGTCGGTTTCGCGGTTAAGGTTTGTCGCCTTGTAGTATTTTTGGAAGGCTTCGGCTACGAGCTGCGTAT
Source organism: uncultured Muribaculaceae bacterium (assembly GCA_910584545.1). Taxonomy (GTDB): domain Bacteria; phylum Bacteroidota; class Bacteroidia; order Bacteroidales; family Muribaculaceae; genus Lepagella. Next base: position 18,658 of record CAJUBC010000001.1, on the reverse strand, counting down.
TGCCCGCGAAGTCGAGGACGAAAGTATCTCGTTTCTTCGGGTGGCAACGATTGAGACGTGAAAGAGTCTGAACCGCTTTAACGTCGCTCAGCACCTTATCGACATATATTGTATGGAGTAAGGGCTGGTCGTAGCCGGTCTGGAACTTGTCGGCAACGATTAAGATGCGGTAAGGGTCTTGCCCCATGCGAGCTTCAATCTCGGACGAGGGGAAGCCGTTAATTGCCGCTTCATTAACTTGTCGGCCATTGTATTCCTTATCTCCAGAAAAAGCGACTATTGCTTTAAAGGGGCTATTGCGCTGACGCAGCTTTTCAGAGATGGCGTAGTAAAAGTCGATAGCACGAAGAATGCTCGACGTAACTACCATTGCACGAGCCTGACCTCCGACTTTGCCTTTGTTGATTACGTTCTCATGGAAGTGTTCAACTATAATACGCGCTTTGGCATCGATGGTTTCGGGTTGAGCTTCAACCCAGGCTCGAATTTTGGAAGCTGCCTGTTTTTTGTCAAATTCGGGGTCTTCCTCGATAGCCCGGACTACCTTATAGTAGCTCTGATAAGGAGTATAGTTCTGCAACACGTCCATGATGAAGCCTTCCTCGATGGCTTGCTTCATGGAATAGACGTGGAAAGGAACGTGAGGAATGTTACCATCGGCATCGGGAGCCAATGGCGTACCGAACATTTCGAGGGTCTTGTTTTTCGGTGTTGCGGTAAAGGCATAATAGTTGGCATTGGACGCCATCTTACGGCCTTCAACTATTTTGGTGATTTTGTCTTCGAGGTCTTCGTCGTCCTCGGAGGCGTTACCACTGACACCGATATTCATTTTCGCCGACATCGAGCCGTTCTGCGAGCTATGTGCCTCGTCAATGATGATAGCGAAACGATTGCTTTTCAACGAGGACCCGATGGCATCGAGAATGTAGGGGAACTTGTGAACAATCGTGATGATGATTTTCTTTCCCCCTTTCAGAGCGGACGCAAGAGTTTCGCTGCTGTCAGCCCATGCGACAACATTAGAGAGTTTCTGGAATGAGCGGATGTTGTCACGAATCTGCTTGTCGAGGTTGACGCGGTCGGTAACGACAATGACGCTGTCAACAACCGGCTCGTTGTTTTTCAAGAGCCCGACAAGCTGATAGGCAAGCCAGGTAATAGAGTTGGATTTGCCTGATCCTGCTGAATGTTGAATGAGAAAGCTGTGTCCCACACCTTTCTCCTTGGTTTCCTTAAGAAGTCGGCGAACAACGTCGAGCTGATGATAGCGAGGCCAAATAACTTTAGTTTTGGTTTTGCCTGTTTTTTCGTCCTTTTCTTCGATAACTTGTGCGAAATCTTCAAGGATGTTGCTCAGACTTTTCTTTGTCAGGATCTCCTCCCAAAGATAGGCGGTCTTCAGGCCGTTAGGATTGACAGGGTTTCCCTTGCCGCCGTTATTGCCTTTATTGAACGGTAAGAACCAACTGCTTTTTCCTGCGAGCATCGAGCACATGGCTATGTCAGTGTCATCGACGGCGAGATGCACGGCACAGCGTTTGGGTTTGAAAAGCAGGTCTTTCGGGTCGCGGTCGTTCTGATACTGCGCTTTAGCGTTCTCGACCGTCTGACCCGTGAAGTGGTTCTTTAATTCCATAGTCACAACCGGGAGACCGTTGATGAACAATGCTATGTCGATAGACAGCATTGTATCAGTCGGGCTATAATGAAGCTGACGAATTACGGTAAAGTCGTTGGCTTCATACAATTGCTTTGCCGTTGGATTAAGTTCGCTCGGCAAAACATAGTAAAGGTCGAAGTGCAAAGTGATGTATCGGAAGCCCTTACGCAGCACATCGGTCACGCCGCGTTTCGTGATTTCATCTCGAAGGCGAGCGAAAAATTTGTTGCGTTCCGAGGGTGTATCAAATACACGCAGTTCCTCTGCCTTCTCGGGCTGGGTCATGCGAATGAATGCCTCGACGCGGTTAGGAAGCAATGCGTATGTTTTATTATATTCGGAGCTTGCGCCCTGATTGTAACCATTGACGTCGCGCAGATGGTCAACGATAATATCTTCGAGCCCTTTTTCAGTAGTATTTACTGCCATATCAATCCTCCTTTCCGTGAATGAGTTTGAATTTTTCCCGTGTAATTTCTATCTCTCGGCGAAGTTCATCTTCCGTGGGCATTACAAGGTCGTATTTTGCCTGAAAAACGCCGATGTCCTTCCGGTCGCCCAAAGTATATTTTATCACGGAGTCATTCTTATTCGCACATAAGATAATGCCGACAGTCGGATTATCATCGGGTTGACAAACCTCCATGTTGTAATAATTGACGTAGAGCTGCATCTGCCCGACATCGCTGTAATTTGCCGTACCCATTTTGAGGTCAATAATGACATAACTTTTAGTCAAAGCGTTGTAAAACACCAAATCGGGGTAAAAATGCTGGCCGTCTATAGTGATGCACTTTTGCCTGCCCATAAAGGCAAAACCACGTCCTAATTCAAGGAGGAACTCTTTAAGATGAGATATTAGAGCCGACTCCAATTCGCTCTCATTCCATTCAGAATCCTCTTTCGCTCCCAAAAATTCGAGAACGAAAGGGTCATGAACAAGAGTGAGGGGATCGAAAGTTTCGGGTTTTGCCGGAAGGTTTCGGTCAATCAAATCCTGTATCTCGGTTTCGTCACGATGGGTTGAGAGCAGACGTTCATAATATTGGGTACATATCTGCCGTTCGAGTTGGCGCACACTCCATGATGCTTTGGCGGCTTCATCGGCATAATAATTGCGAGCCCGTGGATTTGTCACCTTTAATAGCAGGCGATAATGTGACCAACTCAATTTGTCACACACTGTGTGACAAATTGGGAAAGCAATATAAAACTGCCTCATATACCGGAGGTTGCCGGTGGAATACCCCCGACCATATTCCTTGGTAAGCTCTTTGGATATACGTTTGAGAAGACCGTCGCCGTAGGTGGCACGTTCTTCGCCGCCCTGCGCCTCTACAATCATTCTTCCTATCTCCCAATTAGTGCGAACTAATACGGTATTAATCACTGCATACGAACGCCGACGGGCTTCGTTGAGCAGTTTCTTTATATCTAATATCAGTTTGCGTTCGTTATCTTGATTTATAATATCGGTCATAGGGCTGCTAGTCAACTTTTATTTGCCCTGTCACCACGTCGGCAATAAGGCGTTGTTTGTACTCGATAAGGAAGTCAATCTCGGCTCGGAGGTTGGCAATCATTTCGTCGATGGCAGAGTTTTTCTGCTGTATATAATCCACTATCGCTTTCTGTTCCTCGATGGGAGGAATAGGAAGATATTGAGATTTAAGTTCGTTAAATGAAAGTGTAAGACGTATTCCAGTTCCCATGCCGTGGAATAGCTTCTGACTATCCATTGCTTTGAACAGTTGCAGAAAATATTCAGAATATGTATTGTTATAAGGCCTTAACACTAAATATGCAGAGGTGATGATACAATCAGTAGGCGAAATTGCCACACGCTTTGAGACAAAGTCATAGTTCAGGTTTAATCCATTAATGACTATATCATTTTGTTGTAGGACTGAATATTTAATGTAAGTGTCTTTCAGATCAGCAACATCACCAGTTTCTTCTTTAGGAACAAGCGTGCCGTAATTGAATTTATAGGCACGATTGAATTTATAATCAGCATTTAAGCTGATTCGGTCATGGAACAAAGAACCAAGTCTTTGAATATCCCAATGAGCAGGCATCTGACCAATCCAAGGAATACCGCTATCTTTCATCGGCACATCGGGGTTAAGACCACGAGTGACGACGTTGGCGATTTCAGACTGTTTTAGTTCGTCAAGCAGCCGTAACTCTCTCTCTCTCTCTCTGTTGCGCATCTATCTGTGAAGTTTTAGTTGAAAGAAATTCGACGATTTTCTTCTGTTCGTCGAGCGGAGGAATAGGAATACTAAGTTTTCTAAGTCCGTCATAATTTAGGTTTTGGCGTAAGCCTCCCCCCATAGAATAGAATACTTTTTTTATATCGAAGGAATGAAGCATTAAATAAAAAAAGTCCGGATTAATTGTCTTCGAAACTTCCATTGCAACATATGCGGATGTAATTATGCCCTCTTCATTAACCAACCCTACGCGCAAACTTTTATGGTCGTTTTGAAGGTCCGTCAGGCGCATAACGATATTGCCGGGTTCTACAATTTGATAAGTGTCGAAAGAGGACGGCAATAATCCCTCAGTTTTATTGATGTCCTTACGAATGATTTTGCCATAGCTCAAAGAAAGAAGATTTTGGTGATGAACTTCTTTGTTTGATAAATTATGTTCTTTTGCAACTTGGAAAAGATATAAAATGTCCCAATGGCTCGGTATTTCTCCAATCCACGACATGCCGCTTGGCTTATATGATCCGTAGCGTTCCATACGTCAATCGAGGATTTGGTCTAACATACCTGCGGTGCGAGCTTCAATATCGCGTATGTCGGCGCGAATATCAGCGAGTGGTCGCAGTTCAACCGGCTTATAGAAATATTTGGTAAACGAAAGCTCATAGCCCAGAACAGGCTCGCCAAAGCGAGCCTCAGAGTCATAAGGTGCTACTTCGTTCTCGTAGAATGCCTCGACACCTCCGGGATAAGTGAGCGGTACTCGTTCACTCTCATTACGGTTCTTGGCGTATTCGATTTCGGGCTCTTGCCCTTTCTTGGCTTTCTTATAAACGAGGTTGCCGTCTTTGTCACGCTTCGGGCGAAGGACAGGCACTTCCCAATAGCCAAATTCTTCGTTGTCGAAGATTTTGCTTTCGGGAGTTTCCTCGAAATTCATCAGCAGTTCCAGAATTCGGGTGCGGTCATCGTCTGACAGCTCACAGTTCTTTTCTCCGAGGTTCTTGCGGAGGGGCGACTTAAATTCCGTAGCATTGATAAGCTGAACTTTACCGCGACGATTTGGAGCTTTGCGGTTGGTTACAACCCAAACATAGGTGCCTATACCTGTGTTATAAAACATTTTTTCAGGCAGGGCTATGATGGCTTCGAGAAGGTCGTTCTCTATGATATAACGGCGGAGGTTGCTTTCGCCTCCTCCTGCTTTGCCTGTAAAGAGCGATGACCCATTATGGATTTCAACAATGCGAGTACCAAGCGGCGTATCTTTCATTCGGCTCACATTATTGGCGAGGAACAGCATCTGGCAGTCGCCAATATCCGGAATGAAGGAGTAGTCGCCGTCACCGTCATATTCGAGGTTGAAGCGAGCGTCGTTGAATTTTTTCTTTTCCTTGTCGGTAAGGCCCTTGTGGTATAAATCCTCCTTCCAAGGAGTACCGAAGGGAGGATTGGAGATGCAAAAATCGTAGGTCTCTCCGGGGTGTCCGTCCTCGCTGATAGTAGAACCGAAAGCGATGTATTTACGGACGTTACCATGGAGTGAGTATGTTGTGCGTGGGAGCACACCTGAAATCATCATGTCAGCCTTGCAGGTTGCGAAAGTGTTAGCTTGAATCTCCTGCCCATATAGGCTGATATTGGATTTAGGGAAGAACTCGTTGATGCGCTCTTGCGCAATCGAGAGGATTCCACCGGTGCCACAGGCGCCGTCATAGATGCCGTAGGGAGTGCCGTCCGAGAGTTGATGCTTAACAGGAAGCACAGCGAGGTCGGCAAGCAGCTTGACGTAGTCACGCGGCGTAAAGTGTTCTCCGGCCTCGGTAACATTGTTTTCTTCGTTGAACTTGCGAAGCAGTTCCTCGAACACCGTACCCATTGTATGGTTGTCGAGCGCAGGGAGTATCTCGTTGCCCTCGTCATCGACCACCGGCTTAATGGAGAGATTGATTGTTGAGTCGGTGAATTTCTGAATAAGAGAACCAAGTCGCCCGGTTTCCGTGAGGAAATCTATCTGAGTGCGGAGTCGCAGCTTATCGAGAATGTCAAGAACATCTTCGCTATAACCGTTGATATAGTCGATGAAATTCTGTTTTAATCGCTGTGGGTCTGTCTCGTTAATAAGTGTCTTGAGCGTAAATCGCGATGTATTGTAGAACGGAAAGCCGCTAACCATACATAACGCCTGATCCTGATTGGCGATGCCGTACTTGTCGAGCTGTGCCTTGCGTTCAAGCACCTTCGCTTTGGTCGGTTCGAGCAGCACGTCGATGCGTCGGAGAACGAGCATCGGCATGATGATGTCCTTGTAGTCGCCCTTATTGAAGGCATGAACGAGGACATCATTTGCGATGTTCCAAAGGAACGAGAACAGTTTGCTATATTGAGCTTGATTCATAGATTGCCTGTTAAGAGTTCACAATTGTCAACATTCAATATTGTGGTTAACTCTATTGTTTGCCGGCATTTGATAATTCTTAATGTTATTTGCAAATATAATCATTATTCCCAATATAACAATGAAATATGTTTGGAAATATAAGAAAATTCGGCAAGAAGGTTTCTCATATCGGGGCGTAGGTCAAGTGATTGGGATGCATAGGAATCCGCTTAGCGCGGTTGTCAGTCGTTGTAGCCGTTCCTGCACCAGTTCAGGAGGGTTCGGTATAGGGAGTTGAGGTTTGATGTTGCGGGCCACGTAGGGCGCGGCATCCTCTATCCAGTCGAGGAACTTGAGATAGCTGTCGTTATCGCTCTCTTTCCGGTATTCAGAAATCAACTCGGAGGGAGAGAGGGTTTTCTTTTTATCCCCTTTAGGGGATTTTTCTTTTAAGTCTTCTGTCTTTAAGTCTTTTAATGTATGTTTCCCGACTGTTTCTTGAATGTACCCTGATTGTTTCCCAATTGTACCCATATCGTTTCTCCCGGGAAACAATTGAATCAGGGTGTCGTTGCAGACCTCGACATTGTTGATCAGATAGATGGTGGGATTGTTTGGCTTTGCCACAAAATCAATCAGTCCTCGTTGCTTCAATCTGTTGCGCGTTTCTCCGATTGCCCTACGCTTGATCCGAAGCATGGCTTCCAGTTACTGCGTTTGCAATTCCAAAGGGTTAAGCCAGTTCCTGATGTTACACTCGTTCAACAGAAGGAAGTAGAATCTGGTGTCGACATCGTTGAATGGCTTGAAACCGTCCTGTCTCCAGAACTCGGTGATCAACTCTATATAGGTCATGATTACTTTGTCGTTGAATCGTTTTCTGCGGCGAAGTAAATATTTATCAGTGGCACATCTCTGTTATCCGTTTACTTTTATATCGAGTTTTTTTGTGACAGATGGCACCAGAGAGAACAGTTTAGCAGTCGTTGTGGTCTTGAAACCCACAACAAAGCAGACATATCGAGGCCTGCGGGTTACAAATCCGCAGGGACTACAAAGCTTTTGCTGTTTGCGGTCAAATTTTTCGACCGCAAACCTGCAATCTGTTTATTGTCAATCTCAAACACATATCCTGCAGAAAAATTTTCATTGTATCAATTACTGCACCAGTTGAGTAGGGTTTGGTATCGAGAGTCGTACTTCTTTCTCAGATCTTTGCGGTTCTCGATGTTCTGGATGTTGACCATGATGGCCTTCGAACTGAACGCAGATTTCACTCGGAAGGAGAGAGGAGTGGCTTTTCTTTTTTACCCCCTTAGGGGGGCGTCATGCCGAGATATATAGGATATATAAAGGAAGCGAGGCTATCCGACTAAGTGGTAGCCTCGACTATACCTTTTTTTAGAGTGCTAAATGGAACGACTAAAGTCTCCAGAAGCACTATGACTTTGCAAAGGTAATATTCCTGTTGAAATGACGGGGGAGTCCGGATGCTACAGCAGGCGGAAGGGGTCGGCATCGCGCCAGGCGGGGAATTTGGCGCGGAAGGCATCGAGCTTCTCGCGGCTCAGGGTGGCGTAGAGAAGTCCGTCAGGGTCCTCGCTGCCATCTTCGGCCGGAATCGATACTGAAATCTCTTTCCCCTTGAAATCCGATACCATCGAGGCTCCGTCGTAGCGGAAGCCTTTGTCGTCGGTTCCCCGGCAGTCCACGGCGCAGACGTATGCCTCGTTCTCGATGGCTCTTGCCGGAACGAGGGCGCGCCACGCGCCTACACGAACCTCCGGCCAGTTGGCCACCGCTATCAGGGCGTCGTACTGGTTGTCGACATTGCGGCACCAGACCGGAAACCGGATGTCGTAACAGACAATCATCGCCAGATTCCAGCCGCGATAGCGGACCGCGAGGCGATCGTAGCCACGCGAGAACACTTTGTTCTCGCCGGCCATCGTGAAGAGATGGTGTTTGTCCTCGAAAGTCTCCTCTCCCGATGGCTCGATAAAGAACGCGCGGTTGTAGAGCGAGCCTCCGGAATCGGCAATGAAGCTTCCCGCGATGGCGAGGTGATGCTCGCTGGCCAGTTCCTTCAGGATGTCGACGGTCTGTCCGCTGTTGCGTTCGGCAAGCGGGCGGACCTCCTCCTTATCCTTTCCAACGGGAAATCCGGTGGAGAATGTCTCGGGCAGTATCAGCAGATCCGTCTCCGGATGCACCCGTGCGATTACCCTGCGGAGGGTCTCGATGTTCCTCTCTTTGTCTCCCCATGCGATTTCCATGGGGAAGAGACATATTTTCAGATCGTTCATTCGTGCGGCGTATTATCAGTCGGTTATGAATTTGCCGGGATATTTCGCGGCATTCCTGCAGCCGCTGTAGAATTTCTTCACAGCAGTCATGTCTGTCTCGAGATCGCCGGTTGGAGTGAATTCCTTATCGACCGATATGTGTTTGTTCGCATAGTCGATTATTCCGAGCTGTATGGGCACGTTGGCGTCGTGGGCGATACGTAGGAAACCGGTATGCCAGCGCGCTGTGCCACGGCGTGTCCCCTCGGGAGTGATGGCAAGGTTTATGTATGGTTCGGTGCGGAATTTCTCCTCGAGAGATGCCGTCAGTTTTCCTCCTGAACCATGCCGCGATACCGGAATTCCACCCAATGCCCGGAAAAAGAGATTCAGAGGGAAAACGAACCATGCCTTTTTCATCACGAAGTTGGCTTTCCTCCCCACCGACAGCCACGCGAGATAGCCGAGCACGAAATCCCAGTTGGAAGTGTGGGGAGCCACGCAGATCACGCATTTGTCGCGCCTCGGGGCCTTCACACTTACGGACCATCCGGCCCAATGCAGGATGCGGCCCCAGAAATTCAACTTATTATGTGGGTCGGATGCCATGTCCTTATGCGTTTGCCAGTTCCTTGTTCATCTTCTTCACTTCCTCGGGAATGGCGGCGTTGAATTCCTTGAGAGCTGCGCCGGTCTCCTCGTCGAATTCAGTGAAGATCTTGTCGAACAGTGATTTGTAGAAGCCCTTCTTTGCCGTCACGTACTCTTTCTTGTCGGCGAACGCTTTCTCACCTCGGTCGAAAGTCACGTTGGAGTTGCTCTTTGCACGCCCTATCGCGAAGAGCACCTTCTCCATCGCCTCGGCTATCTTGTCCTTGTCGGCCTTCTCTACGTTGTAATACACGGCGATCATCTCGTCAATTACGGATGCGCCTACTGCGTCGACATACTTCTTGAATTCTCTTTTATTAGCCATTGTCTTTATATTTGGTTACTATTATCTATCACTTATAACACGCCCGGAGGCTGTTTTTATCTTGCAAATATAAGAATTAATAGGGAAAATTCCAAAAGAGAAGGCCGGGACCCAAGTCCCGGCCTTCCGAAATCATGATATATCTGCTGATTGCAGATGCTTATTTCTCCTCTGTTCCTTCAAGAACAACCTGGATGCGGTTCTTGCCGTTGTATAGGTTCTTGAGGAATGCGTTCATTTCGGCGAGCGTGAGGTCTGCGATAGCCTCGCGGGCGCCTGTGATGTCGTCGATGCCGCGGTCAAGCATCATCAGCTCGCTGTCCCAGTATGCGTTAGTGCGGACATTGATGTCGTACTGGCTCAGAGCCGCGCCTTTCACTTTCTGGAAGTTGTCTTCCTTGATACCTTCCTTGAGAAGTTTCATCAGCTCGTCGTTGGCGCGCTTCTCAAGTTTCTGCTGCATATCCTTGTTGGTCTGGAATACATATACGAGTGCCCACTGACCGGTGTAGGGGTTCAGTCTTGCGTAGGCGTACGGACTGTATGTGCCGCCCTCTTCCTCGCGGAGAGTCTCGGTGAACACATTCGAGAGCGCGTCGCCGAGAAGGTCGATCATCACGCTGTTCTTCGGATTGTATGCGACGTTGGTGTCGGAGTAAGAGTTGCAGACCATCACGGATGGAGTCTTCATCGGGTAGGGGAACTTGTCGGCTACCTGGCCCGTCACCTGCTTGATATCGGTCACCTGCTTGGGAGCCGCGCTTTTCTTGCCTGTGGAGGGAAGAGTCGCGATGTACTGCTCCATGAGGGGCTTGAATGTGTTGAGGTCAACGTTGCCGGTGAAGATGAACGTGTAGTCGGCGGCATTGGCGAGGCTCTTGTGGAGCAGGTCGATCATCTGGTCGTAGTTGGCCGCGTCAAGAGTGCTAACGCCTACTGCCTGGAACATCGGGTTGTTGCCGTAGGTGGCCGATTTGATATGTTTGCTGAACACGTAGTTGGCGTCTTTCTCCTGATTTGCCATCAGGGAGCGGATCTTGCCGATCTCTGTGTTGTAGGCCTCGGCGTCAGCTCCGAGCTGAGTGAAGGAAGAGTAAACGAGCTCCATGAATGTGGGCAGATCCTTTACAGTGGAGTTTCCTTCGAGGATGTCAGCTGTGTTTCCTACGGAATAGCTGAGGCTTACCTTCTTGCCTGCGAGATATTTCTCAAGCTTGGTGTGGTCGAACGGACCCATCTTGGCGAGATTGTAAACGTCCTCGATGAGGGCGATGTTGGCTGCCTGCGATGCGGGATAGCTGCGCTTTCCACCGTCGCGGTATGCTGTCATTACCACCTCGTCCTGCTTGAAGTCGGTGGGCTTGACTATTACGCGTGCGCCGTTGGAGAGCGTGAACTCTGTAGTGCCGTATTTGCCCTCTTTGGTGGCTGTGATCTTGCCGGGAGCGGGAAGTTTGGCGATCAGCGGATCAGTGATGACCTCATCAACGTAAGCCTCGTAGTCGGCGTTCCAGATATTCTGGATGTCGTTGATTACATCGGCCTCTTCCATCTTTACCATACCGTCCTTTGTGGGCTCGGTAACCACGATCACCTGGTTCTCTTTGGTGAGAAGCTGCGGGAGCATCTGGTTTAAGGCCTGGACGGGAATAGCCGGGAGAATCTGCTTTGCGATCTCATACTCTTTCTCTATACCGGGGGCGGGTTCGTTGTCTACGAAGTGACGGATGATCTCGCGGGCGAGATTCTCTGTCTTGGTGTTGTTGCGTTCGTTGTAAGCTTTCTCATAGTTTGCGAGCATCTCGTCGCGGGCGCGAACGAGTTCCGATTCCATGAATCCGGTCTTCAGCGCCTGGGCCACGATTCCGAGAGCGTCGCTGTATGCTTTCTTCACGTCATCCTTGGCGATGATGGTGATGTCGAGGGCTCCTTTGGTCTTAGATACGAGGAAGTCGCCGAATGATACTGCTGAATATGCGTAATTGCATTCAGGCTTCTTGCTGAAATCGTTCAGTCGGTTGTTGATCATTGTCGACACGAGGTTCTCCACGATGGCTGTCTGCATGTAGCCTTCCATGGTGTTGCGCATCTCGAACGGAATCTTCTCCATCTTGAGCATCACCATCACCATCGGGAACTGAAGCTCCTTGTCGGTGAAATAAGCGTAGATGGGTTTCTCGTTGTCGCTTACAGTGGGATAGGTACGTTCTGCCGCGTCCTTGGGCATTACGACGGTGCTGAACAGTTTCTTGACCTTGGCCTCCATCTCGTCTACATCGAAATCGCCGACGATGACGATACCCTGCTGGTCGGGACGATACCATTTCTTATAATATGCGCGGAGCACTTCAGGCTTGAAGTTGCGCACGACCTCCATCTTGCCGATAGGGGTCTGCTGGTACTGGTATTCCTTGTAGATGATGGGGAGAATGGTCTCGAGCATGCGGCTGTTGGCATTGTTGCGTGAGCGCCATTCCTCTTCGATCACACCGCGCTCCGCATTGATCTCATCCTCTTCGAGAAGAATGTTGCAGCTCCAGTCGTAGATGGCGAGGAGCACGCTGTCCATAAGTGCCTTGTCGGTGGTGGGGACATTGTCGATGTTGTAGACTGTCTCGTCGAACGACGTGTAGGCGTTGATGTCGGCTCCGAAGCGGATACCTTTGCTCTGCAGGTAATTGAGCATGTTTTTGCCGGGATAGTTCTTGGTGCCGTTGAATGCCATGTGCTCGAGGAAGTGGGCGAGACCGAGCTGCTCGGGTGTCTCCAGTGTGGAACCTACCTTCTGGGCGATGTAGAAGTTGGCACGCTGTTTAGGCTCCGCGTTGTGGAGGATGTAATAGTTCAGGCCGTTGTCAAGCTTGCCGTGGCGCACCTGAGGGTTCAGGGGCATCGGCGTCTGGGCCTGGGCGCACAGTGTTGCCAGGAACAACATCACCATGCTGAAGATTTTCTTAATCATATTCTGTTTGATTAAAAAGGGGTTATATTAATTGTTTTAATTATCCAGTTGTTCGTTCTGTAAGAAAGTAATGCCGGTCTCCGGAAGGTTCCCGGCTCATGGAATCATAGATTTAAGTTTTATAGTTCATTTCTCAGCAAATTTAGCCTTTTTCGCGGTAATGTGCAAATAATACAGCCACATTTTGATACACTTCGGCGCATATTTTTCCATTACCGTAAAAGACTTTATTCTGGAATCGTTTATACATATTTCTTGATATTTTTCTTGTCCGATTGATTTGGACATAATGTTAGACGCGCGGACCTAAGAAAAATTACAGGCTAAGTGATATATTTTTGGAAAAAATTGCAGTTTATTTATAGTTTGTTTAATTTTGTGATATGAAAAGTGCTATAGCAGCGATATTTATAACCGTTCTGTTGTGCCTTGCCGTTCCTATGGCGGCACACGCGCGCAAGCGTGCGGCGGAGAAAGAGGAGAAAGAGCGTAGACATGCGGAATTGCTTGAGAAGCTTGACAAGGACAGAGACTCCAATGCCGCTCGCCTGTATGAATGGGAGAGGAAGTGGGATATGGTGGTCACTGCCGGTTTCGGGTTCTCAACCTGGCTTTCGCACAGCGATGCCGTGCCTCTGACGGATCCGGGATTCTCATGGAATGCAGGTCTACGCACATGCTATGTCTATGAAAATGGCTGGACTCTCGGTTTCGGGGCCCGTTACCTTTACCTTAGCATCCTCAACAACGTCACGGCAATGGAGCAGGGTATGGGACTTGTCGGCAGGACCGAGCAGTCATATCTCGATATTCCGATGTACGCCGGTTTCAGGTTCGCGTGTACCCGGCGTGTAGACTGTCAGATTCTTGTAGGACCATACGTGTCATGCGGCATCGACGGGAAAATCAACTTCGTGAACTATGACCTTACTCCTCCGGAGCAAAAGACCATAGAGCTGTTCGAAGGAATGAACCGTTACGATGTCGGATTGAACGCGCATCTCGATTTCGATGTGAGGAATTTCGTGTTCGGTTTCGAAGGCAGGGTTGGTTTCCTGAACCTCGACGGCGGCTTTGCCATGACAAACGGCGGCGTGATGCTTAACTTCGGCTACCGCTTCCACCTTAACTGACATCCAGGATGTATCCGTAAATCAGCGTTGTCAACAATAAAAACCGCCCGGCTGTAAGTTACTGTAGCCGGGCGATTCAACTCTCACATGAAATATAAAGAAATGTTTCCTATTTGAAGAGGTACTGAGAGGAGATTGACTGGTTGTTGTGGATGCGGCGGATGGTGTCGGCGAAGAGCTTGGCCACGGGAAGTATGGTGGCTTTGGGGTTGTCCTTGCCGTACGGGATGGAATCGGTGAAGATGATTTCCTCCAGTCCGCTTTCCTTCACTCTCTCTGTAGCCGGGTCGCTCATCACCGGATGGCTTGCGAGGGCGCGTACCGACTTGGCTCCGTTGGCAAGTAGAAGATCGGCTGCCTTGGTGATGGTTCCTGCGGTGTCCACTATATCGTCAATGAGTATCACATTTTTGTTTGTGACATCTCCGATCACCGTCATTGTCTCGACCACGTTTGCCTTTGCGCGTGTCTTGTGGCAGAGCACGAGGGGCACGTCGAAGTACTTGGCGTAGGAATTGGCACGCTTGGCGCCGCCGACATCGGGGGATGCGATTACCATGTCCTTAAGCTTGAGGCTCTCGATGTATGGAATGAAGATCGAGGAAGCGTAGAGATGGTCGACGGGCACGTTGAAGAATCCCTGGATCTGGTCGGCGTGGAGATCCATGGTGACCAGTCGGTTGATTCCGGCCACGCTGAGGAGGTCTGCCACAAGTTTGGCTGCGATCGAGACTCTCGGTTTGTCTTTGCGGTCCTGACGGGCCCAGCCGAAATAGGGCACTACTGCGTTGATGCTTCCGGCCGACGCGCGCTTGGCGGCATCAATCATCAGCAGAAGCTCCATGAGGTTCTGGCTGCTGTTGAACGTTGACTGCACCAGATAGACTTCGCTTCCACGTATTGACTCCTCGAATGAAACCTCGAATTCGCCGTCGGCAAATACATCGCGTTTCATTTTTCCAAGCTCGATTCCTAACTCCTTGCAGATGCTTTTCCCGAGATATTCGGAAGCCGTGCCTGCAAATACTTTGATGGGCGGTAGAGTGTTGTTCATGACGTATAGGTTCTAATTTTTACGCAAAATTAAGAATTATTTCTTATTTATGACTTTTTTTCTTGATGTTTTTAAACCAATTTTTTTAAGCGGCACAATAACGGCATCGTAACCTCCTATCTCAAAGGATGATATGCCGTTGCGTTCCGTGGACCAGGATATTTTCTTGCCCCACACGAGATCGGTCGCGCACTGTTTCCCTTCGGCGAGACCTGCCATGTCGAATGCCAGGTCAGGAATCAACACGTCGGCCTGTGTCGGCATCTCGCCGAAGTTCACTATTATCAGCAATGCCTCTCTGTCCGTATATCTGATGAACGCATACTGTCGGTGAGGGTTGAAGTGGTTGTTGCGGAGATTCACGTACATCAGGTCGAAGAACGCCCCCTCCCGGATGGACTCCCGCTCGTTGCAGAGTTTGAGTACGCGTGTGTAGAGCCCGCGCAACCATCTTTCCTGTGTCGTGAGTCTCAGGACGTTGCATTTGCCGTGGTTCCACCATCTTCGCAGCGTGGAGTAGCTCCAGTAATCGAATATCGTGCTCCGGTTGTTGTCGCCGGCGAAACCCTCGTTGTCGCCGGCCATCTCTCCGAGTTCCTGACCGTAATAGATCATGAAGGGCCCCGTGCTCATCATGGATGATGTCACAAGGAACGGTAGTGCTTTTGCAGGATTGGAGGCGAATTCCTTCGAGCCGAAGCGGACCTCGTCGTGATTTTCGAGAAAGTTGAGCATGGAGTCGCCGATACCGTCGATGCGCTGCCAGCACTCGGTCAGCTTCGCCGCCGACAGATTGTGTCGTTCTATGCCGACGAGTGTATCGTAGAGATTGACCTTGTCGTAGAGGTAGTCGAATCCGCAATAGTCGAGGAATGTGCGGTATAGGTTCACATCATATATCTCGCCGATGAAAATCAGATGCGGATAGTCGTTTTTCACCTGCGGGATGGCCCAGTGCCAGAATTCCTGCGGAACCATGAACACCATGTCGCAACGGAATCCGTCGATTCCTTTCGATGCCCAGAAGCGCAGGATGTGCAGCATCTTGAGCCATGTGTCCGGAATAGGATGGAAGTGACAGGTATGGTCTCCCGGGTCATAGCCGTAATTCAGCTTTACGGTCTCGTACCAGTCGTTTCTGCCGCAGAAAGCCGAATAGCAGTCGTTGCCGGTAGCCTTTGCCGGGAATTCGATATATGGGAAATTCCCTTCGGCTCCAAGGTCGAACGAGGGCGCGAACTGCTGGTTGGTGATGTAATAATAATTATTGGAGGGAGAGAAGAACTTGGTGATGTCGTCATCGGCTCCGAAATCCTTGATACCCATGGGAGCGGAGTCGGAATGATACACGCGAGCCGTGTGGTTGGGCACGAAATCTATGATTACTTTCAGACCTTCGTCATGAATGCGTTTCACAGCCGCCTCGAATTCGGTCATCCTGTTGTCGATGTCGACAGCCAGGGCCGGTGCCACGTCGTAATAGTCCTTTATGGCGTATGGAGAACCGGCCTGCCCCTTGACCACATTAGGATTGTCTGCCGGAATACCGGGGAATGCGGTCTTGGTGGCCATCTCGATCACCCCGGTGAGCCAGATGCAGTTCACTCCCATTTCGGAGAGCGACCTGAGAAGGCGCGGAGTGATGTCGTTGAGTTTTCCGCTTCCGTTCTGAGCGAGAGTGCCGTCAGGCACCGGTGCATCGCAGTCGTTGGTCATTATCCGAGGGAAAGTCTGATATATGATAAGCTTTTCTTTAGCGTCCATGTGTAAGGATTAGTTGTCTTGTGGATAGGTGGCGTGATACATTGGACAAAATTAGCAAAAATAAGCGAGATTTCAGCAATCGGAGGTGCAATATTATGAAAAAATCCCGCAGCCGGATAGGACTGCGGGATCTTTATACTTAATTGGTTGGTTATTACCAGATGATCACTCGCTCTGCTTCGGGGCGGAACATCTTGTCACCCTCCTTGATGCCGAAGGCTTCTATGAAGGGGGCGATGTTGCGGAGCGAGACGTTCACGCGGTTCACGCCGAGCGAGTGGGGGTCGAGCTTGGTGAGGCGCTCGATCTCGGCGTCACGGATGTTTGTGGCCCAGAGGTTGGCGTAGTTCATATAGAACACCTGCGAGGGGTCGAGACCGTCGATCCTGGAGCTCTCGGCATTGATGTCCACGCCTTTCTGCTTCTGGGAGTCAAGCCATGCGGTGTGGGCCACGCGAAGACCGCCCTGGTCGGCGATGTTCTCGCCGAGAGTGTAGGTGCCGTTGGCATGGATGCCGGGGAGAACCTCTACCTCATTGAACTGAGCTACGAGGCCGTCGGTGAGGTCCTTGAATTTCTGCGCGTCCTCTTCGGTCCACCAGTTGCGCATGTTGCCGCCCTCGTCGAAGTTACGGCCCTGGTCGTCGAAACCGTGGGTGAGCTCATGGCCGATCACCACTCCGATACCTCCGTAGTTCTCGGCGTCGCTCGAAGCGGGATCATAGAAAGGAGCCTGCAGGATGCCGGCGGGGAATACGATCTCGTTGTTGACGGGGTTGTAATATGCGTTTACGGTCTGCGGAGTCATCGCCCATTCGGTGCGGTCTACCGGTTTGCCCCACTTCTCGAGGTAGCGTTCCAGGGCCCATTCGCCGGCCTTGTCCATGTTGTCGTAGTAGGAGAGTGCGGGGTCCACGGTGAGGAGGCTGTAGTCTTTCCACTTGTCGGGATAACCGATCTTGACGGTGATGGCGTTGAGCTTCTTCATGGCGGCAACCTTGGTATCGTCGCTCATCCAGGGAAGTCGGATGATGTGCTTGCCGAGGGCGTTGCGGAGATTCTCCACGAGGCCTTCCATGTAGACCTTGCTGCTCTCGGGGAAATATTTCTCCACATAGAGACGGCCTATGCCTTCGCCCATGATGCCGTCGACATTGCCGAGAGCCTTCTTCCAGCGGGGACGCTGCTGCTGCACACCGCTCATCACTTTCTCGAACTCGAAGTCAGCGTCGGCGAACGCATCGCTCAGATAGGGGGATGCACCGCTGACGACTTCCCACAGATAGTAGTCCTTCTTCTCACGGTCTGTAAGCGACTTCATGAGGTTGTCGGCCTGCTTGACGGTATTGAGCTCGGTAACGATCACAGTCTCGGGAGCCGTGATGCCGAGGTCACCTATCATCTCGCTGATGGGAAGGTTGGGATAGAGTTCCTTCACCTGGTCGAGAGTGCGGATGTTGTACTGCTTGGAATAGTCGCGGCTCTGCTCGCGGGTCCATACGGAGTCGGCGAGGGCTGTTTCGATCTTAAGCACGTTGGAGGAGATGCGGCGGGCATCCTTCTTGGAATAGCCGGCGAGCTCCATCTGCTTCTCGATCAGTTTTGTGTAGGCCTTGCGGATGTCGCGGTTGCTCTTGTCATTGAGAAGATAGTAGTCTCTGTCACCGAGGCCGAGGCCCACGCCGCTCACATACATGGCGTACTGCTTGCTGTTGCCGAGGTCCTCCTGGAAGCCCATGCTGAAAAGAGGACTCGACTCGTATCGTTGCATATAGCGGAACAGGTCGGTCATCCCGTCGGGACGGGTGTTCTCGATTTTAGCAAGTTTATTCTTGATGGGAGCTGCGCCTTCGCGGTTGCGGCGAACGGAGTCCATGCCGAGCTCGTAGAGGTTGGCGATCTTGTAGGCATCGGTTCCCTTGGCGGGATTGGTGGCTGCAAGGCCTGTCACGATTCTGCGCACGCGGTGCTCGCTGGAGTCGCTCAGGATGTTGAAGGAGCCGTAGCGTGAATACTCGGGGGAGAGAGGATGGTTCTCCATCCACTTCGTGTTCACGTGCTTGTAAAAGTCCTGACGGGGGGAGACAGTGTTGTCCAAGCCGTTCTTGTCAAGACTCTTCAGATGCTCCTGAGCGTTGAGTCCGAAAGCGAACAGACCCATTGCTGCGAGCATCATCGACATTCTGAATTTCATAATGCTAAATTTAAAGTTAGATTTAATATTA